>JBBQZA010000335.1:0-4074 GCA_038208175.1 Burkholderiales bacterium
GTCTGTTCGCTGCCAATGGAGCGCGTCGTTCGGTCCAGCAACAGCTTGCTGACAGCGCGCCAGCCGATGCCGGGCACTTTTTGGTGCGTGTGCTCGGCCGACAGTCGGGCGCCGCTGTCGGTACTGGCGCCGATACCGAACACCAGTTTTTGCAGCAGTGCCTCCTGCACCTGCACCTGCACCGGGGCGGCTTGCGGGTCACCGGAGGTGTCCAGCGCGATAAAGACCGAGTCGAAAAATCCGCTGTCGGTCAGGCGTTGCTGCGCCTGCACCAGTTCGGCCTGTTCGTAGTCCGCACCGAGTGGCAGCCGCGCCAGTCGCGTAACCAACTCGTTGTCGTAGCGCTGCGTGCCGCTGACGACGATGGCGCCGAGCCGGTAGGCCGGGCCGGAATCCAGCTTGACATCTAAGCGCGCGCTGTGGCTGTCGGGGTCGATGTCGGCCAGGCTGGTGGAGAGTTGCCCAGCCGGGTAACGTTGCCGGGTCAGCGCTTGCAGTGCCTCCCGCTTGGCGTCGTCCCAAGCGGTTTGGGTAAAACGCGTGCCCGCTCGCAGCGACCAGTTGGCCTCAATCAGTTGCCGCTGCGAGCGCGCCTGCGGGTCGCTGGCAATCGGGCCGCTGAATTCAATCTGCACCTCACGCACCTGCGTTGGCAGGCCCGGCGTCACGCTGAGCTTGACCCGGCGTACTGATGAGCCGCTGTCAATCTTTGACTGTTCGATGTGAATGTCCGGCGAGAAATAACCCAGCGTGGCCAGCAGGTCCTGGGCATTTTGCCGGGCGGCGACCAGCAGGCGTGCCAGTTCGTCATCCTGCAAATCCGTCATCTCGCGGTAGCGCTGCAATTCAAGATGGCGCTCCAGCACGGAGCGAACTTCATCCGGCGCGTCAATCTCGAGTTGGAACGCGAAAGCGGCGGCGGTCGGAGGGGCTGTGGCTGCTGCGATCGTGCTGGCGGGGACCGCCTGGGCACAGACCAGGACTGGCTGGCAGACCAGCAAAGCCGCCGCCAGCAGGCATTTCATTTGGTCAGCAGCCGCATGGCTTCTTCCAGGCCCTTGATGGTCAGCGGATACATGCGCTGGCTCATGATTTGCTGGATCACGCTGATGCTCTGGCGGTATTGCCAGACGCCCTGCGGTTCCGGGTTGATCCAGGTGAATTTGGGGAAGGCCTTGGTCAAGCGCTGCAGCCACTCGACGCCCGCTTCTTCGTTGTTGTATTCGACGCTGCCGCCGGGTTGCAGAATTTCATAGGGACTCATGGTGGCGTCGCCGACAAAGATGAGCTTGTAGTCCTTGTTGTACTTGCGGATGATGTCCCAGGTGGCGAACTTTTCCGCGAAGCGGCGCCGGTTGTTTTTCCACATGAAGTCGTAGACGCAATTGTGGAAATAGTAGAACTCCAGGTGCTTGAACTCGGTCTTGGTGGCAGAGAACAGATCCTCGACCCGGGCGATGTGCTCGTCCATGGTGCCGCCAACGTCCATCAGCAACAGGACTTTGACGTTGTTGTGCCGCTCGGGCACCATCTTGATATCGAGATAGCCGGCGTTGGCGGCGGTCGACTTGATGGTGTCGTCCAGGTCCAGTTCTTCCTCGTGGCCCTCGCGGGCAAATTTGCGCAGGCGGCGCAGCGCCACCTTGATGTTGCGGGTGCCGAGTTCCTGTGTGTCGTCGTAGTCCTTGTAGGCGCGCTGGTCCCATACCTTGACCGCACTTTTGTTGCGGCTTTTGTCTTGACCGATGCGAATGCCCTGCGGGTTCTGGCCATAGGCGCCAAACGGGCTGGTGCCGCCGGTGCCTATCCATTTGGAGCCGCCTTCGTGGCGCTCCTTCTGCTCTTCAAAACGCTTCTTGAGCGTTTCCATCAGTTCTTCCCAGCCCATCTTCTGGATCTTGGCAAGTTCTTCCGGACTGAGGTTCAGTTCCAGGTTCTTGCGCAGCCATTCCAGCGGAATCTCTTGGGTGAAGTCGGCCACCGTCTCCACGCCCTTGAAGTAGGCGGCAAAGGCGCGGTCGAACTTGTCGTAATGCTTTTCATCCTTGACCAGCGCTGTGCGACTCAGGTAGTAGAAGTCATCAATCTTGTAGCCACTGGGCTCGTCATCATCATCGTTGGAGCTTGGCACGTTGGGGCCGACCACGCCCTTCTTCAAGGCTTCGAGCAGGGTCAGGTATTCCTTCACCGATACTGGCAATTTGGCCGAGCGCAGCGTGTAGAAGAAGTCGATCAGCATGCGCGTTCTCCTTGACAGTTTTGCTTGGGTGCTAGGCGCGCGGCTGGTCCAGCAGGTACAGCAATTGGGCCTTGGCTTCGGGCCATTCACCGCTGCGCATGCTGTACATCACGGTGTCGCGAATGGTGCCGTCGCGGCGCAGCGCGTGACCGCGAATGACGCCGTCTTTTTTGGCTCCCAGTCGTTCGATGGCAGTCTGCGAAGCAAAGTTGAAGTTATCGGTGCGCCAGCCCACCACATGGCTACCCAGGGTCTCGAAGGCATGTGTCATCAGCAACAGTTTGCAGACCGAGTTGACGTGGCTGCGCTGGCAGCGCCGGGCGTACCAGGTCCAGCCGATTTCGACGCGTTTCACGGCCGGCAAAATATCGTGGTAGCTGCTGCAACCCAGTACCGTGCCAGTGGTGGCTTCGAGCACGGCGAAGGCAAATCGGCTGCCGGCTTCGCGCATGGCCAATGCATCGAGTATGTACTGGCGGGTTTGCGTCGGTTCGGGGACAGAGGTCACGCGCAGCTTCCACAACTCGCCGTCTGCCGCCGCAGCGCGCAGGCCGTCCTCGTGGTTCAGCGCCAGCGGCACGAGTTCAATGCCGCGGGCGTTCAGCGTGACGGGTTCAATGTAGCCCATGTTGTCAATGCCAGTTGGTTAACGGTTGTGCCGTTGCATGAAGACCAATTTTTCAAACAAGGTCACATCCTGCTCGTTTTTCAATAGAGCCCCGACCAGCGGCGGCACTGCGACCTTGTCATCTTTGGTTTGCAGGGCCGCCAGGGGAATGTCTTCCGCCAGCAGCAACTTGAGCCAGTCCAGCAGTTCGCTGGTGGAAGGCTTCTTCTTCAGGCCCGGCAAGTTGCGCACGTCGTAAAACGTTTTCATGGCCGCAGTCAGCAGTTCCTTCTTCAAGCCCGGAAAGTGCACATCCACAATGCTTTTCATGGTGTCGGCATCGGGGAACTTGATGTAGTGAAAAAAGCAGCGACGCAGAAAGGCGTCGGGCAGCTCTTTCTCGTTGTTGGAGGTGATGAAGACCAGCGGTCGATGCACAGCCTTGATCAATTCCCGGGTCTCGTAGCAATAGAACTCCATGCGGTCAATTTCACGCAGCAGGTCGTTCGGAAACTCGATGTCGGCCTTGTCGATTTCGTCAATCAGCAGGGCCACCTGTTGTTCGGCCGTAAAGGCTTGCCACAAGACGCCCCGGACGATGTAGTTGTGGATATTCTTGACACGCTCGCCGCCATCCAGATCGGATAACTGGGAGTCTCGCAGGCGGCTCACGGCGTCGTATTCATAAAGCCCTTGTTGTGCCTTGGTGGTGGATTTGATGTGCCACTGCAGCAGCGGCAAATTCAGCGCGAGCGCCACTTCTTCGGCCAACATGGTTTTCCCGGTGCCCGGTTCACCCTTGACCAGCAGGGGACGCTGCAGCGTGATGGCGGCATTCACGGACAGCATCAAGTCCTGGGTGGCGACGTAGTTTTGGGTGCCTTGGAATTTCATGGTTCTGGTTTGTATGAAAAAAACAGCATTAAGCTCAGTTGGCGAGCCGACGCGAAAAAACGAATTATTGATCTGACGCAAACTCGATTTGATTGTCTCCCGAAATGGAGCAGATTTCTGCTAGGAAGCTTGCCGCGCTTTGTCGCATGCGGGACCGGATTGCCGCTCAGGCCTCACGGCGCAGGGCCGGGAAGAGGATGACATCGCGAATGCTGGCGCTGTCGGTCAACAGCATCATCAGCCGGTCCAGGCCGACGCCGCAGCCGCCGGTGGGCGGCATGCCGTATTCCAGCGCACGGATGAAATCAGCGTCGTAGTACATCGCCTCTTCGTC
>JBBQZA010000336.1:0-4041 GCA_038208175.1 Burkholderiales bacterium
CGGCAGCGTGCCGCACGCCGGCTTCGGCCTCGGCTTCGAGCGCACCGTGTCATACATCACCGGCCTGTCCAATGTGCGTGACGTGATCCCGTTTCCGCGCACACCAGGCAGTGCGCGCTACTGAGCCCTATCAGCTGGCCAGCGCGACGAATGCACTGGCCTTGATCTCCTCGACGCCGCCGCTGCCGCTAATGGTGCGGTACTTGGGCGCCGCAGCTGGTTCGGCCTTGGCCCAGTTGGCGTAGTAGTCGATCAGGGGTCGGGTCTGTGCACGGTACACCTCAAGACGTTTCTTGACGGTCTCTTCCTTGTCATCATCGCGCTGGATCAGCGGTTCGCCCGTGACATCGTCCTTGCCCGAAACCTTCGGCGGGTTGAATACGATGTGGTAAGTGCGTCCTGATGGCGCGTGTGAGCGCCGACCGCTCATGCGCTCGACGATGGCGTCAAAGGGGACGTCAATCTCGAGCACATAGTCGAGCTTGACGCCGGCCACCTTCATGGCGTCGGCCTGCGGGATGGTGCGCGGGAAGCCGTCGAACAGGAAACCGTTGCCGCAGTCAGCTTGGGCAATGCGTTCTTTGACCAGATTGATGATCAAGTCATCGCTGACCAGGGCACCCGAGTCCATCACTTTCTTGGCTTCAATGCCGAGTGGAGTGTCGGCTTTGACGGCAGCGCGCAGCATGTCACCGGTTGAAATTTGCGGGATGCCGTACTTCTGGCAGATGAAGGTGGCTTGCGTGCCTTTGCCAGCTCCAGGTGCGCCCAGCAGAATAAGTCTCATGATTGTCTTTCAGGTCAATGAAGATCGGCCAGCAACTTCGACTTTCTCCTGGGTTGATCGGGATGCTGCATTGAGTCGAAGAATAGCATGCCACGCCTTTTGACTGGCTTACATCCGGGTCGATCAAGACGCGAACAGTCGGCGTACCCGCTCCAGGTCTTCGGGGGTGTCTACACCAGGACCGGGCGCCTGCTCGGTGATGTGAACGGCGATCCGGTAACCATGCCACAAGGCGCGCAGTTGCTCAAGTGCTTCGCTTGCTTCCATCGGTGCCGGTGCCAGCTTTGGAAACTGACGCAGGAAGCCGACTCGGTAGCCATAGATGCCAATGTGGCGCAGCGGCGCTGGGTCGGGCAGGACATTCGGATGATCGCGCCGAAACGGGATCGCTGCACGACTGAAGTACAGCGCCATGCCACTGGCATCAAGCACAACCTTGACGACGTTGGGGTTGTTGAACTCAGCCAGCGTGCCGATGGCATGCGCGGCGGTACTTATGCTCGCGCTTCGGTGCCGCGTCAACAACTCCGCCACTGCCGTCACCAGCGTTGGCTCAATCAGTGGTTCATCGCCCTGGACATTGATGACGATTTCATCGTTACCGAGCTTCAATAACTGGCAGGCTTCGGCCAGACGATCACTGCCCGACCGGTGATCGGCAGAGGTCAGCAGAGCCTCAATGCCATGGGTTTGACAAGCACTGACGATTTGGCTGCTGTCGGTCGCTACCAGCACGCGGACCTTGCCTGCAGAATGTGCAAGCGATGTTATCCGCTGTGCCACGCGTACCACCATCGGCAGGCCGCCGATGTCTGCCAGTGGCTTGTTGGGCAGGCGGGTCGAGGCCAGACGGGCCGGGATCAGAACGGTAAAACTCAAAGTCCGAGTTCCTCGTCCGTCAGGGTACGCGCTTCGCTCTCCAGCAGGATCGGTATGCCATCACGCACCGGGTAGGCCAGGCGCGCGCTGCGCGACGTTAGTTCCTGCTTTTCGCGGTCGTATTCAAGAGGGCCTTTGGTGACCGGGCAAACCAGCAATTCAAGAAGTCGTGTGTCCATGGTGAGATGATAGCGTTGAGCTTGATCGGGATATCGGTAAGCCTGCCAGCAGGCCGTCAAGCTTTGCCATGAAGGCGGGCTCAGGCGTGCACAGTAGTGGGATCGCCAGCGCGTCGGGATCATGCGGCCACAATTTGACGGCATCCTTTTCAGTGCAAACAAGCCTGAAGTCCTGGTAATCCAGGCTCGACCAGTTTGAGAAGTCAAAGTGATCTGGCAGACTGAGCGTGCGAGCCGGCTGCAAACCCGCGCTGCGCAACATGGTAAAAAAAACTTCCGGCTTGGCAATGGCGGCCACTGCCAGCAGGGGCTTTGCGCCGGGCAGGCGCAGATCGGCCAGTGCAATCCGGCTGCCATCACTGCGTTGTGCATACCGCGCCAACTCCCGTGGCGCCGTGAAACCGGCAAAGGTGGGTCGCACGCCAGTGTGCAATACCAGGTCAACAGCGCGCGGCCACTTCTCGCGCAGCGGACCTGCTGGTAGCAGAAAGCCGTTTCCGACACCCCGGTCGTCAAATACACATACTTCCAGATTACGCTGCAATTGCAGGTGTTGCAGACCATCGTCGCAGACGATGATTTGGGTTCCAGGATATTGATTCAGCAGGGAGCGCGCCGCGTCAAGGCGGCGTGATGCAACAAAAACGTGTGCCGAGGTCTTGCGTCTGATCAGTGCCGGCTCATCGCCTACTTCCTCGCTGCTGCTGCTGGCATGCACTTCTCTGCAATCCCTGGTACGTCGACCATAACCGCGTGAAATTACACCCACCTGGTAGCCTCTGTCCTTCAGGTGTTGAACCAGGGCAATGACGACAGGTGTCTTGCCAGAGCCACCAGCCACCACATTGCCGACCACGATCACGGGCACCGGTACTTGGCCGGTCCTGAACAAACCCAACTTGAACAATCCCCTTCGCAGCGCTGTTGCAATACCAAAGAGCAAAGCCAATGGCCAAAGAAGCCATGCCAGCCATCCCCGATGCGTCCAGGCACTCGTCAACAGGCGCTGCAACGTGGATGTTTGCGTTGCGATGTTCATCGCTTACTTTGTCCCGGATGGGGTGGACGACTGTGCGGCAAAAGTGATTTGCGTCAGGCCCGCACGGCGGGCAGCTTCCAGAACCGAGATGACGGCCTGGTGTTTGGCGCTGGCATCGGCGCTGATGATCAGCACCGACTCCTTGCCCGCTTTGGCGCTCTCCAGCAAAGCGGTCGCCAGGGCAGCGACGCTGCGGTCCCTCAGCAGTACCTTGTTGACCGAATAAGCTCCCTCGCTGCTCACGCTGATCAGCACTTCTTTGGCGTGGTCCCGCTGTGCCTGGGCGTCAGCTACCGGCAGATTGAGCTGTATTTCGGTGAATTTGCGGTAGGTGGTGGATAACATCAAAAAAATGAGAACCACCAGCAGCACGTCGATGAAGGGGATCAGGTTGATTTCAGGTTCTTCGCGAAATCGGGGTCGGAAGTTCATGGTCGCCCTATTTCCGTAAAGTAGTGAGGTGGCGGACCAGGCGTTCGGAGGCCAACTCCAGAGTCAGCAGATAGGCGTCAAGCCGGGCCCGAAAATAGCGCCAGAAAATGAGTGATGGAATGGCGACAATCAGGCCGAATGCGGTGTTGTACAAGGCGACCGAAATACCGTGGGCCAGTTGTGCCGGGTTACCCCCGGTGGCAGCGCCAGTTGGACCTTGAGAACCAAAAATCTCGATCATGCCGACGACCGTGCCAAACAGGCCCATGAGCGGCGCCGCTGATGCAATGGTGGCCAGCGCACTCAAGTAGCGTTCAAGGCGGTGTGCGACCATGCGTCCGGTCCCCTCCATGATCGAGCGAAGGTCATCCGCGCTGCAGCGCGGATTGCTGTTGAGTGCCCGTAATCCGCTGGCAAGCACTTCACCCAGGGCCGAGTTCTTGGCCAGTTGGTTCACCACTTCGGGAGCAGGCACTGAGCTTCGCGTCACGCTCAATACCTCTTCGAGCAATTGGGGCGGCGCAATTCTTGCGGTTTTTAGACTGATAAACCGTTCGATGATAAGGGCCAGAGCCAGGATGGAGCAGGCAATCAGTGGCCAGATCGGCCAGCCAGCGGCTTGTATGATTGAAAACAAATGGAGTCTCCGCGCAGATAAAGGCTTCGCGATTATGTCCCACGCATCTTTGTTCTTCGAACCAGCGTCGTCCCGCTCCCGAAGCTAC
>JBBQZA010000337.1:0-4032 GCA_038208175.1 Burkholderiales bacterium
TCCATCGCGACCGCCTGGGTGGTGTTCACTGCCGGCAGGTTGGTGTAAAAGAGCGGCGGGATGTAGCTCTTGGTCAGGTTGGACAAATCTGCGAGAAAGGCGCTGGAACGAAACAGCGCCGAAGTGGGTCGCAACGCCGCCCAGATAGACAGGTGGCGCATGCTGAAGTGGGCCATCTGGCTCGCGTCAACAATGACCACCCCCTCGGGGCTACCGCTCCAACTTGTTCCGTCAAAGCTGTAGAGCGCAACCGCGTCACCCGCGCTAACCCCGGTACCTGTCAGGTTCAATGCCACTTCCGCCGGCTGGCTGAACGTCTTGACCGTCTTGCTGCCGTCGGTCACCGTCAGATCGATAAAGGCCAGCATGTTGCGATTGCTGGGCAATGCCGCTGCCACCGCAGGCAGGAAGCGGCTGTTGTCAGCGCTGGTCAGCGTGAGGGTGGAGGTCGCTCCACTGAGCGCGGCACCACTGGAGTCCATCAACTTGGTGGCCAAAGGAAGGGTGACGGTTGTGCCGCCCGCGGTCAAAGTGGTTGCCGCGGTGATAGCCCCGCTACTCAAGGGCGCTGCTGCACTGGAGGAGTATGAGCTTCCCGGCCCATCGTCACCTCCGCCACAGGCGGCCAACAATAGCGCCAGTGATGTGGCGAGAAACCGCATTTTCCAACTAGTCAAGTACATACAAATCCTTCTAAAAAACCGTTCAAAAACTCGTCAGCCTTACTTTGGATCAAGCGCCCGCAGAACACTGCCACCAGAATGATTAACTTCATCGATAGCGATCTGCATGCCTTGGCGAATGGCCTCAGCCGATGTGCTGCTGATGTGGCCAAATTCACCGTCCAGACCAATCAGCACAGGCTTTGGGTCTTGTCCTGCCCCCGCACCGGCGCAAAGGAAGAGAAGCCAAAGGGTTGCTATTTGCACAACCAACCTGTTTACAAGTCGAAACATACTTACCACCCGAATTGCGCTACCAACGAACGTCTGCTCGATTTTCGCCCTGTGATGATGGCGAGAAAAAACCTAGCGACGAACTGGGTAGTAGTCAGTTTGGCCAACCACCTCCCAGTCGCTCAATTGTCAATGGTGTGCGCTGATTATGTCCTTGCACTTTATTGATCAGGATCAGTGTCCAATTGAAATCTGGAGGGCGACTTGGTCTAGCAAGTTCTGAATTTGCTGCCTATGGCGGACCATTTCGTCGTACGAATGACCGCTGGCCGCCAGTTTGCTGCCCCCCAACGGGCATCGTCTGTCGATCCGATTTTGATCGAATGCCTGAGTTCGGCATGGCAAGTTGTGTACCCGCTTACTCAGCATTGCTGACGACCGAGACGGGCAGTTGATGGTCGGTCGGCGCCCCACAGCTTGGAGCGGGTCTTTTGCCCCCGATTTCAGGTACTGGCTTGCAGCAATTCAGGTGCCTGCGTTCTGGACAAATGAGACCGCAGATTGCACAGAGGTATTGACCTGGAGCGAAAACACATCCGGTCGCGCGTAATGGCCCACCACATCGAAATCGAGCTGTGCCATGGGTATAGCATCAAGGTCGAGTTCAGCCGTCAGAATTGCATCTTGATTGCGAACCGGGCCTGCCAAAATTTGTCCCAGCGGATCGATGATCACGCTGCCCCCGCGCATCAGGACCGTTTCGGGCGCCTCGGGCAAACAGTTGTTGATTCGGTCGGACGGGAAATCGGCTCGCTTCAGGTACTGGCAAGAGGAAAGCACGAAGCAACGTCCTTCCATCGCGATGTGCTGCATCGTGCCAACCCATGTATCCCGGTCATCCGCCGTGGGAGCACAGTAGAGGGCGACCCTTTGCTGATACATGGCCATGCGCAGTGCCGGCATGTAATTCTCCCAGCAGATCACTGCGCCCATCTTTCCAAACGGCGTGTCTACCGCTTGAAGTGTCGAACCATCACCGAAACCCCAGATCAGTCGCTCAAGCGCCGTTGGCATGAGTTTGCGGTGCTTGCCGAGAACCTGTCCATTCGGACCCAGGTAGACAGCAGTGCAATAAAGAGTTCCCCCTTCGCGCTCGATGATGCCAACACACACGTACAGCTTGTGCTGCACTGCTGCCTTGGCCAAACACTGAATTTCCGGTCCGTCGACGGATACGGCTGCGTCAAAATAACGCTTGAACTCGGTGCGTCCCTCAACAGTGCGTCCTCCAAGATAGATGTGGAAATCTGCTCCCTTGGGATAGCCGCCGATAAAGGCTTCAGGAAACACCACAAGTTGCGCTCCCTGAGCGGCTGCTTGCTTCATCAGAGAGACAGTGCGCTCTATTGTTGCAGGGGTGTCAAGCAGTACCGACGAGTTTTGGATGACACAGGCTGTCAATTTCATGTCTTTCCCTTCAGTTGTCTTAGTTGCCTCGGATTTGGTCGCCGAGAACAGATTGGCTACTGAAATCTGACAAACGTCAAGAGGTGCCGACAGAGGTGCCGATAACCCGACGCGAATGATTGCAATTGAGCAAAGTTCTGAGAGGTAGGTTGTGCTCGTTAGCGTGAATTCTGCCGTTCAATCTGTGCTTCCGGAATCGCAGCACGGCGGACGTTGACGGCCAAGTCGTCACCGTCGCCATAGGGCACGTCAGCCACGTTCGCGAACAACAGTTTTTCCACGTCAGCCATAGTCGCTATTTCGCAAACCATGACCCACCACTTTGCCAACTCGACTGCTACTCGGTACGGCGCAAAAAACTGAAATGCTCGAAAAACACCAACCTCCGTACCTCGCCGAAAAAAGTCAGGGGCTATATGCGCAAAGCCCCGCGTGGTGCGAGGCTGCGTGCGGCTTCAACTTGGCGATAGCAAGTTGGAAGTCTTTGAACTGGCGGAGAGACAGGGATTCGAACCCTGGATACGTTTGACCGTATACCGGATTTCGAGTCCGGCGCATTCGACCACTCTGCCATCTCTCCGGTATCGAACGGAGGGGATTATATTCGGGCCTGGTCAATCTCTGTTTAGAGGCTTCGAAAAATCATGAGTTGGTCTAACAATATAGCTTTGCTTTTGCTGGCTGCGCTGCCGACGATGGCAGCAGCCCAGACGCTGCCGATGCGCTTGCCGGACGGCGTGGCTCCGCTGTCTTATCGTCTTGCCTTGACGATTGATCCGGACCAGGCAAACCACAGCGGTGAGGTGACGATTGCGCTTGATGTCAAAACCGGGACGCGATCAATCCGTTTGCATGCGAGCGACATCAGTGTCAGCGCTGCCGAGTTGACCATGTCCGGTCGGACCTACGTGGCCAGTACTCCTGCCAGCGCCGGCAAGGACAAGTTTCTTGACCTCACTTTTTCACAGTCGGTCCCTGCCGGGCAGGGGGAGTTGCACCTGGTGTTTAGCGGCCGCATCGACGACAAGGGTAGCCAGGGTTTGTTCCGGCAGAAGGAGGGCGGCGACTGGTATGTTTTTACGCAGTTTGAGGCCAGCGATGCGCGGCGCGCTTTTCCGGCATTTGATGAGCCGGCCTGGAAAGTGCCATGGCGGCTGTCGCTGACGATTCCGGAAAAACTCAGCGCCGTTGCCAATACCGCGATAGCGCGCGAAGTGGCGCTGCCAGGCGGTATGAAGCGGGTTGAGTTTTTGGACACCCAACCGCTGCCCAGCTATCTTGTTGCCTTTGGCGTCGGGCCGTTCGACATTTTGAATGCAGGCAAGGTGGGCTCTACGCCCTTGCGCTTCATCACGCCGCGTGGGCGCGCTGCCGAGGCGCGCTACGCGGCCAGCATGACGCCTGCGATTCTGACCGAGCTGGAACGCTATTTTGGGACGAGTTACCCCTACGACAAGCTTGATGTGATGGCGTTGCCGATCACGCTCAATTTCAGCGCCATGGAAAATCCCGGG
Source organism: Burkholderiales bacterium (assembly GCA_038208175.1). Classification (GTDB taxonomy): domain Bacteria; phylum Pseudomonadota; class Gammaproteobacteria; order Burkholderiales; family Burkholderiaceae_C; genus Rhodoferax. The sequence goes on from JBBQZA010000337.1 coordinate 3,878, forward strand.
CTGGTCACTTTTGCCTCACGCGTGTTGCTGGCCAGACCGGACGAGGAAAGCGTTGACTTCAAACGCCGCTTTGTCTCGGTCCAGGCGCATGAACTGGCACACATGTGGTTTGGCGATTATGTGACGATGGCCTGGTGGGACGACCTCTGGCTCAA
>JBBQZA010000338.1:0-4007 GCA_038208175.1 Burkholderiales bacterium
ACGCGGATCGTGCGGCAGCGCCGGATGCGCTGGTGATTACGATACGTTACTTTGCACACCCGGCGCGTGCGGTAGTTCCGCCAGCCATTGTGACGCGTCACCGTGTGGGTACGCCGCGTAACAACCACGCGTCGCTCAGAATGGCGCGCCTGTTGTCCCTGGTGCGCGATTGGCTGCGTTTGTGGTTCCATGCCCACAGCGCTGCTGGTGGGCATCAGCATGGCGGCTGCGCCGATCAAGCCGGCCGATAGGATGGCGGTGAGTTTCATCATCTAATACTCCTTCGCGTGCGAAAGGCAGTGAAGGCGTAATGGTTAGCGGCCCTGCATGTTCCGCGTTTCGCGCGGCATCTTGACCGTCAGGTTATCCCACGCAGCATCCAGCCAGATCTGGCACGCCAGCCGACTGTTGCGCGTTGCACCCATGGCAAGGTCAAGCATATCCTCTTCCTCCTCGCGCGCGGGCTTCAGCTTGGCGAAATCGTCGGTGTCGATGATGACGTGGCAGGTCGAACAGGCCATCTGCCCCTCGCACGTGCCCTCCAGCGGCTGGCCATCGGCCTGAGCGATATCGAGCAACCGGTCGCCAGCCTGCGCCTCAACCTCCCGCACCGATCCGTCGGTAGCGATAAAGCGAACGCGGATCATGCCATGCTGTCCTGCGCAGTGGCGGCGGCCATGATGCGGTCAATCGCGGTCATCAATTCCTCTTGCGTGTTGTATCGCCCAAAGCCGAGCCGAATGCTCGATCGGGCCTGGGCTTCGGTCAAGCCCATTGCCTGCAACACATGGCTCGCCCGGCCCGACCCACTGGCACAGGCCGACCCGGCAGAAAAGGCGATATCGCGCAGATCGGACACCAGCCGCGCCACGTCCAGCCCGTCACGCCGGATGTTGAGATTACCAAGGTAGCGATGCTCGGTCGATCCGTTGATCTGCCAGCTGGTGCCAAAGCGCTGACGCGCCATGCCGAACAGATGAGCGACATGGGCGCGGTCTGATTCGGCCCTCTCGGCCATTAGCCGGGCGGCAGTGCCAAACCCCGCACAAAGCGCGGGCGACAACGTGCCTGATCGCCCCAACGCCTCCTGCCCGCCCCCGTGAAGAAGCGGTTCAAGGCTTATCCCATCCCGAACCCACAAAGCGCCAATGCCCTTTGGACCATGGATTTTATGGGCCGAGATCGCAATAATGTCGCAACATTCGGGAATGGCGACGCGGCCATAGCCCTGCACAGCGTCAACCAGCATCAGCGCGCCAGCCGCGCGCGCCGTCGCTGCGATATCGGCAATGGGTTGGATGATCCCGGTCTCGTTATTGACGAGCATTGCAGCCACGAGCCCAACGCCCTTTGCCATCGCGGTGCGAGCGACCTCCACATCGACCAACCCGTCGGACCCGACCGGCAAGACCGTGCTTGGGCGACCGCTGGCGCGCACAGTATCCAGCACTGCTGCATGTTCGGTGGCGACCGTAACGATCGGTCCACTCGTTCCCTTGATCGCCCAATTCAGCGCTTCCGTCGCGCCGCTGGTAAAGGCAAGTGACCCACCCGCTGGCAACAAGGCCGCCACCTGATCGCGCGCTACCTCAACTGCCGCCTTTGCTGCCCGGCCGGAGGCGTGCGACGAATGCGGATTGGCAGGATGATCGCGCAGCCAGGGTACCATCGCCTCAAAAGCTTCGGGCGCAAGCAGGGTCGTCGCCTGATAATCGAGATAGATCACGGCGCGCGCGTCACCGCGTCATGCGCAACTTCGAGCCACGCCCCAAGAAACGCGTCAATCTCTGCAGGCGTGGTGTTCCAGCCAAAGCTCACCCGGATCGTCCGGCTGGCGGTATCCTCATCCACGCCGAATGCGGCCAGCGCCCGGCTGCGCTTCAGCGTACCCGATGAACAGGCACTGCCCGCCGATACGGCAAACCCCATCGCGTCGAACCGGATCAATTGCGCGGCGGCGGACAGGTTGGGCATCGCCACGGCAAAAACGTGCGACGATTGCGCGCCCGGCGCGATCACATCCCCCGATGCATTGAAAACATCAGTCAACGCAAAGCGTTGGTCGACATTGCTCTGCCAGCTATCCAGCCCGCCAGCCTCCAGCGCAGCCGCTAGCCCGAGTACGGACGGCAAATTCTCCGTGCCCATCCGGTAGCCGAACTCATGCCCGCCCACCGGTTCCAGCACCGCCAGATCGCGCACCAGCAACAGGCCGATTCCCGGCGGACCACCTAATTTATGCCCTGACACAACGACCAGATCAGCATCAGGTAGTGGGTACCGGCCCGCCGATTGCGAACAATCGCTCAACAACAGCGCCCCGGCATCGCGAATCAGGTCGATTGTAGCGGGGTGCTGATAGGGGATGATCTGCGTGCCCGTTTCGCCATTGGTCTTCTGAATGGCGATAATCGCCTTGCCCGGCGCGGCGAGATATTTCGCCAGCGCATCGCCGTCAGGCTCGCCGTAAACGACTGGCAGCACATCGGCCCCCGGGGCGGCGCGGAACACTGCGTCATGCTCCACCGCGCTTACGATGCGCCGGTCAACCTTGGCCCGGTTCAGCGCAATCCACAAAGCCTCGCTCGCGCCGCTGGTAAAGATTAGTTCACCCGCCCAGCCAAGCGCAGTCTTGATCCGCGCCCGCGCCTCCTCCAGCGCCGCCCGTGCCGCCCGCCCTTCCGCATGCGGGCTGGACGGGTTCGCCCAGCGCGCCATGCCGTCCACCACCGCCGCCACCGCTTGTGGGCGCATCGGCGTGGTCGCTGCATGATCCAGATAGATGCGCTTTTTCACGTCATCAGGAAATGCCAAAAAATGGGGGACTGAAAGTATTCTCTGCCGCACCCCTTCTGCATGCAAGGCTGCCGTGGCCGCTTTGGACGGCTATTGATGGCGCACGAACGCCGATGCAGTTGTAAGATGGTGCCAGACGCCGACACTCCCCAGGAGAACCCATGAACGAATTGACCCTGCAAGAGATGAGCTTACGCATGTCGCTGGCCTTGCTGCTGGGTCTGGTGCTGGGCTACGAGCGTGAGCAGCACGGGCGGGCGGCGGGCATGCGCACCACCATGCTGGTCTGCATGGCGTCGGCGGTGGTGATGATGCTCTCCCAGCACCTCTTTGCCATCAGCGGCACGACGGGCATGAACTGGCGACCAGATCCAGCGCGTTTGGCGGCTGGGGTGTTGGCGGGCATGGGCTTTTTGGGGGCCGGGGTCATCATCCAGCAGGACAACGCCGTCTATGGCGTGACCACGGCGGCGGTGCTCTGGTTCAGCTCCATTTTAGGCATGGCCTTTGGCGCGGGTTTCATCAGCCTGGGCTTGATGGGTTTTGCGGCCGTCTTGCTGGCCCTCTTCATCCTGCCGGCGGCAGAGCGCAGGATTCTCAGCGACCGCTACGCGCATTTGGAGGTCTGGGTCGTGGCAAAAGGGCCGTCCCAGGACGAGGTGCAGAAAGCGGTCGAGGCCCTGGGCTTTGGGGCCCACCTCAAGCCCGTGGGCTTGCAGTATGACGGGCTGAAGCGGCTCCGGACCATGCGCTTTGATGTGAAGACCAAGAATCACCACGTCGCCGAGATACAGGCGGGCTCGGTGGCGCGGGTGGCTGCCATGAAAGGCGTCATCAAGGTCAGCTGGAGCTGAACCCATTGGGTGCCGCTTGGCCCTTCTTTATTCCCCTATTTCACGTCTATTTCTGCACTGTGGAATAAGAGCCGGTTTTTGGCCATTTAGTTAGTGCAGCCACGACCACGCTCCTTCCAGAAGAACATCGCCCACAGGGCGGAAAGCGAGAACAACATGCTTAACATGAAACCGGCACGCTATCTGATGATGGCCGTGGCCCTGGGCCTGGTGGCCCAGTCAGCCAGGGCAGAAGAAGCCGCCGCCAGCGCGGCCGTCGACAACGCGCCTTACGGCAGCGCCCGCGGCCTCGCCATCAGTGGCGACATGGGCTACTACACCTACGGCATGGACGACGTGAACAGCCGCTTTAAAGAG
>JBBQZA010000339.1:0-4001 GCA_038208175.1 Burkholderiales bacterium
GGTGAAGAACGACTGGGCTGCTTCCTTCCACGACAACTTCTTGGCCCAGTGCGCCAGGAATAGGACATAGGCGGTGGTCATCTGGTGTTTGCCACAACCCCATGGCACGGCTTCGACCTTCACGCCACACTGCGGGCAACTCACCCGGCGCATGCGGTACAGTAAGAAAACCATGAAGCCCCAGAAGGGCACGAACTCAAAGCGCCTGACAGTTTGATGGTCGTAGGTCGCAGCTGGCTTCATGCAGATGGAGCATTTCCCTTTGGAATTGCTTCGTTCGCGCACCTCGACTTCGATACTTTTGCTGGACTTGTTCAGACGTGCGACGACGTAGACGAAGCCTGGAAAGTGGTAACACTGGTTCAATATCGAGATCAGACGCATGCCAAAGAAACTCAAGGAAGAATTGGACGCCATCGTAGTCGCGCCAGACTTGGCAACCTACTGCCCGGATTTAGCAACCTGGGCGACAAGCTGGTGTGCAGAAGAACGTGACGTGATCCCAGGTACGCAAATCGTGGCTTTGTTCACGCCGTTCTTGCTCGATCTTCTGGCTCAGGGACTGTCACGCAAGACCCGCAACCTGCACCGCGACAACCTGTGGCTGCTCGGGGGCGAAATCATTCGCGATATCAATGAGACACCCAAGCTTCGCAAGCGCGTAGTTGGCGAGTTGATTCGTGAGGTCGTCGCCAACGACGAAGGGCCGCTAATCCATGGTGGGTTCTCCGAGCAAGAGCAGCGCTCGTTTGACTCGACCTGCAAAAAACTCAATCGATTTTTGGCAGCACACGTCAACAGTAACCAGGGCTAGCCATCGCGCACCATAGGGTAGGTGCCGCTGTATTGGGCTGTTTGGGTTGACTTCTATCTCAACGGCTGTTGGCAAGCGCAAGCGCGTCAGGCCGAAGGCACCAAGCCGGGGAGCGGTGGGCAAGTCATGCACCGCGTAGCGGCTGTCCATAGGCTTGTCCTGTGGGCAGATGACTTGTCCACGGCGGGCGCGGTAACTGCCGAGATCGAAAGCCAGACTCGCTGAACCAAAAATCTATCAAAAGTTACCCACAGATTCCCCCAACGAGCCATTTTTCATGAAACCCGGTGCGCCTCCTCTACAGTCTGCCCGCTTGCTCGATCAGGTGCGTGAGCGGGTTCGGTACATGCACTATAGCTTAAAGACGGAGAAGGCCTACCTGTATTGGGTGCGATTTTTCGTCCGATGGAGTGCAACCCAACCCGGCGGCATGCGCCACCCGAGAGACATGGGCGTGCAGGACGTAGAGGCGTTTCTGTCAATGATGGCCAACGAGCGAAAGGTATCAGCCTCCACGCACAACCAGGCACTCAGCGCCATCCTGTTTTGTACCGAGAAGTGCTTAACATCGATTTGCCCTGGCTTAACAATATTGGCCGACCCCATCAAACCAAGCGCATTCCGACTGTATTGACCAAGGACGAGGTCGCAAGTCTTTTGGCGCAGATGGAAGGCACCACCGCGCTGCTGGCACGCTTGCTGTACGGCACTGGCATGCGCTTGGTGGAGTGCCTGCGCCTGCGCGTCAAGGATGTGGACTTTGATCGTCATTGTTGTGCGCGAGGCCAAAGGCAATAAAGACCGGGTGGTGATGCTGCCGCATTCAATTGAAAGCGCGTTGCGGCGGCAGATGCTGACCGCACGCAGCCTGTGGGAGGCTGATCGGCAGGCGCAGCGCGGCGGTGTGGACACCCCCCACGCTTTGGAAGTCAAATATCCGAGGGTGGGGGACACATGGGGTTGGTTCTGGATGTTTCCGTCGCCCACGTTCTCGATCGATCCGCACAGTGGCGTGGAGCGCCGCCATCACCTATTCGAGGAACGCCTGCAACGCGCCCTGAAAAAGGCTGTGATGCAGGGGCCGGAGTCCGCAAGCCACGCCACCCGCCTAACCCAAGGCGTCTGCATGTCTTAGTCTGCCTGTCTTACGAAACCGACGACGAATCAACAAGCTGCCCCGCCTCAATCGTGATACGCCGATCGCAGCGCCGGGCAATGGCGTCATCGTGCGTCACCAGGACCAGCGTGGTGCCCTGCTCGCGGTTGAGCTCGAACATCAGCTCCATCACTTTTTCGCCGGTGGCAAAGTCGAGACTGCCGGTGGGCTCATCGGCCAGCAGCAGGGCCGGCTGCATGACAAAGGCGCGTGCCAGTGCCACGCGTTGCTGTTCGCCGCCGCTGAGCACTTTGGGATAGTGGCCCAGGCGCTCTGACAAGCCCACCCGCGCCATCATCTCGCTGGCTGCTTTGCGCGCGTCGCGTCGATTCGCCAGTTCCAGCGGCAGCATCACGTTTTCCAGCGCGGTCAGGTTGGCCAGCAACTGAAAGCTCTGGAACACAAAACCCACTTTTTGACCACGCAGCGCGGCCCGTTCGTCCTCGCTCACGGCAAACAGATCCTGGCCCGCCAACCGCACGCTGCCGCGCGTCGGCGTATCGAGCCCGGCGATGATCGACAGCAAGGTGCTTTTGCCGGAACCGGAGGCACCGACAATAGCCACAGTCTCGCGTGGCTTCAACGCGAAATCAATATCACGCAAAATGTCGAGCGTGCCGCTGGAATCGGTCACCGACTTGAAGACGTGTTCAACAGAAATAATCGAATCAGACATGGGGTTTTCATTGTATCGACGACACTTTATCGCGACTGCGTTACCGGGCTTTGTCACAGGGTTATCGGCAGCTGCTTTACCTGCCGCCAAAACTATTTTGGTGCTGGGCGATTCGCTCAGTGCCGAGTATGGCCTGAAACGGGGCAGCGGCTGGGTCGCCTTGCTGGAACAGCGCCTGAAGACGCAAAAATATTCTGCCGCCGTGGTCAACGCCAGCATCAGCGGCGACACCAGTTCCGGCGGTCGCTCGCGCCTGGGCGCACTGCTGGCGCAACACCATCCCAGCCACGTCATCATTGAGCTCGGTGGCAACGACGCGCTGCGCGGCTTGCCACTGGAGATGACCAAGGACAACCTGAACCAGATGACACAAGCGGCGCAAAAGAGTGGCGCTAGGGTGCTGCTGATCGGCATGCAGATGCCGCCCAACTACGGCCAGGATTACAGCCAACGCTTTGTAGCGCTGTTTACCAGTGTGGCGAAGGCCAACAAGGCGGCACTGGTGCCGTTCCTGCTCAAAGGCATTGCCGACGTGCCCGACAGCAACCGCTGGTTTCAGGCCGACCGCATTCACCCGGCGGCCGAGGCGCAAGCGCTGATACTCGACAATGTCTGGCCCGAACTGCAGAAACTGCTGAAATGAGCCTTGCCACCCTTGCGGCCAGCGACCTGTTGCATCGCCTGCATGACTTCGATTGCATCATCGATGCCCGCAGCGAAGCCGAGTTTGAACTCGACCACCTGCCGCGTGCCGTCAACTGGCCGACGCTCAACAACGAGGAGCGACACGCCATTGGCACGCTGTACGTGCAGGTCAATCCGTTCGAAGCCAGAAAACGCGGTGCGGCGCTCGCAGCACGCAATATTGCCGCCCACATCGAGCGCAAACTGCTGGACCAGCCGAAGGACTGGAAGCCCCTGGCCTACTGCTGGCGCGGTGGCCAGCGCAGCGGTTCGCTGGCGCTGATTCTGTCGCAAATCGGTTTTCGGGTGACGCTGCTGGAAGGCGGCTACAAGGCTTTTCGCGCTGCCGTGGTGCAAGACATTCCAAAATGGGTGAGCCTTTTGGACTGGCGCGTCATTTGCGGCACCACCGGATCGGGCAAAACGCGGCTGCTGCAGGCGCTGGCGGCACAGGGAGCGCAGGTCATCGATCTGGAGGCGCTGGCGAACCATCGCAGTTCGGTGCTGGGCGCGATACCCGGGCTGGCGCAACCGACGCAAAAACGCTTTGATACGCTGATCTGGCAGACACTGCGTGGTTTCGATCCCGCGCGGCCGGTTTTCATCGAGAGCGAAAGCAAGAAAGTGGGCAACGTGGTACTGCCACCTTCGCTGGTCGACGCCATGCGCAT
>JBBQZA010000340.1:0-3969 GCA_038208175.1 Burkholderiales bacterium
GCGTTGCCTTCGCCGCTGTAGTCAAGAGCGCGGTCCATCTTGAACTTGCCGGCGGCGCGCGCCTGGTTTCTCTGCTTGTCCATCGCGGCGTGAAAACCGGCTTCGTCGACCTCGACACCCCAATCACGACAAACGTCAGCAGTCAAATCCAGAGGAAAGCCATACGTATCGTGCAACATAAACGCGGTACCACCGGGCAATTTCTTCAGTTTTTTCTTGTCAATCACCTCGCCTGCATGTACGCCATAAACCTCTTTCTCAAGAATCTGCATGCCGATTTCCAGCGTCTCGAAAAAGCGCTCTTCCTCGGCTTTCAGTACTGCGGTGATGCGCTTTTCGTCACCAGCCAGTCGCGGATAGGCGTCGCCCATCAGCCGGGCCAAATCGGCAACCAGATTGTGAAAGAAAGGCGTCTTCTTGCCCAGCTGGTAGCCGTGGCGGATTGCGCGGCGAATGATGCGGCGCTGCACGTAGCCGCGCCCTTCGTTGGACGGATTCACGCCGTCGCTGACCAGAAACGCGGTGGCGCGGATGTGATCGGCAATCACGCGCAGCGACTTGTTGCCGAGGTCTTGTTCGCCGGTTTCGCGCGACGCTGCCTTGATCAGCGCATCGAAAATATCGATTTCGTAATTGCTGTGCACATGCTGCAGGATGGCGGCCAGGCGCTCCAGCCCCATGCCGGTATCGACGCAAGGCGCGGGCAGCCTGACCAGGCTGCCATCGGACTGCATGTCGAACTGCATGAAAACATGGTTCCAGATTTCAATGAAACGGTCGCCATCCTCGCCGGGGCTGCCGGGCGGGCCGCCGGGAATGTGCTCGCCATGGTCATAGAAAATCTCGCTGCAGGGACCGCACGGGCCGGTGTCGGCCATCATCCAGAAATTGTCGGACGCGTACTTCTTGCCCTTGTTGTCGCCAATGCGAATCACGCGCTCAGCCGGCAGGCCGATTTCCTGGGTCCAGATATCGTAGGCCTCCTGGTCGTCGATATACACCGTGACCAGCAAGCGCTCGGCCGGCAGCTTGTAGACCTGCGTCAGGAGCTCCCAGCCCCACTTCAGCGAGTCGCGCTTGAAATAGTCGCCAAAACTCCAGTTGCCGAGCATCTCGAAAAAGGTGTGGTGGCGCGCGGTGTAGCCAACGTTTTCCAGGTCGTTGTGCTTGCCGCCGGCACGCAGGCAGGCCTGCACCGACGCCGCGCGCACATAGGGCCGCTTGTCGGTGCCGAGGAACACATCCTTGAACTGGACCATGCCCGAGTTGGTGAACATCAGCGTTGGATCGTTGCCCGGCACCAGCGAGCTGGACGGCACGACGGTGTGGCCCTTGGATGCGAAAAAGTCGAGAAACGTCTTGCGGATGTCAGCAACGGTGAAGTCGGCAGTGCTCATGGTGTGGGGATCAACTCTTAAGAAATACGATGAAACGGTGTCACGCAGCCGCAGTTGCGGGCAAGCCGCTGATTTTAGGCGGCTTTGTGCACCCCTGAAAACGCGGCACGGCTGGCATCAGGCCACCCGGCAGGCTCTTCGGGTCGCTTGGGCGACGCCTGCACAAGCATTCAGGCATGCCGGGTTTCCGAAAAAGCGTTAATCTGGCGGATTGCCCCTGCCTTCCCAAACTGATCTGGAAAATCTCGCCATGGACATGAAAACTTCACCCCTGTCGCTACTCAACGATGCCAGCCTTCTCAAGACCGACGCCCTGGTCAACGGCCACTGGCTGGCCGGCGCAAGCCGGTTTGATGTCAACGATCCCTCCACCGGCCGCAAACTCGCCGACGTCGCCAATCTCGGGCCACTGGATGCCCAAGCCGCCATCGCCGCAGCCAACGCCGCCCTGCCCGCCTGGCGCGGCAAGACCGGCAAGGAGCGCCACGCCATCCTGATGAAGTGGTACCAGCTGCTCATGGCCAACCAGGAAGACCTGGGTCGCATCATGACTGCCGAGCAGGGCAAGCCTTTTCCCGAAGCCAAGGGGGAAGTCGCCTACGGTGCCAGTTTTGTCGAATGGTTTGCCGAGGAAGCAAAACGCGTCAACGGCGAAACGCTGCCGCAGTTCGACAACAACCGCCGCCTGATGGTGCTGAAGCAGCCAATCGGCGTCTGCGCCGCCATCACGCCGTGGAATTTCCCGCTCGCCATGATCACCCGCAAGGTCGCGCCGGCGCTGGCCGCGGGCTGCACCGTCGTCATCAAGCCGGCCGAACTGACGCCGCTGACGGCCCTGGCGGCGGCCGAGCTGGCATTGCGCGCCGGCATTCCGGCCGGCGTGCTGAACCTGCTGACCGCCGACAGCGACAATTCAATCGCCATCGGCAAGGTGTTTTGCGCCAGCGACGTTGTGAGGCACATCAGCTTTACCGGCTCGACCGAAGTCGGCCGCATCCTGATGGCGCAGAGCGCGCCATCAGTGAAGAAACTGTCGCTGGAACTCGGCGGTAACGCACCCTTCATTGTCTTCGACGATGCCGACATCGACTCGGCCGTGGAAGGCGCGATGGCGAGTAAATACCGTAACGCCGGCCAGACCTGCGTCTGCGCCAACCGCATCTATGTTCAGGAAGGCGTGTACGAGGAATTCGTGCAGAAGTTCGCCGCCAAGGTCAAATTACTGAAGGTCGGCAACGGCTTCGAGGACGGCGTGGGCCAGGGCCCGCTGATCGAAGACTCAGCCATTAAGAAGGTCGAGCGCCATGTGCAGGATGCGCTCGCCAAGGGAGGTAAACTGCTGGCCGGCGGGCACAAGCTCGAAGGCCAGTTTTTCGAACCTACGGTGATTTCGGAAGCGAATGCCGACATGCTTTGCGCCAGGGAAGAAACCTTTGGCCCGTTCGCGCCCGTGTTCCGCTTCATCCACGAGCAGGAGGCGGTGGATGCGGCCAACAATACCGAATTCGGACTGGCAAGCTATTTTTACAGCCGCGACATCGGCCGCATCTACCGCGTTGCCGAAGCGCTGGAGTACGGCATGGTCGGCATCAATGCCGGCGTGATCGCCACCGAGCACGTTCCTTTCGGTGGTGTCAAGCAGTCAGGCCTGGGCCGCGAAGGCTCGCGCCACGGCATGGAAGAGTATCTGGAGATGAAATATTTGTGCCTTGGCGACATATTGAAGTGAAACGCCGGACCGCAAGCCATGGCGTCATTCCTGTCGGGAATACCGGTTGCTATGTTTTTAATAGCTTTTCATGCCCTATCCACATGGGCTACTGAGCAAAACTATCATCCTTCTTTTATCGTAATACTTTTTTCAGTTGCCGTGCAATGGCAGAGTAAAACCCTGTATTCACAACAGCCTAGTTTTCTGAATCCAACCTCAGGCGCATGCAGCTTTGCAGAGGGTTGAGCGGCTAGTCACTGCGCTAGTCAAGTATTAAGCGGAATAGACGATCATGACGTCCAGTTTCTGTTCTTTGCGTTTGTGCCTGCCGTTTGCCAGCGCGCTGCTGCTGGCAGGATGCTGCGACGCTCCGGTTGCGCAGCCCGAGGCCCCCAGTAAAGTCAGGGTCGTCAAAGCACCCCCGCATCCTCGCGAATTACGGGAAAAGCATATGCAGCAAACCTGGGCCGGTCAGCCGTACAAAAATCTGCTCCAGGCGTATGGCTCGCCTCGGCTGGTCATGAGCATTCCGGCACGCTCGTCGGACTCGTCGGTAGCCGTGTATGAGCGGCTGGACACCACTACGGATTGCATCGATGCGTTTACCGTCGTCAAGCACAATGGCACACAGGTCGTTCAGGCCTATTTTTGTCGCTAGCCGGCTGCCATGTCGTAAAACCATGAGTATTTTCCAATCCAGGTATGGGCCTGAAGCTGGCTTGAATTGGTAACTTCTGCTGTTCGGCTTGACCGGGTTAAAAGTGGACGTTGAGAGGGTTGGGGTTTAGTCTGCTGTGTTGCAGTCATGCAGGCCCCTGCCCGGCCGCCGGAGGCCCCCCGGCGCGCGAGCTGTGTGTCTCG
>JBBQZA010000341.1:0-3962 GCA_038208175.1 Burkholderiales bacterium
ATTTGGAGAAGAACTTATACTTCGCGGCAAAGGCTTGGTTCCTTGTTGGAATGTGCCAGACAATCATATTTTTAACTTTCCAATATTTTTCCATTTCAGCCCACATGGCACGAACATTTTTCCAATTTTCATATGATATGATACTAAAATCTAGCTTCGCGTGTTTTGCAACATTAGCCATCCAAAGCTCTATAAAATTGTCCGGTAAAACATCAGTTTCTAAATATCGACGATTCTTTTTTGCTCCAAAGCCAGTGACTGGTTTACCTCCACGTTTAGCATTAACATAATCTAACCCATCGCCAGCCGACTGGACTTTTTGCTGCCCAATGCGCTCGACAAACCGATCAGACCTTCAAAATGTCCTTGCGCCGCCGCGTGGATGGCCGCAGGCAGCCCAGCCGCCAACGCCGGCGCATACAAGGGCGAGCGCACCGAACGCAGCACGGCATCACCGGTCAGAGTAAAAGTCTGCGTCAGACCCGTTACGGGATGGCTCACGCTGATGTTGCGCGGCAGACTCTTCAACAAGTTGCTCCACTCCAGGCGCAGGCGGGGATAGCGCTTTGCACACCCTCTCTCGCTCTGGATATCTTTCTCGCATGCGCTGAATAGATTGTCCAGCGCGATCTGACTGTCAGTGGAAAAACTCGCCGGCAACAGCATGTCCGGTGGCGCCACGCCGTCCATAACGGTGCGTCTCACCTGGTCCGGAAACTGGCGCATGTATTCGAGTGCCGCGCGCGTGCCATACGACGCGCCGATCAAATTCCATTGCGTAACACCCAGTTGCTCACGCACCGCGTCAAAATCCTGCATGGCGAGTGTCGTCGTGTAAAAGCGCAGATCTCCGTGCGGCAATTTGCCCAGGGCTTCTCTACAGCGCTGCAGTCGCTCCAACTGTTGCGCCGGGTCCAGGGCTTGCCCAATAGGCAGGCGTGACTCATCGGCACATTGCAGGGGAGCAGATCGGCCAGTCCCGCGCTGATCGATAAAGACCAGGTCGCGCCGGTTGTTGAGTCGGGCCAGCCGTGACATGACCGTGGGCGCCACATCGATGGCGCTCTGTCCGGGGCCACCGGCCAACAGCAACACCGCATCAGGCTGCTTGTTGCGCGCCATGGCGGGTACCACCATGTAGTGCACTTCAATCCGGGTCCCGCCTGCTTGTGTCGGGTCGAGTGGACGCTGCACCATGCCGCACCGCAACTCGTTGGGCATGCCCTGTACCCGACACGGGTGGGTCACCAGCAGTCCTGCGTTGACGGCCAAGGCGGAAAAAAGAGCCAGGCCGATGATGAGTAAACGAAGTGCTTCTCCTCCACTTTGCATATCATCCTTCCCTTGATTTAAGACTTGCCGATGGGAAAGTGTGCCACAGTATCTGCGCGCTCTATACTTGCCCGCCCTGCCATCGGAGCCTTCTCTTTGTCCTATTCCCATCTTCTTCTTGCCCTGTCGGTTGTGTTTGTCTGGGGCACCAACTTTGTCGTGATTCGCTGGGGACTCGATGGTCTGCCGCCCTTTCTATTTGCAACGCTGCGTTTTACCTTTTCCGCACTGCCCTGGCTTTTGTTCATCCGCCGACCGGCTGTAGCCTGGCACAAACTGGCAATCTTTGGCATGCTTCTGGGCGTAGGACAATTTGCCTCGCTGTTTTTGGCCATGCGCGCCGACATTTCCCCTGGCCTGGCGTCGCTGGTGATTCAGCTACAGGTGTTCTTTACCATCGGCATCTCGGTGCTGGCGCTGGGTGAAAGAATCAGGGGCTATCACTGGATCGGTCTGCTGTTGGCGCTGGCAGGACTGACAGTGATTGCCGCTCATCTGGACGCCTCACTGACGGCCAAGGGCCTGTCGCTGGTGCTGGCGGCAGCGTTCTTCTGGGCCTGCGCCAACATGGTGGTGAAAAGCCTGGGACGCGTTGACATGCTGGGCTTCATGGTCTGGAGCAGCGTGTTTGCCGTGCCACCGCTGTTCGCGCTGTCCTGGGCTCTGGAAGGCCCGTCGCTGATGGGCGCCAGCGTGCTGCAGGCGAGCGTCGGCGTCTGGGCCTGCGTGCTGTGGCAGGCGGTTGGCAACACGCTGTTTGGCTACGGTGTCTGGAACTGGTTGCTGGCGCGGCATCCGGCTGCCACCGTGACGCCACTGGCGCTGCTGGTGCCGGTCTTTGGTATGACCGCTTCAAGCCTGTCACTGGGCGAGCCGTTGCCGGCCTGGAAATTGGCCGCGGGTGCCCTGGTACTGTGCGGGCTGGCGGTGATCGTGCTGTGGCCGCGGCTGCGCGCTGCGCTGGAGCGCTCAAGTTAGAGTTACCTTGCCAGTCGCGCAAACGTTTGGCGAAACTTGGTCAGCTTCGGCGCGGCCGCTGCCAGGCAGTAGCTCTGGTCCGGATTCTTCTCAAAGAAGTCCTGGTGGTAGTCCTCGGCCGGCCAGTAGTTGGACAACAGCAGGACTTCGGTGACGATGGCGCGCTTGTAAACGCCGCTTTGCGCCATCTCCTGAATCAGATTGGTGGCGACACTTTGCTGCTCTGGCGTCGAATAGTAGATGCCGCTGCGGTATTGCGTGCCGCTGTCGTGCCCCTGGCGGTTCAAGGTCGTGGGGTCGTGAATGAGAAAGAAGATTTCCAGAATTTCGCGCACTCTGATCCGCGCCGGGTCATACACCAGCCTGACCACTTCGTTGTGACCGGTGTCACCGCGGCAGACCTGCTCGTAACTCGGTTGCACCGTGTGACCATTGCTGTAGCCGCTTTCAACGTCTTCAATGCCCCGGACCTGCACGAACACCGCCTCGGTGCACCAGAAACAGCCGCCCCCAAGCGTGATGGTTTGCAAGGCGTTTGTCATCAAGAAACTCCCCCAGAATTGAGCTGCTCAGAAGCTTTGACCATACCAGTTTTCGGCAGGGAAAGCGCAGCGCGGCCATCTATCCCCCTTGCCCCGCCAAAGTGGACCGCCACTGCGCGCGGCGCGAGTTCCGCAGTGCATGCCCCAGAACTCCAACCCGGTAATGGCAAAACATGAACGCGCGAATGCATCGCTTTCATTGTGCTCCGATACCTCTTCGTCGGAGCCCTAGCCAGTTGGCAGACGCCACAACCAAATCGCAACCAGCACGCAACTCGCAGCGGGAATCCACCGCACCTGGCCCGGCAGCAGCCACCACATGGCGACGGAACTGACGCCCATCATGACCGACGCCACTTGCTTGGCACGCAACGGCACCGCTCGTCGATTTCGCCAATCGCGCACGATCGGCCCAAACTGGGGGTGCGTCAGCAGCCATTGTTCATAGCGGGCGCTGCCGCGCGAGAAGCAGTAGGCGGCAAGCAGAACAAACGGCGTGGTTGGCAGCAGCGGCAGCACAATGCCCAGCAGTCCGGCAGCAAGGCAAACCACACCACAAATCAGCCAGCTCCAGCGCTGCCAGCGCGGTGCCGAGGCAATGCCCGCCTGGTCTTCTGTACATCGCTTGTTCATGCTCCAATTCTCTCAGGGTTGACTCGACTCCGAGTCGTCCTGGAAACCGCATTTGGACAACGGCGCGGTGCCCGTTCGCCTGGCGCTGGCGCCGCTCGCGTCATCGCGAAACGCGGCAATTGCCTGTGCGAATGCCTGACATTGCCCATGCGGTTTGACGACCGGGCGGTCAGACGCTACACTAATAACCAACCAGTCATTAACAACATGCCCGCCTCAAAACTGATCCCCAAAGCGAAACTGGTGGCGCCTGCCAGGAACGAACGGCGCAAAGACGCGCGCCCGGGTGAACTGCTGGCCGCCGCACTCGATCTGTTCGTCGAAAATGGTTTTGTTGCGACCAAAGTGGAAGACGTGGCTCGGCGCGCCGGCGTCTCAAAAGGCACGCTGTTTTTGTATTTCACGAGCAAGGAAGAACTATTCAAGGCGGTCGTTCGGGAGAACATTTCGGGTCGCTTTTCGCAATGGAACGCCGAG
>JBBQZA010000342.1:0-3959 GCA_038208175.1 Burkholderiales bacterium
GGTGGTTCACTGTCTGGGCATATTGACCAGCATGTTTTCGGGCGTCTTCTTTTCCAGAGGCCTGGTCAATCTTTGGTATGGTCGCAAGAACAAACTCAAGACCCTGTCGATTGGCACCGTTTGGCGTCCTGATGCAGAGACGGCTGTTACGCCACAATAGGAAAAGCAGCTCATGGAATTCTTCAAGATCAGGCGCGACATTCCGTTCATGCGGCATGCGCTGATATTCAATCTGATATCGCTCATCACCTTTCTGGCGGCGGTGTTTTTCCTCTTCACGCGGGGCTTGCATCTGTCGGTTGAATTTACCGGTGGAACCCTGATGGAGGTCAGCTACACCCAGCCGCCCGACCTCAATGGCGTGCGCAAGGCAGTGGCATCGCTCGGTCTGCAGGACGTGCAGGTGCAGAATTTTGGTACCGCCCGCGATGTACTGATTCGTCTGCCGGTGCAGAAAGGGGTCAGTTCGGCGCAGCAAAGCGAGCAGGTCATGAGCGCGCTGAAGGTGGCAGATGCGTCGGCGTCGATGCGTCGCACCGAGTTCGTCGGACCGCAAGTGGGCGATGAACTGGCTACCGACGGTCTCAAGGCGCTGGCGTCGGTGGTGATTGGCATCATGCTCTATCTGGCGATCCGGTTTGAGTGGAAGTTCGCGGTGGCGGCCATCATTGCCAATCTACACGACGTCATCATCATTCTGGGCTTCTTCGCTTTTTTCCAGTGGGAGTTTTCACTTCCCGTGCTGGCCGCGGTGTTGGCGGTGCTGGGCTATTCGGTCAACGAGTCGGTTGTTATTTTCGACCGTATTCGCGAAAATTTCCGGCGTTATCGCAAAATGAATACCGAGCAAATCATCGACAGTTCCATCACCTCGACCATCAGCCGCACCATCATCACGCACGGCTGTACCCAGTTGATGGTGCTGTCTATGCTGCTGTTCGGCGGTGCCACGTTGCACTATTTCGCGTTGGCGCTGACGATTGGCATATTGTTCGGCATTTACTCTTCGGTCTTTGTGGCGGCAGCGATAGCCATGTGGCTTGGCATACAGCGCGAAGATCTGATCAAGGGTGGGGCCAAGAAGGAAGGCGACCCGAACGATCCCAACGCAGGGGCTACTGTCTGAGAGAAATCTGAAGCATGGTGACGCAGAACTTTTCAGCCAAGGGCGAGCAACTCGCTCATGAAGCGCGTAAACGTTTTGTGACCGAGATCGGCCGTTCCATGGCAGATCTTGGCAGCGCGGTGATGGATCGCTACACCGAGTTGATGAACGAGGCCGCGCCGTCCCGGGAAATGCAAAATCGGCGTGATGCCTGGACCGCTTACCAACGCGAGCGCAAGGTCTGGATCGATAGCACGCTGGGTGTCTGGCAGGAGGCCTTGAAGCCAGCCGTTCCCAAAGTCAAGCCTACGCTTTCCGGCGCCTTTGAACTGGTGGCGACGGACGTCGCAGACAACAAGATCATTGCTTCACGGCTGGCTTTGGCTGTGCTGGACCAGGCAGGATCCGAGTGGAATGACCTCTTGTTTCGCATGCGCCAGGTGCAGAACATGCAAGAGCTCGACAGCGACGATATTCTTCGACCCGACGTACTGCTGCTCTTTATGCTGGAGCGCTGGGTTGAGGCTGGCCTGTCGCGCGAGGCCTGGCACATGGTCAACGAGGTCGCCGAAAAATTGTTGACTCTGCGTCTTAAACAGGCCTATACCAATTGCAATGCTTTTTTGATCAAGCAAGGCGTGTTTCCAACCATTTCGTATGCTGATCGCATCGCACGCGCAGCGTCAGCTCCGGTTCGTCCGGGCCCGGACCCTAGCGCAGTGCTCGGCAAAGCGTCCGCTGCAACGACCGAAGCACCGGGGATACAAGGCGCGGCTGCGTGGCCTCAGCCTGGCCCCGGCCAGCGGCGGGGAGGGACCCCTTACTCCGCACGCATGGGTGGGCAAGCGCAATCGGGTTCGGGAGGTGCGCCCGGCGCAGCGTCTTCCGGTTCCAGGGGTGGTACGCCGGGCGAGGCAGGGGGTGGGCCGCCAACTCATTATTCTGAGGGTAGCTACGGTTCGGATACGACTGACGCTTACGAAGAAACCCGGATGTTGACCGGAACCACACCGTTGGCCAGAGCGCGCATTCGTGCGGCCGGCGTCGTGGGGCAAATCAAGCGCCTGCTGGGGGGCTCTGCTGGCTTCGAATTTGCGAGCACCGTGAACTACTCGCCGTCGCCGGCATTGGCGGCGGCGCTTGCCCCGCGGCCAGCGTCGGCTCGAACCGGGACTGCCGGCGTGGCAAGTTCAAACAGTGAGACGATCCTGGAGGACTACAGTCCGGCCGCCGTTGCCAAGGTCTCGGCCGATCTGCGGCGCCAGACCACCGACCTCAAGGCCAAGGCCGAGACCAAGAGCGAAAAGGCCGTGATCGAGATTGTGGCTCTGATGTTTCAGGCCATTTTGCAGGAAGAACGAATTCCCCCCGCCATTCGTGTCTGGTTTGCGCGCCTGCAAATGCCGGTGCTCCGACTGGCCCTGGCCGAACCCGATTTTTTCGGCACCTTGGACCATCCGGCCCGGCAGTTGATTGACCGTATGGGCTCCTGCGTTCTGGGTTTTGACGCCAGTGGCATCCAGGGCAGCGCCTTGGAGACCGAAATCAAGCGCGTGGTGCAGGTGATCGAGCAATACCCGGAAACCGGCAAGCGGGTCTACCAACTGGTCTATGACGAGTTTCAGAAGTTTTTGGGACAGTTTTTGACCGAACGCGGTTCGACCCAAAAAGTGGTTGGCGTAGCGCAGCAACTCGAGCAGAAGGAAACCTTGACGATCCAGTACACGATCGAGATGCGCAACATGCTCAAGGACATGCCGGTGCGCGAGGAGATCCGGCAGTTTCTGTTCAAGGTCTGGGCAGAAGTGCTGGCGGTTGCAGCGGTGCGCAAAGGTCCGCAGCATGAAGAAACGCTGGGCCTGAAAAAACTGGCTTCGGATCTGGTCTGGGCCGCCAGCGCCAAGCCAAATCGAATCGACCGGGCGCGCGTGATTCGGGACTTGCCCTCGTTGCTGCAAAAACTGCGCTCGGGCATGACACTGCTTGGCCTCGCCACGGCCGAGCAGGAAGCCCATGTCAAGACCGTCAATGACACACTGGCCGATGCATTTGTGTCCAAGGCGCAGGCGATTCCGCCAGAGCAGATTGCGGTCATGGCGGAACGCCTGGCGCACCTCGAAGACTTCGTTACTGACGAAGGCATGGGCGATTTGCCGCTGGACGCGCAGAGTATCGAAACGATGCTCGGGCTGGATGCATCGAATATTGATGTGGTGACCGATGGCGGCTCCAAGCCAACCGCGGCCATGCTCTCGTGGGCGCAGCAATTGCAGGTCGGTTCCTGGTTCACGCTCGACCACAACGGGCGTCAGGCGCAGGTGCAGTTTGTCTGGCGCAGTGACCGAAAACATCTGAATCTGTTTGCCTCCAGCGATGGGCGCAGCTATCTGATACAAGCCAGACGCCTGGCCGCGTACCTGCAAGCCGGTCTGTTGTTGCCGCAAGAGCAAGAAGCCTTGACGGTACGTGCCTCGCGCGATGCGCTGGTAAAACTAAACGCCAATCCGGAACGACTGCTGGGTTGATACGCTTTGGCGTTCAAAGATTCAGCACTTCGGCGGTGACCCGGAGCACTGCGGCGCGGCACTCAGTTCCGCGAATGTCCCCCGCCTACGGCTCCTCCTTTATTTCGCTGCACTGAGCGCCCCATCGGCGTGCTCCTGCGTTGGTGGTGAGCGTATTACCCTTAGCGCCGCCACTTGCCTGGGAGGCTGGGTGGGCGACGCAGCGAAATCAAGGCGGAAGAACCGGCGCAGCCCGGTCTGGGGGACATTCGCGGAGTCGCCCACCCAAGCTCACTGGCTTGCCACTACCGTCACCCCAGTTCTTGACTTTCGAAGGCGACTTGGTATGA
>JBBQZA010000343.1:0-3958 GCA_038208175.1 Burkholderiales bacterium
CAGCCGACAACCTGATTGCATTTTTTACAGGAAAAAAGCCTCCAACGCCCTTGAACAATACGGTGTTAGCTATCAAATAAAGAGTGAAAAACACCATCGAATTCTGGCTGATGGTAGCCTTGCTGCTGGCCAATGCGTTGCTGCTGGTCTGGCTGCTGGTGCGCCAGCCGGCGCGCAGCACCAGCGACGCAAACGCCGAACTGCTCGCCGGCATCGCCGATGGCAGCGACCGGCTGGAGCGGGAACTGCGGCGCGAGATCAGTGGCAGTTCGCGGAGCAGCCGCGAGGAACTGGCGACCGTCTTCGCCACCTTCCAGCAAACGCTGGTGCGGCAAAGCGCCGAAGCCACGCGCACCCAGAACGCGCAGATTGACGCGTTCGCCCAGCAGCTCGTCCTGCTGCAAAAAACCCTGTCTGATACGCTGACAACGCAGCTGCAGTCGATCAGCGACTCGAATGCGCGCCGCATGGGCGAGGTGCGCGAAACGCTGGAAAAACAGCTCGCGCAACTGCAGCAGACCAATTCGGCCAAGCTCGACGAAATGCGCCGCACCGTCGACGAAAAGCTGCAGAACACGCTGGAAACGCGGCTCGGCCAGAGCTTCAAACAGGTTGCCGACCGGCTGGAGCAGGTCCATAAGGGCTTGGGCGAAATGCAGACGCTGGCGCAGGGTGTTGGCGACCTCAAGCATTTGCTGACCAACGTCAAGACGCGCGGAATTTTCGGCGAAGCGCAGCTTGCCGCGCTGCTGGAGCAGGTGTTCACCGTCGACCAATATGCGGCGCAGGTCGTGACGCGGCGCGGCGGCAAGAATCCGGTCGATTTCGCGATCAAGCTGCCCGGCCGCGCCGAATCGGGCGATCCGCTGTGGCTGCCAATCGACGCGAAATTTCCCAGCGACGACTATGAACGGCTGCTCGATGCGCAAGGCCGGGCCGACGGGCCGGGCGCCGAAATTGCCGGCAAGGCGCTGGAAATGCGCATCCGGCTTGAAGCCAGATCGATCAGCGAAAAATACATCGAGCCGCCTTACACCACCGACTTTGCGATTTTGTTCCTGCCGACCGAGGGCCTGTATGCCGAGGTGCTGCGCCGTCCGGGCCTGATCGAGTGCCTGCAGCGCGAGCATCGCATCACGCTGGCCGGCCCGACGACGCTGCTGGCGATGCTCAATTCGCTGCAAATGGGTTTTCGCACGCTGGCGCTGGAAAAGCGTTCCAGCGAAGTCTGGCAGGTGCTGGGCGCGGTCAAGACCGAGTTTTCAAAGTTCGGCGATGTGCTCGCCAAGGTCAAGATGCAGACCGAAACCGTGCTGAACACGCTGCACAGCGCCGAACAGCGCAGCCGTGTGATGGGAAAAGCGCTGCGCAATGTCGAGGCACTGCCCGATGCCGATGCGGTGCGGCTGATTCCGCTGGACCGGGAGCTGGATTAGCCCGCCGGTTCAGACGACCGGTTCAAAGTTCGTAAAAAGTCCGGATGGCCTCCCAGGCGGCTTCCGGCTTGTCGACATAGTGCATCAGCTTCAAGTCTTCGGGCGAGATCGCGCCTTCCTCGATCATCACGTCGAAATTGAACAACCGGTTCCAGTATTCGGAACCGAACAGAATGATCGGCACCGGCTTGGCCTTGCGCGTCTGCACCAGCGTGATAATTTCGAACAGCTCGTCGAGCGTTCCGAAGCCGCCCGGAAACACCACCAGCGCCTTGGCACGCATCATGAAATGCATCTTGCGCATCGCGAAGTAGTGGAACTTGAAGTTCAGCGATGGCGACACATACGGATTGGAAGTCTGCTCATGCGGCAGCACCACATTCAGCCCGACAGTCAGCGCGCCCATTTCCTGCGCGCCGCGATTGGCCGCCTCCATGATGCCGGGTCCGCCGCCGGTGCAGATGAAGAGCTGTTCGGCCGGCGGGCGCGGGTTGCTATAGCCGGCAACCAGCCGCGCGAATTTGCGCGCCTGGTCGTAGTAGTAGGCATTGCGAACATGGCGCCGCGCCAGCGCCAGCGCCGCCTCGTCGCCGCTTTCCTCGGCCAGCTGCATCGCCGCGCTGGCCTGCTCGGGCGCCGGGAAGCGCGCGCTGCCAAACACCACGACGGTGTTTTCGACGCCTTGCGCCTGCTGGTCCATCTCGGGCTTGAGCATTTCCAGCTGGATGCGGATGCTGCGGGTTTCGCGCCGCAGCAAAAACTCGGGGTCGGCAAACGCCAGCCGGTTCGCATCGGCACGTAGCGGAGTGGTGTCGTTTGAAGACGCCTGCAATTCGGCCCAGGCGTGAGCCAGGCGGTCTTCCGACAAGTCTTGTGTTTGTTCCATGGGCTCTTGGTGATTGACGGGGTTAGTGGGGACGGTAATGCAAAAAGGCTCCATCGGAGCCTTTTGCAGAAATGAGCACTGAGTCGGGAAAGTCCAACGAATCAGACACGCTTGCGATATTCGCCGGTCCGGGTGTCGATCTCGACGACGTCGCCTTGCGCAACGAAAATCGGCACGCCGATCTCAAAGCCGGTGGCAATCTTGGCAGGCTTCAGAACCTTGCCGGAAGTGTCGCCCTTCACGGCTGGCTCGGTCCAGGTGATTTCGCGCTGCACGCTGGTCGGCACTTCGACCGAAATCGCCTTGCCGTCATAGAACACCACTTCAAGATCCATGCCGTCTTGCAGGTAGTTCAGCGAGTCGCCCATGTTTTCGGCTTCGACTTCGTACTGGTTGAAATCGGCATCCATGCAGATGTACATCGGGTCGGCAAAATAGGAATAGGTACATTCCTTCTTGTCGAGGAAGACCTGATCCAGCTTGTCGTCGGCCTTGAAGACGACTTCTGTGTTGAAGCTGGCGATCAGGCTTTTGAGCTTCATGCGCACGGTGGCGGAGTTGCGCCCGCCGCGGCTGTATTCGGTCTTGAGCACGACCATCGGGTCCTTGCCGTTCATGATGACGTTTCCGGCGCGGATTTCTTGAGCGATTTTCATGGCAGTTTTACTGAGGTGGGCCGCTAGACGTCTGCAGTCTCGTGCAGGTTGCGCGGCGGGTTAGGTGACTATTGAAATGACTGTTCATGCGCTTTACCCGAACAGGCAAATCCGCAAAGCCTGCGATTTTAGCGTTTTTTTGCCACAAACCCGAGCAAACGGCTGCACAGGTCATTCTGCGATAGCAGCTTGGCCCGGGCGCCGAGCGCGCAGGCCTGCCAGGCGGGAAGGTCGGGCGCAGGGACATTCGGCAGTTCGGCGCCTGTGCTGTGCGTGTTCCAGACGGCGTGAAAAGTCCGCAGCGAGCGCGGTGCTTGCAGCAGGTCCAGAAAAGCGTTCAGCTTGTGCTGATGCGCGCCGTCGTCCTGCGGGTAGATCTGCCAGACAAACGGTTTGCCGGCCCACAGCGCGCGAACCACCGAATCCTCGCCGCGAACGAAATTCATGTCGCTTGCCCACAGCAACTGGTCGAACTCGTCCTGCGCGAGTAGCGGAAGATATGAAATTGATAGCTGGTCAAGCCCGTGGTTATTTGGATTCAGGCTGATTTCATTGTTAAAAACCGATTTCACGGCGCCAGCGGCCCGGCCGGCCGCCACCAGCAGGCGAACGGGTTCGCCGGCAAGTCCGTGCTGCGTAAATTGCCTTAACAGGCCGGCCAGCGCCGCCGGCTCGTAGCAAAACATCGAAACCAGTTTTTCGCCGGTCCACGCAATGCCCTGGGTCGCAAGCCAGGCGCTGCGGTCAAAACCGGCTTGCCGTTCAATCAGGCCAGGCTCGCGCAGCAGGCCCCCGGTCGATTCGGTAAAGCCGGGGTAGTAAAACCATTTCGTCCAGCCCGCAGCCGGGCCGCTTTGCACCGGCGAGGCCAGGGCGTGGCAGCGTTGAGCGTAGGGCTCGGCAGACAGGTATTCGAGGTTGATCCACAAGGGTTTCAGGTCTGTAGTCCTTGTCAGATGGGCGCAGGTAGCTATAAATTC
>JBBQZA010000344.1:0-3941 GCA_038208175.1 Burkholderiales bacterium
AGATCCGGGCAACCATCGTGAAGCCGATGCCACTGCTGAGTCCGCAGGGGCGTTCATTCGCCAACCCGACCACGGTCGCTGAATTGGCCGATTACCTGATGCAGCATCCGGACGCGGTCTTGCTGGCCGGCAGCACCGAGATTGGCCTGCAGGTCAACAAGCAGTTTGCGCGGCCACAAAAAATTGTTTATCTCGGCCAGGTGAGCGAACTGCGCCAGGTCGAAGACAAGGGTGCGTTCTGGCGCATCGGCGCGCAGGTGTCGCTGACCACAGTGCTGACGCTGGTAAATGATGCCTATCCGGATTTTGCCGAGGTACTGCGCCGCTTTGGCTCGCCGCCGATCCGCTCCACCGCCACGCTGGCCGGCAACATTGCCAACGGCTCACCGATTGGCGACAGCATGCCCTGCTTGCTGGCGCTGGGCGCGACGCTGCTGCTGCGCCAGGGCCAGATCACGCGCTCACTGAGTCTGGAGCAGTTCTATACCGGCCAAAAGAAGACTGCGCTGCAGCCGGGTGAGTTCATCGAAGCCGTCGATCTGCCCAAACCTCAGTCGGGTGAAGTGTTCCGCGCGCACAAGATCAGCAAGCGCTTTGACCAGGATATTTCGGCCACCTGCTGCGCCATGCACTATCAGCTCCTTGACGGCAAGTTCAGCCAGGTCCGGCTCGCCTACAACGGCTTGGCGCCATCGCCCTGCCGCGCACCCAAGCTGGAGGCCGTGATCAACGGCCGCGCACCCGGAGCCGTCAGCGCCAGTGAACTGGACCAGGCAATAGCCGCCAGTTTTACCGCCCGCGACGGCCTGCGCGCGAGCTGGGCTTACCGCTCGCTGCTGGCGCGCAATCTGGTTCTGCAGTTTGTTGAAGAAGCCGCTGACGCAGCGGCGGAGGTGGCCCCATGAACACAGTTGGATCGTTTAAGGAACTGGCACCCGCTACCGAGCAGGGGCGCGAGATGGCGCACGAGTCAGCGCTGCTGCACGTCACCGGTGAGGCGACCTACACCGACGACATTCCGGAGCTGCGCGGTACGCTGTACGCGGCGCTGGTGCTGTCACCGGTGGCGCATGGTGAACTGCTGGGCGATGGCATTGACCGCGCTGCGCTGCTGGCGCAAGAAGATGTGGTGGCCGTCTTCACGGCCAAAGACATTCCGGGCGAGAACAACTGTGGGCCGATTGTTCACGACGATCCGTTTCTGGCCGCTGGCAAAGTGGAGTTCCTGGGCCAACCGGTGGCCGTGGTGGTAGCGCGCAGCATGCTCAGCGCCCGGGCAGCCGCCCGACGCGCGGCCGTTACGGTCAGCGAGTTACCCGCCATCCTGAGCATTGACGAGGCGCTGGCTCAGCAGAGCTTCATCATGCCGTCCAGAGGCATCACACGCGGCCAGCCGGATGCGGCTATCGCTGGTGCGCCGCACCGGGTTCAAGGCCGCACCAGTTGCGGTCAGCAGGAACAGTTTTACCTGGAAGGCCAGATCACCTATGCGATCCCGCGCGAGGACGGCCAACTTACGCTGTACGTCTCGACCCAGCACCCGGACGGCAACCAGCGCGAAGCCGCTGCCGCGCTGAATCTGTCGGTCAACGATGTCGAAGTGATTTGCCGGCGCATGGGCGGCGGCTTTGGCGGCAAGGAAGGCAACGCCAGCATCTTCTCGCAAAGCGCCGCGCTGGCCGCTTTCAAGCTGCGCCGCCCGGTCAAGCTGCGCGTGAATCGCGATGACGACATGATGATCACCGGCAAGCGGCATGACTTTCGCATCGATTACGACTGCGGTTTCGACGACAGCGGCCGCATTCTGGGCATTGACGTGGTGCTGGCCTCGCGCTGCGGCTACAGCACCGACTACTCGGGCCCGGTGAACGACCGCGCGCTGCTGCATATCGACAACTGCTATTACCTGCCGCACCTCAAGATCATCAGCCACCGCTGCAAGACGAACATGCAGAGTGCCACCGCATTTCGTGGCTTTGGCGGTCCGCAGGGCATGTTTGCGATCGAGACCGTGATCGAGGAAATTGCGCACAAGCTCGGCAAGGATCCGCTGGACGTGCGCCGCGCCAATCTTTACCGCGACCCGGCCGCTTCGGGTGACGCTGGTTCCATGACCACGCAGTACGGTCAGCCGATCGAGGACTGGATTGGCGACCAGGTGATCGATCAGGTGGCACTGGAAGCCGGTTACAGGGCACGCCGTGAAGCAGTGGCACGCTTCAATGCACAGAGCAAATACCGCAAGCGCGGCGTGGCACTGGTGCCGCTCAAGTTCGGCATCTCGTTCACTGCCACGATGCTCAATCAGGGCGGTGCGCTGATCCACATTTACCAGGACGGCTCGGTCAGCGTCAACCATGGCGGCACCGAAATGGGCCAGGGCCTGAACACCAAGATGGCACAGGTGGCGGCTGACGGTCTGGGCATTGGCATCGACCTGGTACGTGTCACCGCCTCCGACACGCAAAAAGTGCCCAACGCCAGCGCCACGGCCGCCTCCAGCGGCGCCGACATTAATGGCGCTGCCATCAACAACGCCTGTGATCAACTGCGCGCACGCTTGAAGCCGGTGGCAGCGCGGCTACTGGCTTGCGACCCCACAGCAGTCGAATTTGCTGGCGGCTTTGCCCGCGCGATGACCGGCTCAGCGGGCCAGCAGGTAGCGTGGCAAAGCGTGGTCACTCAAGCCTGGCTGGACCGCGTCAGCCTGAGCGTGACCGGCTTCTACCTGACGCCCGACATCAAGTACGACTTCAACACATTGCAGGGCCGCGCCTTCTATTACTTCTGTTACGGCGCTAGCGTCAGCGAGGTGGAGATCGACACCCGCACCGGCGAGTGGTGGCTGAAAGCCGTGGACATCGTGCACGACGTCGGTCAGAGCATCAACCCGGCCATCGATAGGGGCCAGATCGAAGGCGCCTACATCCAGGGCATGGGCTGGCTGACGATGGAAGAATGCATCTGGGACAAGCAAGGCAAGTTGCTGACGCACGGCCCCAGCACCTACAAGATTCCGGTTGCCAGCGACGTGCCAGAGCATTTCAAGGTCAGCCTGTTCGACGGCAAGAACGTCTGCCCCACGCCGTATCGCAGCAAGGCCGTCGGCGAGCCGCCGCTGATGCTGTCGCTGTCCGCCTTCTTCGCGCTGCGTGATGCCGTCAGTGCCTCGGCTGGGCACAAGGCGCGCGTCGACCTGATTGCACCGGCCACGCCGGAACGCATTCTGCTGGCTTGCGAGCGCGCCAGACAATCAGCTCCGTGAACCAAGTCCTGCTGATTACCGGCGGCTCGCGCGGCATTGGCGCTGCCGCCGCGCTACGGGCGGGTGGCTTTTTTGTTGGGTCAAACTCCTGCTTGGTTTTGACCGTCAGTTTTGTCACAATTGACTTTGGAAAAAAGAGTACGCCATGTCCCAGCACTTTGCCTCTGACAACTACGCCGGTATTTGCCCGCAAGCGCTGAAATGGCTGATTGAGGCCAATCAGAGCGGCCACGAAATCGCCTATGGCGAAGACCCCTGGACCGAGCGCGTCTGCGACGCGATCCGCACCCTGTTCCAGACCGATTGCGAAGTGTTCTACGTTTTCAATGGCACGGCGGCCAATTCCCTGGCATTGGCCGCGTTGTGCCAGTCTTACCACTCTGTGATCTGCCATGAGGTGGCGCACATTGAGACCGACGAATGCGGCGCACCCGAATTCTTCTCCAACGGTGCCAAGCTGCTGCTGGCGCCAGGTGCCAATGGCAAGTTGACGCCACAGGCGATCGAGGCGCTAATCACCCGACGCGACGATATCCATTACCCCCGGCCTCAGGTGGTCTCGATCACCCAATCGACCGAAGTCGGCACGGTCTACCAGATCAGCGAGGTCCGCGCCATTGCCAACATGGCGCATCGCAACGGATTGACCGTGCACATGGACGGAGCGCGTTTTGCC
>JBBQZA010000345.1:0-3917 GCA_038208175.1 Burkholderiales bacterium
AATGAACCTGGCTATTCGCGGCATTTACTTCAATTTAGGCAAAGACCCGGGCGACCCGTTCACCCGCAACCAGCACCCGGACCGGCGCGCCGACTTAATTCTGGCCAACCGGCGTTTCAACATCAGCGACTGGTGGCACGGCAGCCTCATGGGTGACGCGCGCTGGGTGCATGGCGATCCGCCCCCTGGCAACGCCAACTACGCCTGGCTGCAGCACATGCTGCATCACCTCAAGCCCACCGGCCGCGCCGGCATCGTCCTGGCCAACGGATCCATGAGTTCCAGCCAGAACAGCGAAGGCCAGATTCGCGCCGCGATGGTCGAGGCCGACGTGGTGGAGGTCATGGTCGCGCTGCCTGGCCAGTTGTTTTTCAATACCCAGATTCCGGCGTGCCTGTGGTTTTTGGTCAAGCAAAAAAACCACCGCAAGGGCGAGGTGCTGTTCATCGACGCGCGCAAGCTGGCGACCATGATCAGCCGGGTGCAGTCCGAGTTCACCGACGCTGTGATCGAGCGTATTGCCGCCACCGTGGCTGCTTGGCGCGGCGAGGCGAATGCGGGCGAGTACCAGGACACCCTGGGCTTTTGCCGCAGCGTCAAGCTGGCCGAGATCGCCCAGCACGGCCATGTGCTCACGCCCGGGCGCTACGTGGGCGCGGAAGAGATCAAGGACAACGACGAGGATTTCGCCACCAAGATGCAGCAGTTGACCGAAAAGCTGGGCGAGCAGATGGCCAGGGGTGCGGAGCTGGACCTCTTGATCCGCCAGAAGCTGGGAGGGCTGGGGTATGAGTTTTGACTACAAACTTCCCGACCAGTGGCATTGGTCCACGCTAAATGACACAAAGGCCGAGGGTCGCTCCATTGTTTCCGGGCCATTTGGCTCAAACATTGGAAAGCGTTTCTTTGTGGAGAGTGGTGTACCTGTCATTCGCGGCAATAACCTGTCACTGGGTATGGGGCGCTTCAAAGATGATGGATTTGTCTATCTAACCGACGAGAAAGCAGCCGAATTCAAGAACTGCGAAGCTCATCCAGGGGACTTGCTTTTTACGGCAGCCGGGACAATTGGACAGGTGGGCATCATTCCGCCGAACGGCAAGTATCCGAAGTACATCATTTCCAACAAGCAACTTCGCGCCCGTTTAGATTCTCAGAAAGTCGATCCGCTGTTTGCTTATTACTGGTTTGCCTCGCCAGATATGGTCACGGCAATCCAGAATAGGAACACCGGCTCGACGATTCCGCTCATCAACTTGTCAGTAATCAAGTCATTGCGCATACCAGTACCTCCACTGCAAGAACAGCAGCAAATCGTGGCGCACTTGTCTTTACTCGACGATCGCATTGCCCTGCTGCGCGAAACCAACGCCACGCTCGAAGCCATCGCCCAAGCGCTTTTCAAATCGTGGTTTGTCGATTTCGACCCCGTGCGCGCCAAGCTGGAAGGCCGCGCCCCCGAAGGCATGGACGAGGCCACGGCGGCGCTGTTTCCCGATGGGTTCGAGGAGTCGGAACTGGGGTTAGTGCCGACGGGGTGGTGGGTTGGAACGCTGGCGGATCTATCCGACCTCAACCCCGAGTCGTGGACTGCCAAAAATCACCCACACAGAGTGGCCTACATTGATCTTGCCAATGCCAAAGACAACGAAATTGCGTCTGTCACAGATTTTGAGTTTGACGAAGCGCCAAGTCGGGCGAGGCGTGTGCTGCGCAGCGGTGACACCATCGTGGGGACTGTGCGTCCAGGTAACCGTTCCTTTGCGTTCATTCATGAGCCTGCCAGCAACTTGACGGCCAGCACCGGCTTTGCGGTACTTCGTCCATCGGCATTAGAAAACACAGAATTTGTCTATCTGGCAGCAACGCAAGCCGACAGCATCGAACATCTTGCCCATGTTGCCGATGGTGCGGCCTATCCGGCCGTACGGCCTGACGTTGTCTCGGGATTGAAAAGTGTCCTTGCTGACCGTCTTATCCTTAAAGCATTTCACGCTGCTGCCGCCCCCTTGCTTGCCAAAGTTTCTGAAAATCAAAAGCAAGGCCAAACCCTCGCCACTCTGCGCGACACCCTGCTGCCGCGCCTGATCTCGGGCCAGCTGCGCCTGCTAGATGCCGAGGCGCTGCTCGAAGAAGCCTGCGCATGACGCCCGCCAGCCGCCCCCCGCTCGCCCTGCCCGAGGGCTACGCCGACTGGCTCGCCCAGCTCAAGGGCCAGATCGCCCAGGCCCGGCAACGCGCGGCCCTCGCCGTTAATGCCGAGCTGGTGCAGCTCTACGGCCGCATCGGTCGGGACATCGTGCAGCGTCAGCAGACCCAGGGCTGGGGCGCCAAGGTCATCGACCGCCTGGCGCGCGACCTCAAGGACGCTTTTCCCGACATGCGCGGCTGGTCGGCCAGCAACCTCAAGTACATGCGGTTTTTTGCCCTGCATTGCCCGGACGGCCAATTTGGTCAGCAGCCTGCTGACCAATTGCCGTGGTTCCACATCGTGACGCTCCTGACCCAGCTGGACAACGCGGGTGACCGCGAATGGTATGCGGCGCAGACGGCGCAGCACGGCTGGTCGCGCACCACGCTCGCGCTGCACATCAAGAACCGGCTGCAGCAGCGCCAGGGCGGCGCGGTGACGAACTTCCAGGCGCGCCTGCCGGCTGCCGAGTCGGCGCTGGCCCGCGAGACGCTCAAGGACCCGTACCTGTTCGACTTCCTGGGCCTGGGCGACGACGCCCACGAGCGCGAAATAGAAAACGGCCTGATCCGCCACATCACGCGCTTTTTGCTGGAGCTGGGCGCCGGCTTTGCCTTCGTCGGCCGGCAGTTCCGGCTGGAGGTCGCCGGCGACGAGTTCTTCATCGACCTGCTTTTTTATCACACGCGCCTCAAGTGCTACGTGGTGGTCGAACTCAAGGCGACGGCCTTCAAGCCCGAGCACGCCGGCCAGCTCAATTTTTATTTGGCGGCGGTCGATGCACAGGTCAAGGCGCCGGACGACAAGCCGACCATCGGCCTGCTGCTGTGCAAGCAGCAAAACCGGCTGGTCGCTGAATACGCGCTCTCGGGCATCGACAAGCCCATCGGCGTGGCCGAATACCAGCTGCTGCGCGACCTGCCCGCCACCTTGGAGCAAAGCCTGCCGAGCATTGCCGACATTGAGGCGGAACTGGCAGGAGAGGGGAGTGAACTGCAAGGTCTGGACGCACTGAACAAGCCCAGTGACCCGCCTTGAGCGAACCCTCCACCCTGGAAACTGCCGCATGAAAACCCTCAAAATCTTCTCTGCAGCGCTCGTCATCGCCGCCGCACCCATTGCCGCCAGTGCCCACGAAACCGGGCTGAGCAAACAGCACGCCGCCTGCATGGACAAGTCGGGCGGCACGACGATGGGCATGATCGAGTGCCTCACCGCCGAAACCCAGCGCCAGGATGCGCGCCTGAACCAAGCCTACAAGGCGGTCATGGCCGAGCTATCGCCCGAGCGCAAAAAACAGTTGCTCGAAGCGCAGCGCGCCTGGATCAAGTTCCGCGATGCCAACTGCAGCTTTTACAACGACCCGGATGGCGGCACCCTGGCCCGTGTCAATGCCAACGACTGCATGCTGACCAGCACCGCTGCCCGTGTGCATGAGCTTGAAAATTTCAAACAGTGACCCGGACTCGGCGTGTGAAGCCTGCTGGGCCTGCCCGAGGCAGACGTCATTTTGACGGGTACGGAAAAACAATTTAATTGGGAAATCTATGGCAGAACTTGGTGTGCTCGAACGTGTGGAACTTCGCAATGTGTGGCAACACGAGGGTTATCACTTCACCCCCTGGCTGGCTGAGGCGGGCAATCTTGCCGCCCTTAGCAAGGCGGTGGGCCTTGATCTGGAACTGGTGGGTCAGGAGGTATCCGTGGGTCCGTATGCTGCCGACAT
>JBBQZA010000346.1:0-3904 GCA_038208175.1 Burkholderiales bacterium
CTGTGAGGCCTCTGATGCAAGCCCAAGAAATTGTCGAGTTCAAACTGCAACCTGCGCCGCCTGGTCAGTCACGTTCCACTGCTGGAGCAAGCGCACGCCCAACTGGATCACGCAGCGCGGGGCGCATCTTTAGCGGCTCGGCAACGACTGATGTCGGGTTACGCCTTCGGGTAATCCGACAACTAGCGCATCGGCATTGACCAAGTTTGGCTAGCAGCCGTCATCGCGAGGCCCACAGGGCCGTGGCGATCCATCTGTGCCATCCTTCGCATTTGATTCATCGTCCAGGTCGCGTAATCTTGGAGCGGCGGTAGTCACGCGAAGTCAAGATGCTTCGAGCGAACCTCAGACTCGCATCAAAATCGGGCGCAACGCCAATGGCCATGATCGCCTGAAACTCCTCCTTCGCAATTTCGCGATTCGATTCGAGACGCTCAATGAATGTCTTTCCATGCTTGTCAAAGAATGGGCGTGCCTGTTCGATCGCATCAGGCTCAGCGTGTGCTACTGCGCAAAGATCGTACAGATCACGCGCATTTGCTTGATCCCCACGGTGCCACATTTTCTTCGCAATAATTTCAGCCGATGTTTCGACGCGAAGCTGCCGCCCCTCGAACTCCACAAAATCGTAGCCAGCGTCTGTCAGTGGCGGGCCAACCACGACGTCGATTTCTCCTCCCTCCAGAATGAGTTTGACGTACAGAGCCCCTTCCAGATAAGCCCCTGAAATTGCTTCAGCTGCATCACTGAGCCGAGGGTTGACATGCCCAAGGTACTGTGGATCAGGCACAAAAAGGTCTATGTCTTTGCTCTGCCGGTGGTTGATTCTCAGCATAAGAACCGTGCCGCCACCGAATGTCCATTGCGGCTTGTTCGTGACAGATTCAAGATAGTCCATCAACTGCAGCGCTTGGGGAAACAACTTCTGCCAAGGCCCAGGGCGGTTCATATCGGGCACGCTCATAACCAAAGTCGCCGTGTGCAACGGAGATCTCTTGCTAATTTCCTCATGCATACCCAAGCCTGAATTCTTGAGATGCCGTGTGATTGCTGCATCTCGCCAGCGACGCTCGCCAAGAGCGCTACCGGTCCTTCATTCAGCAATTTGCGAATGTGGGGTCTGAAGTCGTCAGGGGTCGGCTCACCGGCAAGAACAGCGGCGAGGATTTTTGGCGTGAGACTTCCACGATAACTGACGCCAGCAGTAATGGAGGCCTGTCGCAGCGCACTCATTCCCGCCTTTTTCGGCATCCTTTGCGCGAACAGGTGTCCAAAGGACAAGCCTAGCGTCTCTAGCAGGCTTTCAGCCTTTATGACACTTATGTTTGAAATCGATCCGCTTTCCAGAGCTGCAATCGTCGCGCGCGAAAGGCCAGAAATCTGCGCGAGTTTCGCCTGAGTCAACCCGATCTCCGAGCGACGTTCACGAACTGCATGGCTGATTTCTGTAAGCGTGGACATGCTGTTAATTGTATGAGGGTGCGGCAACATTGTCCAATATGTTGGACGTTAAACATCGCGCTAGCCCACCCCCTTCCGACCCAAGCCAACATCCTCCTAGAATGCTCCCATGCGCCTCACATCAAAGCAAATTCACAGCATCAAACAGGTTGCCGCCGAGGTATTTGGCAGCGGTGTTAGCCTGTACCTGTTTGGCTCGCGCATCGATGACCAACGCATTGATCTGGTGCTGGCGCCCTTGCCCCGACAAGCCCTGCAACCCATCCACCGCATCGCCCAGCAAACCGGCGTGCCACTGTGAGGCCTCTGATGCAAGCCCAAGAAATTGTCGAGTTCAAACTGCAACCTGCGCCGCCTGGTCAGTCACGTTCCACTGCTGGAGCAAGCGCACGCCCAACTTGCCCATGCTGCGCAGCGGCGCGGGGCGCATCCTTAGCGACTCGG
This sequence comes from Burkholderiales bacterium, assembly GCA_038208175.1. Lineage (GTDB taxonomy): Bacteria > Pseudomonadota > Gammaproteobacteria > Burkholderiales > Burkholderiaceae_C > Rhodoferax. The sequence goes on from JBBQZA010000346.1 coordinate 1,906, forward strand.
CAACGACTGATGTCGGCTTACGCCAGCGGCTAACCCGACCTACGAAATTTGGCTAGCAGACGTGATCGCGAGGACTGCAGGGCCGTGGCGATCCATCTGTGAAATTCGAGACATGTTATGTCGATCTATACTGATGCCCTCATCTGGTTTGCGGTGACTTTGAGAGCAATAAGGAAGCAGATCGCGGCTTTCAGAACCTGGATCAATATCATGAAGCGCAGGAGATGGTTAGCTTGGCCGAATCGTTGATTGAGCGGGCGATCATTCCAGCCAAAGCTATTGAGGATGCGCTTCATATTGCTGTCTCAACTTTGCATCATGTCGATTTCTTACTGACATGGAACTGCAGGCATATTGCCAATCCTGTGATTCAGGAAAAAATAGCGGTGTGTCTTGAGGAACAAGGATTATTCCTGCCGATTATTTGCACTCCCGAGGAACTTCTTGGAGGAAACGACGATGACTGACGAAATCATGATGGAGGTACATGCCATCAAGGACGCAATTGGCACCAAGTATGGCAACGATCTGAATGCCTTGTTTGAGGAGATCAAACGTGGTGAAGCCAAGCTCAGGGAAGCTGGGGTTCAGGTTGTGGCTCCACCCGCCAATCCCGCAAGCCTGCCCAACACCGCGCTGCAGCGGATGCGCTTCGCCAACCGTTGATTTTGAGGCTGCCCCGTTGCGCGCTATGCAATGCGCAGATTCTGCAAGAAGCCGGGACTGTGCTGCAGGCACCTTTGCAGCGACCGCACCAGGCTTGGCTGGAGTAAGCTGACTGACGAACCGGAAGTCGGCTTACGCCAGCGGCTAACCCGACCTACGTTCTGCTGCGCCCCGTAGGTCGCCGGCAGATCAGGCCGGCATGTTCATGATTTCCTGGTAGGCAGCCACCAGTTTGTTGCGCACCTGCAGGCTCATCTGGAAGCCGATGTTGGCCTTTTGCAGGTCGATCATCACGTCGCTCAGCGTCACGCCCGGTTTGCCGAGCTCAAACGCTTCGGCCTGGCCGTAGGCCTGCTGCTGCGCCTCGCTGATGCGGTCGAGTGAACTTTTCAGGGCGTCGGCAAAGCTGCCGCCGCCCACCGCATCACCACTGGCCGAAGTGGCTCGCTCCGCCGACATTGAGGTGTTGACGGCGCGCATTTGCTGCAGCACGGATTCAATCGACGATATGGCCATGACGTGTTCCCCGGGGCAGGAGGGCCCCTTGCTTGAGTGAAGGCCTGTAGCGTAGCAGCCGGGTCGGCCCGGCATCGTGCCAAAAGATGGCAAAACCCGCGGTTATTCGAGCGATCAAGCGGCGCACGGCGCTCTCACAATCATGCCCATGAGTACCGCCGCGACCCCCAAAGCAATGCCCTTGCTCGGTCAGTTGCCGGGCAATCTGCGGCTGCCGCTGATGATCGGGGTATCGGCTGGCGTTGCTGCACTGGCTGCGATGTGGATGTGGGTCAGCACGCCCGACTACGGGGTGCTCTACAGCAATGTGTCGGACCGCGATGGCGGCGCCATCATCGCGTCGCTGCAGCAGATGAACATTCCCTACAAGTTCAGTGAAGGCGGTGGCGCGGTGCTGGTGGCAGCCAACAAGGTGCCCGAAGCGCGCCTGCGGCTGGCGGCGCAAGGTCTGCCCAAAGGCGGCACGGTCGGCTTCGAGCTGATGGACAACCAGAAGTTCGGCACCAGCCAGTTTGCCGAGCAGGTCAACTACCAGCGCGCGCTGGAGGGCGAGCTGTCGCGCTCGATCAATTCCATCTCGGCGGTCAATTCCGCGCGTGTGCACCTGGCCTTGCCCAAGTCATCGCTGTTCTTGCGCGAGCAAAAAAAACCCAGCGCCTCGGTGATTCTGACGCTGCACCAGGGGCGCAGCATCGACGAAGGCCAGGTCAGCGCCATCGTCCACCTGATTTCCAGCAGCGTGCCCGAGCTGTCGGACAAGAGCATCACGGTGGTGGACCAGGCGGGCAACCTGCTTTCGGCGGCCAATTCGGGCACA
>JBBQZA010000347.1:0-3898 GCA_038208175.1 Burkholderiales bacterium
GGCTTGGCTGTGGGCGTACACACCACGCAGTTCAGCATCCGCGAGAAAGGTCTCTACGAACTTGTGTTGCGCAGTGCCATGGAAGACCGGCTAGGCTGGTCTGGCCGCCCCATGGTCATGATCGCTGGCCTGTGCGGCGACACCACCCAGGCACTTGCAGAGGCAAAAACAGCGGTGGGCCTGGGGTATCACGCCGGTCTGCTGAGCCTGGCAGCACTCGCCCAATCTTCGGAAGACGAATTGATCGCCCACTGCCTGGCAGTGGCACAGGAAATCCCGCTGGTTGGTTTTTATCTGCAGACGGTGGTTGGCGGACCGGTCCTGTCGAGCAACTTCTGGCGTCGCTTCACGTCGATCCCGAATGTCCTGGCGATCAAGGTCGCTCCCTTTAACCGCTACCGCAGCCTTGACGTTGTGCGCGGCCTGGTCGATGCGCGGGCCGAGGAACGCGTGTTTCTCTATACCGGTAACGACGACCATATCGTGCTCGACCTCGCCCTGCCTTTTACCGCCATGCGTGACGGCGAGCCAGTCACCGTGCGCTTTCGGGGTGGCCTGCTGGGCCACTGGTCGGTGTGGACCGCCAGTGCCGCCAAGCTACTGGCGCATATCAAGGCAGAGTTGGCAGCCCATGAGGGTGCCGTGAGCCCGCAACTGCTGGCGCTCGATTCCCGCGTCACCGACTGCAACGCTGCCTTCTTCGATGTTGCCAACAACTTCCAGGGCTGCATTGCAGGCTGCCACGAGGTTTTGCGCCGTCAGGGCTTGCTGGAAGGTATCTGGTGCCTGGACCCGGGCGAAGGTCTGGGTGCTGGGCAATCGAAGGAAATCGACCGTGTCTACCAAGCGCATGGCGACCTGAGCGATGACGGTTTTGTGCGTGAGAACCTGCAAAGGTGGCTGTCATGAGCTCTTCCAAGACCGTGAATCTGGTCGGGCGAACAGAACGGGAGCCCATGATCAGCATGCGCAATTTGCGCAAGGTTTACCGCAAGGGTTCGCAGGAATTTCTGGCGATCTCCGACGTGACCATGGACATCTATGAAGGCGACATGATTTCACTGGTCGGCCCGTCTGGCTGCGGAAAGTCCACCCTTCTAAAGATACTTTCTGGCCTGCATGCCCATGACGGCGGCACTTTGCATATCGGTGGCGCTAGCGAGTCTGCATTTGACCCAGGCAGAGACGTCGGCATGGTTTTTCAGCAGCCGCTATTGTTGAAGTGGCGCAACGTTCTTGAGAATGTGCTCCTGCCGGCTGACATACTGGATCTGCCGCGCAAGCCTGCGGTGGAGCGCGCCTACGAGTTGCTCGATATGGTGGGTCTGACAGGCTCTGCTGAAAAGTATCCCTACGAACTGTCGGGCGGAATGCAGCAGCGCGTATCCATCGCGCGTGCGCTGATCCACGACCCCAAGCTGGTGCTCATGGACGAGCCTTTTGGGGCGCTGGACGCGCTGACCCGCGAGAAAATGAATCTGGAAATGTTTCGCATCTGGGAGCAAAGTGGCAAGACCTTTGTCGTCGTCACTCACAGCATTCAAGAGGCAGTGTTTCTAGGTTCACATTGTGCAGTGATGACTGCTGGACCGGCCCGCATGGCCGACTTCTTTGCTATCAACCTGCCAAAGCCACGCAAGCTCCAAATCAAGACCACACCGGCGTTCGGCGAGTACGTGACGCGAATTTACGATCTGCTTGGGGTAGAGTAAATCGGTGCATGACAGAGTTTCGTTACCAATTCTCGTCTTTCAAACGAACGTCCGGTGAGCCTGCGGTTGCTGTCATTCGACGGGGCCTACTCGAACGTCGCTTTCTTGTGCGAGAGGCCACGCGCCTGGCGAAAATCAGACGATCGCGGCGCCCTTGATTTGGGCGTAAAGCATCATCCCGGGCGCCAGGGCTAGCGTGCGGGCCGAGCGTGCCGTGATCCGGGCCAGCAGCGTTGCGCCGCCCACATCCAGTGACACCATCATCTGTCCGGGGCTGTCGCTCGCCAGCGCGATCACCTTGGCATTGAGGATGTTGAGAATGCTGGTGCCGCTTTGCTTCTCGAGAGTCAGGCTCACGTCGCGTGCCTGAACCCGGACGCGCAGGGTTTGCCCGAGGGTGGCAGATTGTTGCGGTACCAGCAAAGTGCCTCCGGAAAACTCAGTTCTGGTCAGATGGTCATCCGGGTCATGGCTGATCACCTTGACGTTCAGGATCGAGGCTGCGGTGTCGCCATGCGCCAGCGGCAAATCGAGCCGGGTCAGGAGTTCGTTCATGGGACCGCTGGCGCTGACCCGGCCGCCCTCCAGCAGCACCAGATCGTCGGTCAGCCGGGCTATTTCGTCCAGCGCATGACTGACGTAGATGACGGGTATGTCGAGTTCGCTGTGCAGCTTTTCCAGATAGGGCAGCACTTCTGCCTTGCGTGGCGCGTCCAGCGCTGCCAACGGTTCGTCAAGCAACAAAATTTGTGGACTGCTTGCCAGTGCGCGGGCAATCGCCACCCGTTGCCTCTCACCGCCTGACAGTGTGCCGCTCTGGCGTTGCAGCAGGTGGCCGATGCCGAGCAGGCTGACCGTTTGCTCCAGCGCCACCCGGCGTTGCTCAGCAGGCACGCGATTCAGGCCGTACGACAGGTTTTTCGCCACACTCAGGTGCTCGAACAGCCTGGCATCCTGAAACACATAACCCAGTGCACGCTGGTACACCGGGACAAACAAATTCTGGCTGTCATCGTGCCATACCTCGCCGTTCACTGCGATATGGGTCGTGCCGCCTTGCGTGTTACGCTCCAGGCCGGAGATGACGCGCAGGCAACTGGTCTTTCCGCACCCTGAAGGGCCAAACAGCGCGGTGATGCCGCGTCCGGCCAGGTCGAGGTCAACATCGAGCTTGAAGCCCGGGTAATTGAGCTTGAATCGCGCACGGATGCGATGGCTTGCGGTTTCGCTCATCGGTCAAACCCCTGCTTCTGACGCCTGCCGCGACTCAGCGTGTAGAGCATCAGTAACACTGCAAACGAGAACAGCAGCATGCCGCCAGCCAGCCAATGCGCCTGTGTGTATTCCAGGGCTTCGACATGATCGTAAATCTGAACCGACAGGACACGCGTCTTGTCCGGAATGTTGCCGCCTATCATCAGCACCACCCCGAATTCACCGACGGTGTGCGCAAAACCCATCACCGCAGCGCTCAGGTAGCCGGGGCGTGCCAGTGGCACAACGACGCTGAAAAATGTATCCAGCGGTGAGGCACGCAGAGTGGCAGCGGCTTCAAGTGGCCCCTCGCCGATGGCTTCAAAGGCGTTTTGCAGCGGCTGCACCACAAAGGGCAGTGAATAGAGAATCGACCCCAGCAGCAGACCGGCAAAAGTAAAAGGCAGCAAGCCCAAACCCAGGGCTTGTGTCAGTTGCCCAACAGGTCCTTGTGGTCCCATGCTGACCAGCAGGTAAAACCCGATCACGGTCGGCGGTAACACCAGCGGCAAGGCCACCAGCGCACTGATCGGGCCCTTGATCCAGCAGCGCGTGCGAGCCAGCCACCAAGCCAGCGGTGTGCCCAGCAGCAGCAGCAACAGGGTCGTGAGACTGGCCAGCTTGAGGGTCAGCGCAACCGCGCCCCAATAGAGATCCGGCATCAGAGTGGTCGCTTATTGAGTTTCATAGCCGAAAGAGCGTATCACCCTCTTGCTCTGATCTGTTTTCAAATAGGCCAACAGTGCCTTGGCTGCCACCTTGTCTCGTCCCGGCAGTAACAGGACCATGTCCTGCCGCAGAGGCTGGTAATAATCGGCCGGCACGATCCAGAGCGATCCTTTGCTGATGCGGCCGTTCTCGAAGACCTGGGACAGCGCCACAAATCCCAGTTCCGCGTTACCGGTGGCGACAAAGCTGTAGGTTTGTCCGAT
>JBBQZA010000348.1:0-3897 GCA_038208175.1 Burkholderiales bacterium
TTGCGGGCAAGCGTGTGGCACGGTTTGCCAACATGGAATCGGTGGCCATGCGCAAACTACAGCAGTTGCATGCAGCCACCGCGCTTGATTTCTTGCATGTACCGCCTGGCAACCGCCTGGAGGCTTTGAGCGGCCACCGTCAAGGCCAGCACAGTATTCGGATCAATGCCCAATGGCGTGTATGTTTCGTATGGTCTGAAGGACACGCCGACCGAGTTGAAATTGTGGATTACCACTGAAGGAGAATGTCCATGCCCCGTCAAATAACCCTGGTTCACCCCGGCGTCATCTTGCTGGAGGATTGGCTCAGACCGCTGAACATCAGCCAGTACGCGCTGGCCAAGGGGATTGCCGTACCGCCCCGGCGCATCAATGAAATTGTGAAGGGCTTGCGCGGCATCACAGTGGACACGGCCTTGCGCTTGGGTGCGTTTTTTGGCACCGATGCGCAAAGCTGGATCAACCTGCAAACCCATTACGACACCGAGCTGGCCCGTGATGCCATGGCCGAAGTGCTGTCACGCATCACGCAACATGCGGACACGCACGAGGCAGCTTGAGCCAGACACGTTTGAGGCAGTAGGGCCACGCCCAGCGAGCCCTTATCCTTGAAAATCTGGAACATCATTCCATGAATTGCAAGGATCAGAAGGGTCTGGAATCCGCCAGTTTAAACACCGACACGGTCTGTACCAACTCTTCTGCCAACGCCCTGAGACTGGAGGCTGAGGCTGCCATCTCTTCAACCAGCGCGGCGTTCTGTTGCGTGGCCTGTTCCATCTGGGTAACGGCCTCACCGACCTGGGACACACCCATGGCCTGCTCGTTACTTGCGGTTGCGATCTCCGCCATCAGGTCGGTCACACGTTTGATGGAATCGACCACGTCCGTCATCGTGGCGCCGGCCTGATCGACCAGCGTGGTGCCATGTTCGACCTGCTCCACACTGGCACTGATCAGGTTCTTGATCTCTTTGGCCGCTTCGGCACTGCGTCTGGACAGGGAGCGGACCTCGGTGGCCACCACGGCAAAGCCACGACCCTGCTCACCGGCGCGGGCCGCCTCAACGGCAGCATTCAAGGCCAGGATGTTGGTCTGAAAAGCGATACCGTCAATGACGCTGGTGATGGCCGAGATACGGTGGGACGATTCGTTGATTCCCTTCATGGTCGCCACCACCTGTCCAACCACTTCGCCACCCCTGGCAGCCACGGCGGAGGCCTTCATGGCCATCTGATTGGCCAGGCGAGCGGAATCGGCGTTTTGTTTGACGGTGGAGTCAAGCTCTTCCATAGCCGCTGCAGTCTCTTCCAGCGCACCAGCCTGGCTCTCGGTGCGGGATGAGAGGTTGGTGTTGCCCTGGGCGATCTCGGCACTGGCCGTGGCCAGTCCTTCAGAGCCGTGGCGCACCCGGGAAACTATGCTGGTCAGACTTTGCTGCATGAAAAGGAGTTGCGCCATCATGCTGTGCGTGTCACCTTTTCTGATATTAATTTGAGTAGTCAGATCTCCAGTCGCCACACTTTGCGCAAGTCGGGCCGCTTCAATCGGCTCGGCACCGAGTTGTTTAAGTTGGCCGCGAACAATGGCGCTGATCACAAAAAACAGGATGACCTGGAGGCAACCCTGACCAATCCATATCCAAAGGTTCATGCTTTGGATACTCTCGATATCGGATTTGATGTCGGTTGTGACGCTGACCGCACCGAGCACGGTTCCCTCATTTACAGCGTGGCATTCCAGGCATTTCGAAGTGCGGAATTCCTTGTAGGCAATATAGGGAATAACGGCCCTCAGGGACTCATCGCCCTTGTCATTACTCATCAGCTGGTAGATTGCCTTGCCGTTGGAAAGTACTGTCCGATCCAGATCGTCAACCGGCTTTTCCATGGCCAGTCCAGGACCAAACTCGTCATTGCCTTTGCCACGGATAACCCGGAGGTCTTTCAGCTTGTCTGACACCGCCATTTTCGATATGAACAGTGCACGCGCTTTTTCATCGCTGATGACGTCCTTGCCACCTACTTGGATAGACATCAAGGTATTCAATGAATTGATGACGCCATCGGCCACAACATTGGCGCGGTCTTCGGCAGCTCGCAGGGCTCGTCCCTCAAATTGGGTGAACAACCACTGTTGCGCCATCAGCAAAACAATCAGCAGAAACCCTTGAATCAGAATCTGCAACTTCAACTGTAAGCCAATCTGGGACCACCAGACATAGAACCGACTCATCATCTACCCTTGTTAAGAGGTTGTTTGAAGACAGGCGGCAAGGCAACTGATGCCGGCACTGCATGGGTGCTGACACTCAGGGCGCCTCTTGCGGGTACAGGTAGGTCCAATTCCTATGTGAAAGCCGGTTGAGCATACCGGCCCTATCGGAAGTCAATCGCTTCATAAGACGCCACAAAACCGGGCAATTCGGATTAACCAGCGTTTCGCTGGCCTCTGGCGTGCCTGCGTCGACAATACACTGGCGCAGAAGTCTTGCGCGCAGGATGGGTTTGTCACAAGCACGCCTGGCGCTAAGTATTTTTTAATGGAGACTAGCAAATGCAACTGGGCAAACCCATGACGCTCAACGGGAAACCGCTGGGGGGTGGAAAATTTCCTGTCATCTGTACCCCGCTGGTCGGCCGCAACAGCCACGCAGTGCTGTCGGAAGTGCAACAGGTGCTGACCAAAAAGCCCGATCTGCTGGAGTGGCGTGTCGACTTTTTTGAGGACATCGCCAATAGCAGCGCCGTGCTGGGACTGGCCGCAAAAATCAGGCAGGCAGCGGGCGATATTCCGGTCCTGTTCACCCGGCGTTCGATGAAGGAAGGTGGGGCGAAGATTTCCTTGTCCGAAGAGCAGGTGGTGGCGCTGTACGCGCAGGTCTGCCAGAGCGGCCATGTGGACTTTGTTGATTTTGAAATGGGCAATGACCCAGCCCATATCCGCCAGGTGCGCCAGTCTTCACGCGATAGCTGCATCGGACTGATTCTGTCGTTTCATGATTTTCATGCCACGCCTTCGATCGAAGTGCTCAATCAACATTTTGCGCTGGCGCAGCAACTCGAGGCCGATGTCGCAAAAATTGCCGTCATGCCAGAAAAACTGGAAGATGTGTTAACGCTACTGAGCGCCACCTTGCAATCCAGTCAGAAGCTCGACATTGCGCTGGTCAGCATGTCGATGGGCGCCTACGGCTCCCTGACCCGGCTGTTCGGTTGGACCTTTGGCTCAGCCATGAGCTTTGCTGTCGGTGCCAACGCTTCGGCGCCGGGCCAGGTGCTGATCGAAGACCTGAATACGGTGCTGGCAATTGTGCAGAAGTCGCTGGCAGGACCCCAATAAGTTTTCAACCCGCTTCCATCGAACGTGCCTTGAAATCCGGTGTCCGCAAGCTGACCATTGCACTGTCAGCCAGCGCTGCGGGAGCGCGCCTAATGATGGGTAAAAACTGTCAGCACGCCGGTATAGCCGTACAGGTGGTTGCGGGCGCTCTCCCCACCGGCAAAGAAACCTGCCAACGGCACATCGCCGAGCGCCCGACGCACGATTTGCAGCTCGGCACTGGGGCCACCAAAATGCGAGCCGCCACGGCCTGCATGGCGGCGCGAACTGAACACCTTGCAGAGTGCCGCAGGCGTGGGCCCCATGCGCCCCTACGACCGGCTTGCACTTAAGACACGCATGGGTGCACTGGTGGGTGGTCTCAGTGGTTTGGGAGGACTTCACTCCATTGATAGGTCTGATCTGCACCACCAGCGCGATTTAACCCGACAATGCAGCCTTTGGCACTCTGGAGCTTTCACCATGGTCGAATCCCTTGCCCTACCCACAATGACCGCGTCAGATTACCTGTGCTGGGAGGGCCAGCAAACCGAGAAACACGACTTCGTTCAAGGT
>JBBQZA010000349.1:0-3893 GCA_038208175.1 Burkholderiales bacterium
CCTGATCCAGCCGCCCTACCGCCTGCACCCCCTGCACGGCGCCTTTTTGCGGACGCAAGCGCAGCGGCGAAGGTAGCAGTGTGTAAATGCTGGGGTGGGTCGATGGCTTCTGCGAACATTCGGTGGCAGCAGGCTTGTGCAGCATCAGATAGGCCTTCTCGTGATAAGGCCAGTCGACACCCTGAACCCGAAAGCGAAAACCATCTGCTACAAATTCAGTAGTGGACTGTGCATGTTTAACGGGGGCTACAGCCTGATTCGACTCATAAACCTGGACCAGACCCTGCTGGATCAGGCCAGCACAGACGCGCCGGGTTCCGAAGCCTTGTGAATAAAGAATATCCTGCAGTTGCATGAGGCGAGTATCGCAAACCATTCAGGGTGGCTGTCGCGACATTTGCCGCGCCTTCCAGGTCTCGAACTCTGAAGCCCGCACCCCATACCGCGCCAACACACCTTCATGCAGGCGGCGCAGTTCCTCAATGATGAGAGACTGCACGGCACTGCGGTCAACTTCTGCGACTTGTGCAGTCACCCCCTGCTCAATGGCCGTGAGCACATCGTCGCCCGGGTGCGTCACCACGCTACGGATGATCTGCTTGATCAGATTGCGGTAGGCCAGCCGAATCGGGTCGGGTTCGGCCAGTTCTTGTTTGATGGTCATGTATTCTTGCGTCGAGCGTTCATAGGCCCAGACAAACACGTCACGCAGCAATTCCACACGCGCCAATTCATAAGCCTCCAGAAAATCACGCTGATAACCGACCGGTTTGCGCGCCTTCAGTGGTTGATCCACATAGGCAAGAACGTCGCGACTATCGGCAGACAAAGGGATATGCGCCGGAAAATTGTCCTGATGTCTGTCTTGCGCGCTGGCCACTGGCGCCGTCAACCTGGCTGCCAGATAGCGCCGGGCCCGCCCCTCGCCCTTGCCAATAATGCCGCCTTCAGCCACCAACTGGCTGAGCCAGCGCTGAGCCGTGCGACGCGGCACTGCGGGATGTCTTGACAGCAACTCGGCCAGGGTCAACCCGGCGGCTGCGGCCTGAATGCTTTTTAGCAGAGTGGCTGGGGATGGAATGGCGCGATATGGCGCGATTCATAAAACTGCGCCACTTGGATTACGCGATTTGGGTCTCGAATGCCACCCGCTTGAGCATTTCCGCTACCACAATGGACTGGATGGAACGCAATACCCGCATTTCTCCGCCCAGGAATACATGCGTCGCCGCGGGCATCTGTGCGTTTTGCTGCTCAACTTCGGCAATCAATGCCGCCAGTTGCCCCGGTAATTTCGCGACCATCGAATCGAGTTCACGTTCGCAAATTCGACGACTCAGTCCGAGTGCGGCGCCGACACTTATCACTGCGGCGCGCGTGACGTCGCCAAAATAGCTGGCGCCTGGCACAGGAATCATGAGTTCCACGGCCGGCCAGCTGGCACGACTGTCGGCATAGGCTGTTGTGAGGTAGACGCTGGTACTCAACAGGTCGTAGGGTGGGGCCAGGTCAATGCCTTGGGCGCTGACGATGAACGAAATGTTCTTTAGATGGTTGTCATTGTTGCCAATCAAGATGTTGAACATCAGCCACCGATACAAACGCACCCGCACGCTTGCCTTGTTGCGGCATGCCGCAATACACTGGGCCAGCGTACTCAAAGTGGCCGCCTTGTCCTTGAAAATACCTGGCTTGTTCAACAATTGGCATGCGTCGATGATGTGCAGTCGTTGGATGTGCTGGTCAATGTCCAGGAAGCGGTCAAATCGTTCAATCAGGTACACCGGTTCCGGCACATACCGACGCTGCACCGCGGGCGGGCCGAGCCCCAGTTTTTTTGCCAACTTGTGGCACACGTATTCGTTGATGACGGTGGAGGGGTAGTCGGCGCTGGTGTGGTCTGGCTTGAGAATATGCGTTGAAGGAGTACTGCCCACGGGCTCAAAGAGTTCCTTGTTTTGCAGTATCACAAGCAGCTTGTTCTGTGCGCCCGCTGAGGACATGCGTTTTGGAGCATTTGCGCTCAAAGACTGACGGGGCAGGTTTTTGATGCGTTGGCTAAGTGTTTCGTCGGACAGGCTTTGCAGTCCTGAGGCCGGGCTCACATCCGCGTCTGGCGGCAGCAACACCAGCGAACCGGCAGACTCCGCGCCCAGGTATTCAAGCAGGGCGAACGCGTCGTCACCGCTAAGCTTTGCTTCGTTGGAGACAGTTTCTCTTAAGGCCCCTTCCGGCAGCAAATTGTCGAAATACCACTGAACTGCACGCACGCTGGCGCCATCCACGTGCTTGAGTTGTGCGCGACTTAAGCCCGGCGCCAGGTCAAAACTTGTGGGCAACTGTGCCCATTGAGCGTCGTACTCAAAGCCCCAAAGGCCGTCGCCTTCGCTGAGCGTTCCGATCTTTTGGCTATTGAGGTAAGCATTGAGAGAGCGCATGAAGTTAGTCTTTGGGAGCAGGATGCACTGCGATTCGAGACGCCCTTGCCCCTCCATTGGCCTTTAACTCCCGCAGTTCGGTCTCGGCTTCCTCGGGGATGTCAAGTATCAGTGGTAGGCCTAGTTCGTTCAGCAATTTGAACACCAGCCCCAGCCGCACGCCAGGCTTGCCGTATTCCACGTCGGAGGTGAACTGCTTGCTGACTCCGGATGTATCGGCCAAATCATCGATGCGCACTTTGCTGGCACGGCGCACCGCGCGGATGGCCAGACCAAGGTCTGCGGGGGAATGGATGGGCACTTGCATGGTTAGTTCCTGGTCTCGTAGGAATTATGCCTTGCTATGGCACGTATTTCAAGATATTTCCTGCGAACGCAGGAACTATTTAAAAAGCCGCCCGCAGGCGGCTTTTCCGTCAGCGCTGAGCCGACTACTTTGCGCCCGGCACCTTGCCTTGGACGCCTTTGACGAAGAAGTTCAGGCCACCGAGAAACTTGTCATCGGCCACCGCATCCTTGGCCACCTGGACCTTGCCGGTGTTGTCGGTGATCGGGCCTTTCCAGATCACGAAGCTGCCGTCGGTCAGGCCCTTCTTGACCTCGTCCACTTTGGCTTTGGTCTCGGTCGGTACGTCGGCGGCTATCGACACGATGTCAATCGCGCCTTCCTTCACACCCCACCAAGTATGGCCACCACCGGTCCACTTGCCTTCCAGGGCTTCCTTGGTGGCCTTGATGTAGTACGGACCCCAGTTGATGACGGCGCTTGCCAAATGCGCTTTGGGGCCATAGGCGGTCATGTCGGAATCCCAGCCGAAGGCGCGTTTGCCCTTGCTCTCGGCCGTCTTCAGCACTGCCGGCGAATCGGTGTTCTGGAACAGGACATCGGCGCCAGCGTTGATCAGGGACGTTGCCGCCTCGGTTTCCTTGGGCGGGTTGAACCATTCGTTGACCCAGACGACCTTGGTCTTGATCTTCGGGTTGCTCGACTGGGCGCCGAGCGTAAAACTGTTGATGTTGCGGATCACTTCCGGAATCGGCACCGACGCCACCACACCCAGCGTGTTGGACTTGGTCATCTTGCCGGCAATCACGCCGGCCATGTAGGCGCCTTCGTAAGTCCGGCTGTCGTAGGTCCGCAAATTCTCGGACTGCTTGTAGCCGGTGGCGTGCTCGAACTTGACGTCCTTGCTGTCGGCAGCCACCTTGAGCATGGTCTCCATATAGCCGAACGTGGTGCCGAAGACAAGCTTGTTGCCCTGCCCCACCAGGTCGCGGATCACACGCTCGGCGTCGGCCGACTCCGGTACGCTCTCGACGAAGGACGTTTTGACCTTATCGCCGAATTCTTTCTCAATCGCTTTGCGACCGTTGTCGTGGGCAAATGACCAGCCGCCGTCACCTACCGGGCCGACGTAGGCGAAGGCAATTTTCAGAGGCTCAGCCTTGGGCGCA
>JBBQZA010000350.1:0-3892 GCA_038208175.1 Burkholderiales bacterium
GGCGGAAGCGGGGAGCCAACAGCCGTATTTGGCCGTGTGTGAAACAAGGGCCGTGCATTTCAAAGGTTTGGAGCGCTGGAATTTGTGGCGATAACTTTTGATCTGATTTGTCGATGACTATTCTAAAAATCTCAAAATCGATTAACGTCGTGCTGATCAAACAAGATTTCTTACCTTTTTTCTGGACCCAGCTTGCCGTGGCGCGTGTACTTCCTTTGTTTAAAGACGCGGCCAAATACGGCAGTTGGCTCCCTCTTTCGCCCGGCGGGGCGAGAGAGGGCGGGGGGTGTGAGTGGGGGAAAGAAAACAGCTTTTCACCCTGACGATCAGGAGTCGTCGCCATCAACCCTTGCAAGCGGCCACAGCAGTTTGTGGTGACTCTCAAACTTGCGCAGTTGCCCGCTCAGCGGGTCGATGAACTCGATGGATCTGGCCAGCAATTGCAAGGGCCGTTGGTAATCGATGGGCCCCTCGGGAGTCAATGTCGGGTACAGACCGTCGTTCAGGATCGGCACCCCGAGTGCTGCCATGTGCACGCGCAACTGATGGCGTTTGCCGGTGACGGGCATCAGCGCATAGCGTGCCAGCGCACCGTGGACCTCCAGCACATCGATGTGGCTGACGGCGTTGACCGGACCATCGACTTCGTGTTGCAGCATGAAGTGGCTGGCCTCGACGATCCGGCTCTGTCGGGTCAGTGGCAGGCGCAGATCATCGCGCCAGGGGGCAATTGCTTCGTAGCTTTTTTTGACCTGACGCCCGGCGAACAGTGCGTGGTACGGAGCACGCGTTTCGCTTCGCACCGAAAACAGCACCACACCGGCGGTGTCGCGGTCGATGCGGTGGATTGGCGCGAGCATGTCCAGCCCCAGTTTCTGTTTCAGTCGCACCAGCAATGTTTCCTGCAGATAGTGACCGGCGGGTAGTACCGGCAGGAAATGGGGCTTGTCCACCACCAGCAGATGCGGGTCCTGGTACAGCACGACTTCATCAAACGGGATGCGCACCTCCGATGGGACTGCACGGTAGTAGTAGACGCGCAGATGGCCCTGGTAAGCACGGCCAGGCGTGACTGCTACGCCATACTCGTCGATGACCAGGCCCTGCGCCATCCGCTGCTGCCAGACCTCGGCTTTGATACTCGGGAAGCGTTCGCTGAAAAAGTCCAGCATCGTGGGCCAGGTTCCCCCGGGCAATCCAACGCAACTGGGTCCAACGCCGTTGCGAAGCGCTGGCTTGTCAGGTTTAGCGTCGTTCAAAGACGATATCCCACACGCCATGCCCGAGCTTGAGACCGCGGCTTTCAAACTTGGTCAGTGGACGGTAGTGCGGCCTCAAAGCATAACCTTGGAGTTCCGGATGGCTTTGCAGCGATGGATTGCGCAGCAGCGGCTCGGCACTGAGCACCTGCAGAATCTGCTCGGCATAGGGCTGCCAGTCGGTGGCGCAATGCAGATAGCCGCCGGGCTTCAGACGCGCCGCCAGTTTGGCGATCAGGCCCGGCTGGATCAGGCGCCGCTTGTTGTGCCGTTTCTTGTGCCAGGGGTCTGGAAAAAAGATATGCACGCCGTCCAGACATTGCAGCGCCAGCATCTGCTCGATGACCTCCACCGCGTCGTGCATGATGATGCGGATGTTGTTCAGGTTCTGCTCGCTGATGCGCTTGAGCAGGGCGCCTACACCCGGTTCATGCACCTCGCAGCACAAAAAATCTTTCTCCGGCATCAGGCCTGCAATATGCGCCGTCGCTTCGCCCATGCCGAAGCCGATTTCCAGAAGCAGCGCTCGCTCCGCCGACAGGCTGAGCAAGCCGGCCTGGTAGGGCAGCACATAGTGCGGCCCGAGCTCCGCCATGGCCTTGGCCTGACCGCTGGTGGTGCGACCAATGCGCCGGACAAAACTTCGGATCGCTCTGGCATGGGCGACGCCCTGCGGCGCGGCGGCGTTGGCTTCGGTCGGGTGGGTTTGGCTCACAGAGCCCGATTGTAGAGAGGCGCCGCTGACGGCCATAGCGTTGCCCAAGCCTTCACCCAGGCGTTCAGCGCGTCCGACAGGGTGCCTGTCTGCGTCGGCAGACTCAAGACCTTGGCGGCCGCGTTAAGGGCCTGCAAGGGCTGTTGGCTGTCGATCGGCTCGGCACCGTTCTGCTTGGACAGTTTTTCCAGATTGGCGCCGAGCACCAGCGGCGTGTGCAGATAGCGCGGCGTCGGCAGACCGAGGGCGCGTTGCAGCAGGATTTGGCGTGCCGTGTTGTTGCACAGATCTTCACCCCGCACGACGTCGGTGATGCCTTGCGCGGCGTCGTCGACCACCACCGCCAGTTGGTAGCTGAAGCAGCCATCGGCGCGTTTCAGAACAAAGTCACCGACTTCGCTCGCCACATGCTGTTGCTGTGGACCCAGGCGCCGGTCGGTCCAGTGCACGGGCGGTGCGGTGTCGGTGCGCAGCCGCCATGCGCTGGCTGTCCGGTCGTCCTGGCGCTGGCGACAGGTCCCCGGGTAGATCAGCTCGGTGTGGCGCGAGCGGACCGGCCCTGCAGCAGGCTGCGCGGCTTCGAGCTCGCGGCGGCTGCAGACACAGGGATAGCCCTGCGCGCGCGCCAGCAACTGCTCCAGTGCCCGCTGGTAAAGCGCTGTTCGTCTGGATTGCCATAGCGGTGGCAGGTCGGGACGCAGGCCACAGTCCTCGAGCTGTTGCAGGATGACCCAGTCCAGGCCCGCCACGCTGCGCGGCCGATCAACGTCTTCCAGGCGCAGCAACCACTGGCCGGCGTTGGCGCGGGCGTCCAGCCAGCTCGCCAGCGCGGCCAGCAACGAGCCGGTGTGCAGTGGCCCGGTCGGCGACGGGGCAAAGCGCCCGATGTAGCTCGCCCCCATGCCGCGCCATCCGTCAGGCCACGGCGAGTGCCAGCTCCAGGCCGGAGACAAAGGCGTTTTCGACGCGGTGCCCAAGGCACCAGTCGCCGCAAACACCGAGGCCGATCGCGCCCTCCCACAAGTGCGAGTGTCCGAGCGGCTCGGTGGTCTGGGCAAAGCGCCAGCGCTGGCTGTCGACGTAGGCCGGCTCGGCCCGGATGCCGGTGATTTCTGAAAAGGCCTTGCGCAGTTTCGCCTGTACGCGCTCGCTGTCGTCCTCCAGGTGCTCTTGCGACCAGGCGGCGCTGGCCTGCACGGTCCAGCGCTCGACGCCACCGCGTCCCGGCTTGCTTGATTCACGTGCCAGCCAGGCGATCCGGTGATGCGTGCTGCGGGCTGCATTCCACTGCGGCCCGAGCGTGGAAAGCCCCGGCTGCATGGCTTGCGGGAAGGCCAGCATCAGCGTCCAGCAGGGCGCCATCTGAACCCGGTCGAGCTGTTGCGACAGTCGATCGGCCAGCGCCGTCGTGTTCAGCAACAGCCGGGCCTGTTCCGCCGGAATCGCCAGCAACACCGCGTCGAAACCGCAATACACATGTTGTGTGCCGCCAGCGCCTTCGGTGTGCAGCTGCCACTGATGCGGGTTGAGCGCGTCGCGGTCCAGATGGACGACCCTTGTTTCCAGTTCCAGATGACCCTGTTGCTGCAAGGGCTGACACCAGCGCTGGACCAGCGCGGTCATAGCCGGTGTCGGTACCCAGTGGGGCTCCTGCGCCGGCAATGCGCCAGCGGCGAGCTGGCCCTGGGCGTCGAGCAGCCGTACGCTGTTGGCGCTCCAGGGCTTGCACAGGCCCGGGACGGTCTTGAGTGCGCGCTCAAAGCGCCGGTCACGTACCGTGAAGTACTGCGTGCCAGGGTCGAAGGTGCCGAACGGGCTGCTGCGGGTTGCCATGCGCCCGCCCAAGGCGCGGCTTTTCTCGAACAGGCTGACCCGGTGCCCGGCCTGCAGCAGAGTGCGGGCGCAGGCGACGCCTGCC
>JBBQZA010000351.1:0-3885 GCA_038208175.1 Burkholderiales bacterium
GTGTCACCTGGTTTCAGAAAGGCCAGGAACACCGCCTCGTTGGCCGACGCGCCACAGTGCGCCTGCACGTTGGCGCAATCGGCTCCGAACAGTTGCTTGACCCGATCGATCGCCAATTGCTCGGCAACATCGACGAATTCGCAACCGCCGTAGTAGCGTTTGCCGGGATAGCCCTCGGCATATTTGTTGGTGAGTTGCGTACCCTGTGCCGCCATGACGGCCGGTGAGGCGTAGTTTTCGCTGGCGATCAGTTCGATGTGCTGTTCTTGACGCGCGTTTTCAGCCTGAATGGCGGCAAAAAGTTCGGGGTCGGTTTGCTCTATGAGAATATTTCGGTGGTACATGGTTGTTCGGGCAGGCGTTCGACTTCGGAGTCAGGGATACGGTCAGGATTGAACCAGGCTGGCGGTTCTCACCGGGTTGCGGTCAGGCTTGGCGGAAGTGGGGATGACCAGCGGCTGATTTGTGTTCACTGGCACCGTGATGCCTTTGGCCACCATCTTCAACCGGCCATGCTCGGCCATCACCTTGCCGCTGTAGCCGCTATCGTCTTCCACGTTGGCGGCGCCGACGTAGTAGCGCAAGCCGCCTTCGAGAGAACCGGCGCGGCTGATGCATTCCTGCAGCACCTTGGCACCGACCAGCAGATTGGTCAAGGGGTCAAAGGCGGCCAGCTTGCCGCCGAAGCTTTCGTATTTATCACTGTGGACCTGGGTCATCACCTGCATCAATCCTTGTGCCCCGACCGGGCTTTGGGCAAACGGGTTGAAGCCGGATTCCACCGCCATCACGGCCAGCAGCAGGGTGGGGTCAAGTTTGCTGCGCGTGCCGATTTCATAGGCTTCAGTCACCAGCGCGCTGAGCGGCTCGGGTGCAATCCGGTATTTCTTGCTCAGCCAGTAGGCGACTGCTGCCTGTTGTTTGGGCAAATCC
This sequence comes from Burkholderiales bacterium, assembly GCA_038208175.1. Taxonomy (GTDB): domain Bacteria; phylum Pseudomonadota; class Gammaproteobacteria; order Burkholderiales; family Burkholderiaceae_C; genus Rhodoferax. Next base: position 934 of record JBBQZA010000351.1, read on the forward strand.
TGCGGGTTGCTGGCGGTGGCCCGGTCAACCGGGTCGATGCCACCAGCCCAAGCCGGGATCGGCAATTGTCTGGTTTGCAACCAACTGAACAGTTTGACTTCACCCACCTGACGCAGCTCGGGGCGTGCCGTCAAGGTGACAAGGGCAAATATGACTGCCAGCCCGACCAGGGCAAAGCCGTTATGGGTGATTTCAAAGAAACCTTGGACGATGTCACCGGCAAAAGTTCTCAGGCCCAGAGTGAATTTTCTTGACGCTGTCATAGCTCTTCCTTCGTTCGCGTGGGCTGTTGTGCTGCACTGCATGCAGTCAACACTCGCAGCACCTCGTTTGGGTTGGTACGTCATCAATGCCCTTCACCGCAAGGGGCGGTTCAGCAAGGGATTGGTGATGCCGGGTTCGGCGTCGGATTGGGTTGGTCCCCTGTTTTGGAAAGGGTCGGCGCATTCTAGGGGGACTCTTATATCAAGTCAACCATAAGATTAGAGTCCCTTACTTTCAAATAAAAGTTGAATTCCAGCGCTCACTGTCCTAAACTGGCTGCACTCGTCGTGAGACGGGTACCAAGCCGGCAGTAGCCAGTCCCTACCGCAAGGTAGCTGTGATAAAGCGGCCCCGGCGATTAGTGGCAGCAATCTATTGCTGCCCAGCACTTTGGGACTTTACCCTCCCATCGCGCGAGCCCTGACAGCATGGACTTTAAGTCAGCTGTCGAGCCCGGCGGTTCGGCTTAAGGCCGACTGACCGGGCTTTCGTCTTTTTTGTTGCCGGATCCGGAGAATTGAGGCGAAAATAGCGCCTCAACCCCGGCCGCGACCCGGCCGGGACTTTCTTCTTTGTCCGTGCTGTCCATGTTCCCTTTTTCCGTGAATCAAAAACCCGCCCCAGTTCCCGAACCGACTCCCCATCCGGCCAAGAGCCACGAGCCGCATCCGCTTGACCAGCTGACGGGCGGGGCATTTTCTGCGCACACCTCGAGTGAGCGCACGCTGCGAATCAGGGAGTGGCTGAACAGTTCGCCCGCCGTGGATCAGATGCAGGCAGTTTTCAAGGAACTCAGCGGCAAGGACAAGGGTGCGGCCAAACTGTTGCGGGAAAAGCTCGACGAAATCAAACGCAGCAAGGGACAGGAGTCGATAGCGCTGGAATGGGCCGACAAAGCGAAAACGCTGCTGGCTCTGCCCAAACTCAACATCGCCGATGCGATGGCTTGGCAGCGCGATGCCGCCAAGGCGGGCGCGCCGTTAAGCAAAGAACCGCTGAGCACGTTGAAGGCGCAATTGGGCGATCGCGTGAAAGTGATTGAAGATTTGCAGCACCGGGTGCAGGTTCAGCGCGAAGCGGCGGTGCTGCTGGCGCAACGGATTGAAGTCCTGTCGACCAAATCGTGGCGCGATGCGCAGGGCTTGCTTGAGGGTCTGCAGGCGGACGTGGAACATTGGCAAACACAGGCCGCCGAGTTGTTGAATGACGGCAATTGGCCCAGTGTCGATGTCAGGTTTCCACCTTTGCTGGAGGCCTCGCGCGGCCAATTGCTGGTGGTGTGGGAGGCTTTCGGAGCCGCTTTGACGCAAGCCTGTGCGGCGGCGGCGGATGCGAGCGCGCCCCTGCCGCCGGTTCCGGTCTGGGCCGAAGAATTGCGCCAGGCCAGAGGCATCCCGGCCGAGGCAAGCCCACGACCGAAGCGAGCCGCGATTGATCCTGAGATCAAGGCCCAAGCGCTGGCTGCGGTCGGTGAAGCGCTGCAGAAACTTGAGCAGGAAGTCGCGCAGGGCCATGGCAAAGCCAGTGCCGGTGCCGCAGCAGCCTTGCGCCAGGCGCTGAAGGAATTCGGCAGGATCATTGATGACAAATTGGAGAACCAGGCGCACGCTGCTCTGGCGGCCGCTGGCGAACTGGAAGGCTGGCAGCGCTGGCGCGCCGACCAATTGCGTGAAGAACTGGTGAACAAGGCTGAAGGCTTGCTCAATCGGCCCGAAGGTCAGGCCATGGGTGGGCGCAAGATGCAGGAAAACCTGCGCGCGCTGCGTGAGCAGTGGAAGCAGACGGACCAGGGCGGCGCGCCAAATCACGCTTTGTGGAAGCGCTTTGACGACGCCTGCAACGAAGCCCACAAAGTAGTCGAGACATGGCTGGAAAAAGTCAAGGCCGAATCGGCGGAGCACCGGGCGCAACGCCTGGTCCTGATCGAAGAGGTCAAAGCCTGGGCTGCCGATAACCGGACGGCGCTGGACGGCGACTGGAAAGGCTTCAACCGGATCTTGTACCAGTTTGGTGACCACTGGCGCGACGCGGGTCATGTCGGAGAAAAGATATTTGCGGAACTGCAACCGCTCTGGAAAGCGGCCATCAATGAGGCCAGTGCGCCCCTGGAGGCGGAACAAAAAGACAGCCTGCTGAGACGCCAGGCCTTGATCGAAGAGGCGCGGCTGCTGGGCAGCGCAGCCGAGTTGCGGATCAATGCGGTGAAGTCCTTGCAACTGCGTTGGCAGGCCGAAGTTCACAGGGTGCCGATGGAGCGCCGTCAGGAACAAAAGTTGTGGGACGCGTTTCGCAAACCGATCGACGACGCTTTCAATCGCAAGACGCAAGAGCGGCAAACGGCCGATGCGGCGCTGGGTGAGCGCGATCATGTCGTGCTGGAGGCAGCTAAAGAGCTTGAGGCCGCCAATCGGGCCGGTGACGCCCAGGCGATCCGCAGTGCCATGACGGCGCTGGACGCGGCGCTGCGTGGTCAGGCGCAGGCCAAGGCTGCAGTGCAGATGGCGGTCGCCGAGGTGAGCAATGCCGGCGCGGCCGTGGCCGCATCGGATGTGACGGGCGAGGCAGCGCCTGCTTCGCCAACTGGAGAAAGTTTCGACGGCGAGGCCGCCTCTGAATCTGCGGCGCCAGTGGCGCCGCCTGAGCCGCCAAAGCCAGCGCCCAAGCCGGTGGTTGCCGTGCGCGGTGATG
>JBBQZA010000352.1:0-3854 GCA_038208175.1 Burkholderiales bacterium
GATCAGGTACTGCAATCGCCCAGTGAAACTGGGCTCCTACAAAAACCGGCTCTGCCCAGATAAAGGCTCTGCATTCCCTGCGGTCAGGTTTGCTTCGCGGCACACTCCCTTTGGTCGGCGCTGCACTACCTGCTAGTCCTCAGCGCATGTCGAACAATTCCTGATGGAAGTCATCAGCGTCGAGTCCCCTGGCCTTGAAATCGCGCCGCAAAGCATGGCCAAAGCCTGCCGGGCCACAGAACCAGAGATCGCTGGAGCGCCACTTGGGAACGATCCGGCAGATCTTTTCTGCGCTTAGCAGGCCGTCATTGGCGTCGATCAGAACGTGCAACTGAATCTTTGCCGCCTGTGCATCGTGCCGCAGCGTATTGATCACATCTTCGTCAGGCGAGGTGGTGGTATAGAACAGATCAATGATTTTGCCATCGGACTTCTTTGCCAGACTCTTCATGCGGGCCATGAACGGGGTGATACCGATGCCGCCGCCGACCCATATCTGGCGTGGCTTGTTGCTGGCGAAAATGAACTGGCCGTACGGGCCTTCCAGCTTGACCAGGTCATCGACCTGCAAGCTGACCGGCAGCCTTCTCGTGTAGTCGCCGAGTGCCTTGATGACGAAGCGCATGCGGCCATCGTCATTCCAGACCGAGGTGATGGTGAAGGGATGCGCTCCTTCGCCCTCGTCGAAGCTGACAAAGGCGAATTGCCCGGCCTTGTGTCCTCGCCATCTTCCCTTGATGCGGATGGCGACTTCAAGAACATGTATGTCGTTATGGTAAGTGATTTCGTCGATCGACCCCAGCGCACGCCGGCTCTGCCCCGTCTTCATGAACAGGATGGCAAGCGCGGCCAGGCTGCCGGCCACCATCAGCGCGGCCATCACAGGAGCGATGATTCCATCCCAGTAGCTGAACTTCATCAATACCACAGAATGGTAAACGAGGCACAGATAGACCAGCGCGAGCAGGCGGTGGGTCTTGAAGAAGTAGCGATAGGGAAAGCGTTTCACGAGGGCGAGCACAATCAGCAGCACAACCGCATAAAACGCCCATTCGCCGATGCCTTCCGCCAGGCCGCGTTGCTCCAGAAAATACTTGAATCCGGCAGCCGTCTGCCCACTTGCGCCGTGGCGCTCCTGCCGCTCAATCAAGCCAAGGCCAACAAGCCATTTTGGCGCCTGTGTGCACAGCCAGTGAGCGATTGCGAACAGCAGACCGGTGATGCCGAGCCACTTGTGCAGCCGGTACATCTTGTCGAGTCCGCCCAGGTAGGGTTCGAAGAAGATCGGTCTCACCGCCAGGATCATGGCCACACTCATCACGCCCATGGCGACGATCCCGGTGTAGTTGATGAGCGAGGCGCGCAGGGCAGAAAACTGGTAAGGCGTTGAAACAAAGGTGTCGGCGGTCAGCCACAGCCCGGTCAGGATCAGGAGGAAGCCCCAAAAACTCAGCTTGATGTTTTTCATGGAATGCGCCTGTAGTGTTGGGACAGGAAAGTGGGTCAGCGTTGCCGGGACCGGCTGTGCAACACAAAACCAGCCCGCTTTGCGAACGGGTTCAGGCCAATAAGCTACCTGGGGCGTCCAGCGAGGTCTGTGCGCTGGGCAACACAGTCTTGCCGGGAAGGTGCATTTGTCATCGCCTGAGTGCCGGAACTTGCTGCTGAACAGGCAGCTCGTGCGCGATATGTGCGGCAGCATACAGACCTGCAATCCATAGCAGTACAAGCTGTCGATTGCATTACCGGCAGGTTTTCCCTGTCGCTTTCGCGCATGCCCGTGCTGTTGCCGAGCGCTAACCTGACACCCAGTGAGCCAGTTGATGAATGTACCCGATGAAGAGGGTTCCGTGGATCTCAAGAAGAACGGGCTTCTGTTCCTGCTGCTCGCCGTCACCTTCGCTCTCGGCTGGATCCTGTTGCCGTTCTACGGAACAATCCTGTGGGCTTCAATCATCGCCCTGCTGTTCACGCCGGTGTACCGTCAGCTATTGCTGCGCCTGAAGCAACGACGCACGCCGGCAGCCTTGCTGACGGTGCTGATCGTGCTGCTCATTGTCATCATTCCGTTCGCCCTGGTTACCGTGTCGTTGGCCCGCGAAGCGACTCTGCTCTATGAGCGCATGCAGGCGGGTGAATTGAACCCGTCGCTCTATATGCGCGGGGTGTTCGTCGCGCTCCCCGACTGGATGAAGTCGCTGCTCGACCGTTTCGGGCTGGTCAACTTCGATGTCGTGTACCTCCGGCTGTCCGCAGCGCTAGCCAAGACCAGTCAGTTCTTTGCAACGCAGGCGCTGGGTTTCGGCCAGAACATTTTCAATTTTCTTGCCGAGCTCTTCATCACTTTGTATCTTGCGTTCTTCCTGATTCGCGATGGTGATTTCGTCGTGAACGCCGTGCGGCGCGCGATTCCTTTATCACGCATACACAAGCAGGAACTGTTTGGAATATTTACTGCCGTGATCCGCGCCACGGTCAGGGGCAATCTGCTGGTAGCCGCCATCCAGGGTGCGCTGGGAGGCCTTGCCTTCTGGTTCCTTGGCGTCCCCGGCGCTTTGCTGTGGGCAGTACTGATGGCCTTCCTGTCGCTACTGCCGGCCATCGGTGCCGGGCTGGTATGGCTGCCGGTTGCCTTCTATTTTCTCCTCACCGGCGCGCTCTGGCAGAGCATGGCCTTGCTGGCCTATGGCGTACTCGTGATCGGCCTGGTGGACAACCTGCTGCGGCCGTTGCTGGTGGGCAAGGACACGCGCATGCCCGACTACGTGGTGATGATCACGACCCTGGGCGGCATGGCCGTGCTGGGCATCAACGGATTTGTCGTTGGTCCTGCAATCGCGGCGATGTTCATCGCTGTCTGGCACATCCATACCGCGGCACAGCCGGGCGACGAGCGCTGATAGTGTATTACTATATTTCTCCGCGTCGTATGATTGGCTGCCTGATCAAGGTTGAGGTCGGGGGTTTACGCTGATGTCCATGCCCAGTTGCGAATTTCCGGCAGGTCTTCTCCATGCGTGTTGATGTATTGCCGGTGTTCGATTAGCTTGTCCTTGAGTTGCTGCTTGATGTAGTCGCCTTTTTCGCCAGTTTTTGGCACGCGGTTGATGACATCCATCACGAGGTGGAAGCGATCCAGTTCGTTGAGCACGGTCATATCAAACGGCGTGGTAATGGTGCCTTCTTCCTTGTAGCCGCGAACGTGGATGTTGTCGTGATTGGTACGCCGGTAGGTCAGCCGGTGAATCAGCCACGGGTAGGCATGGAAGGCGAAGATGACCGGCTTGTCGCGGGTGAATAACTCGTCGAAATCCATGTCATTGAGGCCGTGCGGATGCTCGGTGGCCGGCTGCAGCTTCATCAGGTCGACGACGTTGACCACGCGGATCTTCAACTCGGGCAGGCACTCACGCAGAATGGAAACTGCGGCCAGTGTTTCCAAGGTCGGTACGTCGCCACAGCAGGCCATGACGACATCGGGCGCCACGCCCTGATCGTTGCTGGCCCACTGCCAGATGCCAATCCCCTTGGTGCAATGCTTGACCGCCGCGTCCATCGTCAGCCACTGCGGTGCCGGATGTTTTCCGGCGATCACGACATTCACGTAATGGCGGCTACGCAGGCAGTGATCCATCACTGACAGCAGGCAGTTGGCATCCGGTGGCAAATACACCCGCACGATTTCTGCCTTTTTGTTGACCACATGGTCGATAAAGCCGGGGTCCTGATGGGTGAAGCCGTTGTGATCCTGGCGCCAGACGTGCGAGGTCAACAGGTAGTTGAGCGAGGCGATTTTCCGTCGCCAGGGGAGCTGCGAGGTGACTTTCAACCACTTGGCGTGCTGGTTGAACATC
>JBBQZA010000353.1:0-3801 GCA_038208175.1 Burkholderiales bacterium
GGTAATACGGAAGTCGCCCGGCGCCTCGGGCGTTCCCAGGAACTGCGCCAGCGCGGGGTGGCTGCAACGCCCGCTGGTCAGGAAAGCCGTAAGCTGGCCAGCGTCCTTACCCAGCAAGGCAGACCGAAAGGCCCCGGCAAACAGCGAGGGCGGTGGCGGCATCAGGGAGCTGCCATGTTCGCCGCTGTTGCCAAAGGCCAGGTTGCCGCGCACAAACAGGCTGTCGGTGGGGCGCACGTAGTAGAACGTAGTCGTGTTCATGCACTGACTCCTGCTGCTTCGGGTTTGGGCCGCGCCAGTTTGTCTGGCCGGAAGGCGCGCGCCTCGCGTGCAAAGAATTCGCTGGTGACGAGGAAGTTGTCAATCGCGGTTTTGGGTTGTCGGGGTTTCATCACATCGCAGACAAAATCCACCACGCGGCGGGCTACCTCTTTGTCACCCTTCTGGCGACTGAACTGATGCGCTAACGAGGTGGTCATCTGGTCGCGCCAAGCAGCGGATAAAGACTTCTCCCGTTCAATGGCTTGTGGCTTTTTGGTTTCCAGATCGGATAAAAATTGCTTTCGCTTGTCTGCCGGCAGGTCAGCAAGATACCCGTCGAGCGGGTGTTCACTCAGGCCTTCAAACCACAACTGCGCGCGGTAAATGGCGCCGCGTGAAAAGTCGGTCAGCGCCAGTTGCTCGGCCAGTTGCTTCATCAGCGCCAGCGCGCTTTGCGAGGTGTCGGGCTGCTGGTCAGGTGCTGCCGTCCACCACGGGCTGGTGACGTTGACCTCGCCACCGCCACGCTTGAGTACGCGCAGGCAGAAAGCATCCCGGTTGATGTCGTCGCCCTTGCCGTCTTTGCCGCGCACGGTATTTTTGGCCCGGCTCTCGGCCGCTCGCAACTCGCGCAGCACCATGCCCAGAGGCGCGCTGTGGTGCGCCACCACAGCGCCCATGGAGGCGGTGGCTTTGTGGCCCATCAGGGTCATGAGGCGACCACCCAGGAGGCCAAAGCCGTTGTCGAGCAACAGCTTGCGCTGTAAGCGGCTGCCGCCTCGGCGCAGCGTGCCAATCCGTTCGCCCAAACCCATGCTGTCATCAGGCGCAATGCCGCTATAGGCCAGACGCAGCAACTGCATGCAGTCGAACAAATCATCGACTGCCACCAGCGCCAGCACGTCATCGCCGCCGGCATATAGCAATTTGCCCTTGCAGCATTCCTCCACCACATGGCGCGCAAGGCGGGTGGAAAAGTCGTTCAATGCTTGCGAGATGGCACCGTGCCGACTTGGGGAAACCGGGCGTTTGGTGTCCAGATAGGATTTCAGGTTTTTGTCCTGGCCTTCAAATTTGACCATCTCGCCCAGCACCTTGCTGTGCCAGGTGTCGCGGTACTTCAGCTTGTAGTCGTCTTCGTTACCCGCCAGCCAGCCGCCCATACGGTCGCCGTCCATCAGGATCAGGGCGTAGTAGGTTTCGGGGCGGCTGTCGCCCAGCAACTGGCGCACCGTTTTGTCCAGATGGTAGCCGCCATCGGTGGCATCCTGCCCGGCTTCCAGCAAGGCGGGCAGGCGTTTGAGTGTGTCTTGCTGCGCTGGGGGTAACCAGTGCAGTTTGCGCATCAAGGCTTTGGGCAGGGTGACCGGGTCGTGTTCCGACGCGGGTGCGGCCAGCGCCAGCAAGGCCGCCTGCTGGTCGGTGGTCATGGGGTTGTCAGCCAGCTTCTCCAGGGTGGTCGACAACGCCAGGGCGTGGGTGCTGACCACGAAGCGGCGCACGTCGCCCCCAGTCAAGCGGCTAACCCGCTCGGCAAACAGGGTGGGCCACAGGCGTTTGAGAGTGGCGATGGCACCCAGGTGTTCGCCGGGCTTGACCCATGACTTTTTGACCTTGGCCAGTTTGCCCCAGACACTTCTTGCTTCGCGCTCTTTGCGATTGAGACCGAGCAAGGCGCGGTCGTCGGTCAGCCATTCGGCCTCGCCCGTGAGCGTGCATCGATGGCCATCTTCAAGCACCGGCGCAAAGGGCCGGGTGGTCTTGGCGGCACCCAACGCGCGCTCGGCCAGCTCATAAACAGCAGGGTAAAGAATGCCGGTGTTGGGTTGCCAGAACTGCAGACCGTCGAGTTTGAGTTCCTTGGTAAGAACTTTCCATACCGAGTCCTGAAAAATGCCCTGCTTTTTGAGCTCTGGGTGGATACCGTCCAGCGCCGTGTGCAAGCGAGTGCTAGCAGCGGAGACGTCTTTGCAGCCCTCGCCGTCAATCGGCCAGCTTGCAGCGGCCCAATAGGCTTCAGGGAAACCAGCCAATTGCGCGTTGATCTGCTTGCGGGTGGCGTCGGTTAAAGCGATGCCAGCGGCATCAAAAGCGCGTTGCACGGCGTCCATCGTCCAATGTTTTGCTGCGTGCCGGATGGCGGCAACAGCCCGCTCAGCCAGCGCAGCCGCTTGCCGCGAGGGAACAATCGCCATGAACTTATTGGGCAGACTGGCGGCAAACAGCGGGTTGGTATCGGTGTTGTCACTGAGCAGTTCCGATTCGATGTTCTCAAACAATTGTTTGAAGGCATCGCCGCCGACTTCCTTTTCCATCAGCCACTGATCCACCACCGGCACGCCACGCAATGCCGGGAATACCATTGCATCCGGCCCAAGATGGCTGACGATGGGTTTCATGGCTTCCCAGACCAGGCTGGACAGCAGATGTGAGCCAGCCCACAGGTCCGACGTGGAGCGCGCCTGGCCGATGAAACCCTGCACCGGGCCGAAGCTCATGAGCAGCAGCGCGGGCTGGTCCTCTCCTTGCTCGTCGCCCGTCAGTGCGGTGTGAATCGCGGAGACCGTGTCCACATGCGACCAGATGCTGTGATCCGGCACTCGGGAATCAGCCGGCAGCATGGGCCATAGCACGCCCAGTTGGTCGGCATCGTGTCCGGCTTCGGGGCCGAAGCGCCAGAAGGCCAGAAAGGTCTTGCGGTCGTCATCGCCTTGAATCAGGCTTTCGAAGTGCTTTTGACTGACGAATTTGATTTGCTCGACGCCGATATCCAGATCAAGTGAACCCGGTTTCAGGCGCGCGCCTGACAACGGGTGAATCAGCTCGGCCTCTTTAGTAAAGCGGACAGCTTCAAACTGCGGGTAGCGGCGCGCGTCATCGCCACGCGGCCAACTGGGGCGGTCGGCAGCGGCGGCCAACCAGTCGGCGCGCTTGTCAAATTCTTTCGTTGAAATGTCCAGCGCCTGGCGCAGGCGGCGCGAGGTGCCGCTTTCGTGCCCTTCACGGTCGCGCATCAGGACCAATTGTTTTTCAGCTGGGTCATGCAGCCAGGCTGCGAGTTTTTTGGTGTAGTCGGTCATGAGGTCAGCCCTTGCGAATTCGAGTGATCTGGGTTGCAGGTTGCTGCGCGTTCAGAAAGTCGTGTACCTGTTGCCAGACTTCGATTTGATGCTTGATTTCAGGCTGGTGAACATTGCCGGGCTTAAAAAAAGCTTGTGGCATGGCACAGGGCAAATGAGTGATCAACCCGAAATACTGACCTTCTTTGCTTTTGGCGACTTTGAATCGCATTTGGCTGGCCAGGCGCGCATTGGGTAGACCTGCCAGGCCGTGATTGGTGACCGGATAAGCCAGGACATGCCGGTCTTCAACGCGAGCGTGTGGCGTACCGCTACTCAATTTGAATTTGGTGCGAAAGCCGATTTTGAGCACGGCTAGACGTTCCAAAACACTTTTCCATTCCTTGAAGCCAGTGAAAACCGTCTTGCCTTCGTCATTGAGTTTTTTGTCGGAAAACACGCGCCAGACTGCTGGACGACC
>JBBQZA010000354.1:0-3797 GCA_038208175.1 Burkholderiales bacterium
GACCATTGGCAGCCGGATCATGGGCATCGTGGTGGACAGCGTCTCGGATGTGATCACGTTGACGGCCGACCAGGTCAAGGCGGCGCCGGAGATAGGTTCTGCGCTCGACACTGACTACCTGATCGGCCTGGGCACGCTGGATGAGCGCATGCTGATCCTGATCGATATCGAACGACTGATGTCGAGCGCCGAAATGGGCCTGATTGAAAAGATGGCGGCGTGAGTAAGTACGTATCGGACCGTCCTTTAGGTGACCGTTATTTGGAAGCAGGCAGACACGAATATGAATATCAAAAATTTGAAAATTGGCACCCGTCTGGGTTTGGGCTTTGCATTGGTGCTGTCGCTCCTGAGTTTTACTGCCGCGCACGGCATGTGGCGACTCCATGAGGTGGGTGGCGCTACTGAGAAGCTGGCCAAAGAGGCCTTGGTCAAGGAACGTATTGCAGCAGATTGGCTGGTGGCAACAAGTACCAACAGCGTACGGACATTTGCACTGGTCAAGAGTACCGATTCGGAAGATCAAAAGAGTTTCCAGAGTGGCATCGCAAAGACCAGTCTGACCATTACCGAACTCTCAGCAAAACTCCTTGGTATGCTGAATACGCCCGAGGAAAAGGCCTTGTATGAGGAAAGTGTAAGCAAGAGAGCCGCATACATTGGTTTTCGGGTCGCTGCCCTGAAACTCAAGGCCGATGGTCAGAATGCGCAGGCCCTCCAGTTGGTGGATACGAAGCTGGTGCCAGCACTGGAAGCGTACGACACCACCATCAAAAACATGGTGAGCCACCAGAAAACCAATATCGACAAGTCGGTTGCCTCTATCGCAGCGACATACCAGTCCGGGCTTATCGCTTTGCTGTCGCTGACAGTTATCGCCCTGGTGACGGGAAGTCTGCTGGCCTGGTGGCTAACGGTAGGCATCACCCGACCCCTAAGGCAAGCCGTCAAAGTGGCTGAGACGGTTGCGACCGGAGATTTAAACAGCCGGATCGAAGTAGCGACGACAGACGAAACAGGCCAATTGCTGCAGGCACTCAAGGACATGAACGACAGTCTGGCCAAGGTAGTGGGAGAAGTTCGTCAGGGGACCGACACCATTGCTACCGCATCAAGCCAGATCGCTGCCGGCAACATGGACCTGTCCTCACGCACCGAAGAGCAGGCCAGCGCACTGGAGCAGACGGCAGCCACGATGGAAGAGCTCACCTCGACCGTCAAGCAAAACGCCGACAACGCGCGCCAGGCCAACCAGCTGGCGGTATCGGCCTCGGAAGTAGCGCTCAAGGGCGGCAGCGTCGTCTCGCAGGTGGTGCAAACGATGGGCGCGATCAACACCTCGTCGAAGAAGATCGTCGACATCATTGGTGTGATCGACGGCATCGCCTTTCAGACCAACATCCTGGCGCTCAACGCGGCGGTGGAAGCGGCGCGCGCCGGTGAGCAGGGTCGGGGCTTTGCGGTGGTGGCGGCCGAAGTCAGGAACCTGGCGCAGCGCTCGGCGGCGGCGGCCAAGGAGATCAAGACATTGATCAACGATTCGGTCGAAAAAGTTGGCGAGGGTAGCCAGCAGGTGGCCAACGCCGGCAAGACCATGGAAGAGATCGTGAGCAGCGTCAAGCGCGTCACCGACATCATGGCCGAGATTGCGGCGGCGAGCCGCGAGCAGACCTCGGGGCTGGAGCAGATCAATCAGGCGATCACGCAGATGGACCAGGTAACGCAGCAAAACGCGGCACTGGTGGAAGAAGCGGCGGCGGCCTCGGCGTCGCTGCAGGAGCAGGCCGGTGGGCTGTCGCAGGTGGTCAGCGTGTTCAAGCTTGACGACGGGCAGCTCAACTACGCACCAGCACCCAAGCGCATCGCAAGCACGGCGCAACGCGCTGCCCCGAAACAAGCCGCACCGGCCAGACAGGCCATTGCTGCGGCGCAGCGCAAACCCGCTGTTGAGGCCGTGCCGCCCAGGCTGCTTGCAGCTGCAACGTCCAGCGGGTCAGGTAACTGGGAAGAGTTTTAACTGTGCAAGGAGTGCGCATGCAGGCGACAAGCAACACCACCATTCCAGCAAGCTCCGGCGCGGCGCCCGAGGGCGCTGCTGGCGCCAAGGCCCTGGAAGTTCTGGCCTTCACGCTGGGTCAGGAGGAGTACGGCATTGACATCCAGAAAGTGCAGGAGCTGCGCAGTTACGACGCGGTCACGCATATCGCCAACGCGCCCGAGCACATCAAGGGCGTGGTGAACCTGCGCGGGATCATCGTGCCGATCATCGACATGCGCATCAAGTTCAATCTGGGCACGCCGACCTACGACCAGTTTACGGTGGTCATCATCTTGACCATAGGCAGCCGCGTCATGGGCATCGTGGTGGACAGCGTCTCGGATGTGATCACCTTGAAGCCCGAGCAGGTCAAGGCGGCGCCGCAGATGAGTTCGGTGCTGGACACCGATTACCTGATCGGCCTGGGCACGCTGGACCAGCGCATGCTGATTCTGGTGGACATCGAGCGCCTGATGTCGAGTGCGGAAATGGGCCTGATTGAAAAGATGGCGGCGTAAGAACACGACAGATTTTGGCTAGCTGGAAATGAGTATCCCTGCTTGCCTATTCCCTGAAAGATTCACATGAAACTTAGAACCAAGATGATCTCCGTCATGGCGCTGGTATTTGCCTGCTTTACCTTGGCAATCGGCGTTGCGTTGATGGGTATGCAGAATGTAAAGAACCAGTTCGAGAATTTCCTTCAGAAAGATCAGGCATTGTTGCAGGCCGGGACCGATCTGTATGCGCAGGGGCTGCAGATGGGACAGGCATTGCGCAACATCGTGCTCGATCCTGCCAACAAAAAGGCGTATGAGAATCTGAATGCTGCCAGCAGCGAATTCAAGGCCTCTCACCAAACCGCGCTAGCGCTTGCCGGATCGGATGCCCCAACCCTGAAAACTTTGCAGGAGATCGGCCGATTGCGCGAACAGCAGGTTTTGCTTCAAGCCAAAATCACCCAGCTCGCTGACGGGAGTCAGGGCGACGCAATCACGGTCCTGAATGTGGAAGAAACACCGGTCTGGCGCGAAATGAAGACGCTTTTGAATGTGTTCATCAAGGCGAAAAGTGCCGACGCAAAAAGCACCGCGGTAGAGCTGCGCAGTTTCACGCAACAGATGCTGACGGTCAGCCTGATGCTGGCATTAGTGGCGATTGTTCTGGGCGGCAGCATCACTTTTTGGCTGACCAGAGATGTGATGAAGCAACTCGGCGGAGAACCGAACTACGCTGCCGGTATTGCCAAGAGCATCGCTGCCGGTGACCTCACGGTTGACGTCAAGACTCCTCCAGGGGATGAGACCAGCCTGCTGTTCGCGATGAAGAGCATGCGCGCCAGCCTGGCCAAAGTAGTGGGAGAAGTGCGCCAGGGGATCGACACCATCGCGACGGCGTCAAGTCAGATCGCAGCGGGCAACATGGACCTGTCCTCACGCACCGAAGAGCAGGCCAGCGCGCTTGAGCAGACCGCGGCCTCGATGGAAGAGCTCACCTCCACCGTCAAGCAAAATGCCGATAACGCGCAGCAGGCGAACCAACTTGCTGTTTCCGCTTCCGAAGTTGCGGTCAAGGGCGGCAATGTGGTCTCGCTGGTGGTCGACACCATGGGGGCCATCAACACCTCGTCCAGGAAGATCGTTGACATCATTGGTGTGATCGATGGCATCGCCTTTCAGACCAACATCCTGGCGCTCAATGCGGCGGTGGAAGCAGCGCGCGCCGGCGAGCAAGGCCGCGGCTTTGCGGTGGTGGCGGC
>JBBQZA010000355.1:0-3773 GCA_038208175.1 Burkholderiales bacterium
GCGCGCCTTGTCGTTGGCGCCCGAACCGATCCTCAATTCGATGCTATTCGCCGGCTGCGCCACCGTGTTGGGCACGGCACTGGCCCTGCTGCTGAGCTATCTGGTCGTAAAGAAGAAGTCGGCGCTATCGGGCCTACTGGACTATGTGGTGGTATTGCCGCTGACCATTTCAGGCACCGTGCTGGGCATTGCGCTGGTGCAGACATTCAACAGCGGACCGCTGGTGATCACCGGCACGTCTGCCATCATGGTGGTGGTTTACACCGTGCGGCGTTTACCCTTTGGCGTACGCAATGCGTCTTCGGTGCTGTACAACATTTCCAGTTCGATCGAAGAGGCGTCGATCAGCCTGGGCGTCAGCCCCTTGATGACCTTCTTCAAAGTGGTGCTGCCGGTGATGAAGACCAGCATGCTGTCGGCCGCCATCCTGATGTGGGCAACCTCCATTTCCGAATTGTCCGCCAGCATTGTGGTGTACTCTGGCGGTCTGGAAACGTTGCCGATCTCGATCTACCGCCTGGTGGACACCGGTCGCCTGGGGCTGGCATCGGCTTATGGTGCGGTGCTGGTCACGCTGATCCTGGTACCGGTGGGCCTGGCGACGAAGTTCTTGAAGATCAATCTGTTTTCGGTGAAATGATATTGAAAGGCGAGACCATGAACACAAATTTGCGTTGGCTGGCGGCGTTGGCTCTAAGTTGTGCCGCCTGGACGGTCGCTGCACAGACGGTGGTGCTGTATTCCTCCAACAACCCGGAGGCTATCGGCAATGCGGTTGCTGCAGCAAAGAAGATGCATGCCAGCCTGCAGGTGAAGTCAGTCACCGGCGGCTCAGGCACGCTGATGAAGCGCATCCAGGCTGAAGCCGCCAACCCCGGCGGCGATCTGTTCTGGAGCGGCGGCGTCGGCACGCTGGCCGCTTTCCCCGACATCATGGAACCCTACCAGTCGCCCGAAGCCAAGGCCATCGCACCGCAATTCCATGATGCCAAGGGCCGCTACATCGGCGTCAACGTGCATGTGATGGTGCTGATGGTCAACGACAAGCAACTCAAGGGCCTGGCCATGCCCAAGACCTGGTCGGATCTGATGAAGCCCGAGTGGAAGGGCAAAGTGGTGATCACCGACCCGTCCAAATCGGGCACCGCCTTTATCCAGATCTATGGCCTGCTCAAGCAGTTCGGCCGCGAGGGTCTGGAGAAAATCGCCGCCAACGCGGTCGTGGTGCAAAGCTCGGGAACGGTCTACAAGAGCGTGGCTGCCGGGGAGTACCCGGTCGGCATCACGATCGAGTCTTCAGCCTACGAGTTTGTGGTCGGCGGCCAGAAAGAGATCAAGCTGGTCTACCCCTCCGAGGGCACTTACCTGGGTGCAGAGGGTATGTTCATCATCAAAGGGGCCAAAAACGCTGCTGCCGCCAGACAGTTTTACGACGTGCTGCTCGGCAAGCCAGCGCAGGAAATGCTGCTGGTGGAGAATTTTCGGCGCCCCACACGTTCCGACATTGCTGTTTCCAAGCTGACCAGCATGCCCGATCTCGGCAGTCTGAAAGTGTTCCCGCTGAACTTGCAAGTGGCGACCGAAGAATATGAGCAGTTGATAGCCATGTGGAATCTGGCCCTGACCAAGGCGAAGCGCTGATGACGCTGGGGTCGATATATCCGGGCATATTGAATTGAGAGCGATTGTCTGCAATTGCATAACTATAGGCGCGTCCAATGCCTACATTGCAGTCCGGTGCTGCCCGCCACCTTCCGCTGCTGAATGTCGGGCAGCAGTCAGGTCAGCCCAGTCGCAAAACCGAATGTCCGCGATCCTCGCAAGTCGCCCTTGGTGATGCTGGTTACGATCCTCGGGCAGTGGCGCGTGAAGCAAGCTGATTCCACTCCAGCGTCCGACCGCGCCAGTGGCCCTCAATGCTTTGCGTAAAGTCGGCCCGTACCAGCTTGGCCCGGTAATCCAGCCAGTCACCAACTTCTCGGCGAATGACCAGTCCCTCCAAGTGGCCAGGGCGAAATTGACTTTGCCGGGTCTGCACCCATTCTTTAAGTTGCGGCAGCCCGACACGACCGCGGTGCAGTTGAGGCACCATGGCTATTCCCAGATCAGTCGCCCATGCATTCCTACGCGAGGTACTCCAGAATTTGTCCTCATCACCGTCGTACACGTCAAACAGCAACCACAGGTCTGGCAAAGCCACGTACGCCAGCGAATGGCGCGCCGCGCACCACTCGCCGAATGCCACTAAGTGCGTGCCCAAGGCATCAAACAGTTTGTCTTCATGCACCGCTAACCACTGGCCAAGTCGCGCAAACTGCCCGCGATATGGTGGCTCCAGGTATTGCCCGCGGTTTTGAGCGCGTAACCGGCCGTCCAGCGACAGAGAAAACCCCAAGTTAGCGCCGTCCAGCTTTTCCTCCACGACCACCTCACCCGTCAAGAGCTCTGTGGCCTCGGAGAGTGACAGCAGCTTGTCGTCTCGCGGCTCGCCAGCAGCCAACCAGGCAATGTGGGGGATGTGAGGGAAGCGAAAAAAGGCGGTCATGGCAAAGCTGGCACGGGCTTTCTTGGAAACTTCTTCTTATAGAACCTGCAAACGTCGTCCGCACTGAGGAACTCGACGATTACACCATTGGCCTTGAGCTCAGGCCACCAGTCCAGCCATTTGGAATCAGCAGCCTGCCAAATATGGGGGTTGGATGGGTGTGCATTCGCGACAGCCACAAACTTCCGGTCAGACGGATCAAAAACATCCTCCAATACCGGATCCGGAAACTCAGCAAAACGTTCTCCTGCGAACTCTGTCAGTGGCACCAGATGAACTCGCTTGGTGTCCCCCAACTTGGTCAGCAACCATTTGACAAAACCGTCGCCCACACCTTGCCCCTTCTTGGGGTTGGTCTTATGCATGTACTCGCCCAAGATACGATAAGCATCATCTATCGCTATCGAGCCACCGCGTTTCAAATCATCCAAGCGCTTAACACACTCAAGAACACACTCCGGAGAAACGTCGGGATGGGTGTCATTGGCAACATTAATTACATTGGTGTCGACCACCACCGGGGTCATGCAGCGCTCCTGGCCCGCTCGGCAATTTTGGTTTTCATGGCGGCGTTGGTGCGGGCCACCGCATCGGCCATCTCGTCACCAAAAAAGTTGTCTGGCCAGTTCTGTATGTTGCCATACAGATCAAGCTGTAACGGCTCCAGCTCAGCGGATTTGCCGGAACGCGCTGCAAAGTAAATGGCAATATCTGACGGGGCAATGAGTCCTTCAGCCACTCGGCGTTGCAATCGGTTTAAGAAGTGCTCTGAATGGCTTTCCACTATCAATTGCACGTTCCGCGGTTGACCGCCTTCCCACGCCTGCACCGCACAAATGAACGCATCGGCCAAGTGGGCTTGCACTTGCGGATGCAAGTGAATTTCTGGTTGTTCCATCCAGACGGTGGAGTTTTTCGGCGCATAGAACGCCTCTACCAACGCGGGCAACACCTGCGAAACACCAAACCCGACATCCGTAAGCTTGACTTCGGGCGAATCTGCATGAGTTCGCAGAAGCACTTCGTACTCTTTCCGGCCTGCCGCCACAGGTTCTACCTTGAAACTGTGAATCACGCCCATGGTTTTAAGCCACTCCGCGAGGAATGCTGAGAACGAGCTTTGCCGCTGGCGCTTGCCGCGGCTCAACTTGCGCCTTTCGGCTTCAGCCGCCAGCACAGCAGCTACCGAGAACTGACCCAGCATGCCAACGTCTTGCGGCGTGTCACC
>JBBQZA010000356.1:0-3725 GCA_038208175.1 Burkholderiales bacterium
TGGTTGCAATGGAACGCGCGGCAAGCGGTGCTGTTCGACCTGGGCGCGCGGCGCTTTTACATCTTCGGCTTGGTCCTGTACCCGCAGGACTTCATCTACCTCACCGGCCTGATGGTGATCTCGGCGCTCTCGCTGTTCCTCTTCACAGCGGTGGCCGGACGCCTGTGGTGCGGCTTTGCCTGCCCACAAACAGTCTATACCGAAATCTTCCTGTGGATTGAGAAAAAGGTTGAAGGTGACCGCTCGGCGCGCATGCGCCGCGACGCACAGCCCTGGAGTGCAGAAAAAACAGCTCGCAAAAGCACCAAACACCTGCTCTGGCTGGCCCTGGCGCTATGGACCGGCTTTACCTTTGTCGGCTACTTCACCCCGATCAAGGAACTCGGCGGCGAATTCATACGCTTTGACCTGGGCCCCTGGGAAACCTTTTGGGTCTTCTTCTACGGCTTTGCCACCTACGGCAACGCCGGCTTCATGCGCGAGCAGGTCTGCAAGCACATGTGCCCGTATGCGCGCTTCCATAGCGCCATGTTCGACAAAGACACCCTGATCGTCACCTACGATACAAAGCGTGGAGAGCCTCGCGGAGCACGCTCGCGCAAAGCCGATGCACAAGCGCTGCAACTTGGAGCCTGTGTCGACTGCAGCCTGTGCGTGCAAGTCTGCCCGACCGGCATTGACATCCGCAAAGGCCTGCAATACGAATGCATAGGCTGCGGCGCCTGCGTCGACGTCTGCGACACCGTGATGGACCGGATGGGCTATACGCGTGGTCTGATCAAATACTCCACCGACAACGCCGTCAACCAGGGCTGGAGCCAGAAGCAGATGCTGCGCCATGTGCTCAGACCCAGGGTCCTGATCTATACCAGCGTCCTGGGTGGCATCATCCTGGCGATGCTGATCAGCCTGAGCTTGCGCACGCCCTTCAAGGTCGACGTGGTGCGCGATCGTGGCCTGGCAAGAGTCGTGGCGCAAAGCATCGAGAACGTCTACCGGCTGCAGATCATGAACGCCACAGAATCGGCGCAGCGCTACAGAATCACGGTCAGCGGGCTGGCGGGACTGGTGGTCAGTTCGCAGGACAGCGTCACGGTCGAATCGACCCAATCGCGCTGGGTGGCGGTCCGGGCAGAGTTGCCGCTGACCGGTGCAGAGCCGGGCTCGCACACGATTCACTTCGAGATTGAAGCGCTCGATTCTCCTGGTCATGTCAGGGAAAAGTCGGTTTTTATGGTTCCAAGATAAAGGTTTTTAATGAAAGACAACACTTCTGATAAGAACGTTGCGTGGTGGAAATTTGGCCATGTCTGGCTGGTCCTGTCCGGACCGGCGATTGTGGTCATAGCCAGTTGTGTCACCTTCTACATTGCCGCCAGCAGACCGGACCCGGTTCTGAGCGAGGACTATTACCAAAAGGGCATTGAAATCAACCGGACACTTGAAAATGCTGCCAGCCTGGCGCCAGCGCTTCAAGCGCGAAATCACGCTGCAACGGGTGTCATACCTGACGCTGCTCCTGTCAGCAAGCCTTGAAGCGCATCGCGCCCTTATTTGCAAGGAGATAGAACCATGTTGTCACAGCGATTGATGTGGATCGCCTGGCCGGCTTTCTTGATGGCGGGCGTTCTTGAAGTTCTGGTTTTTGCGATGGTCGACCCGCAAGACCTGCGCTGGTTCGGCCAGGCTCTGGAACTATCCAGGCAAGGTGTTTATACCCTGAGTTTCTTTATTTTCTGGAGCATCACAATGTTGTCAAGCGGATTGACCACCTTGCTGGCGATGTCTCCGTTTGAAGTCAATCGTTGTCCGCTTCCTGCCACTGAACGCCCAATCGGTTGCCCCAAAAAGGAGGGTTGCTAGTTAGCCCCGAAAGCTCAGATCTGGGCCCTGGGGTTGACAATGTCACGCAGCGCCGCCGGACTCAAAATGCGTACATGGCGTTGCTTCACTTCAACGATCCCGTCTTCGACAAATCTTGAAAACGTCCGGCTCACAGTCTCAAGTTTCAAACCCAGGAAACTGCCAATTTCTTCGCGCGTCATTCGAAGTACCAACTCCGACTTGGAGAACCCGCGGGTGTGCAGTCGCTGCACCAGGTTCAACAGGAATGTCGCCAGGCGTTCCTCCGCGCGCATGCTGCCGAGCAACAACATGACGCCGTGCTCCCGCACAATTTCGCGACTCATGATCTTGTGAATGTGGTGTTGCAGCGAGTTCACTTCGCGGGAAAATTCTTCAATTCGATCAAACGGCATGACACAGACTTCGGCGTCTTCCAGAGCCACGGCGTCACAGGTATGATGATCATTGACAATGCCGTCAAGTCCCACCATTTCACCAGCCATTTGAAATCCCGTCACCTGATCCCGACCATCCTCGGAAGCCACACTGGTCTTGAAAAACCCGGTTCGAATGGCATACAGACTGGTAAATTTTTCACCGTTGCGAAAAAGAGTTGTACCACGTTTGATTTTGCGCCTTGCACCCACCAGGTCATCAATCCGATCAAGTTCTTCCGCGCTCAGGTCAACCGGCATGCAGAGTTCCCGCAGGTTACAGTTCGAGCAGGCTACTTTGATGGTTTGAGGATTCATGCCCCCCATTTTGGCATTAAATTGTTGGAGATCGTGATATCGGTCAAATTTTGGGGTCTTCAAAACCTACGGATTTTGACTGGTGTCAAGAATGTTTTTTGTTTTTAAGGCATATTCGACAGTCTTGCCAAGGAGTACCCATGAATGCAGCAGAAGCTGAACCCATTTCCGAAGATCTGTTGCGTCGATTTGATGTGTCGGGGCCACGCTATACCTCTTATCCCACAGCGGACCGTTTCGTTGAAACATTTTCAGCCGAAGATTACACACAGGCCTTGGCGCTGCGTCGAACTGCCGCCGCGCTCAAGGCGCAGCCTTTGTCACTCTACGTGCATATTCCGTTTTGCGAATCCCTGTGCTACTACTGTGCCTGCAACAAAATCATTACCAAGCATCATGACCGGGCGGCCCCCTATCTGAGCTATCTCAGTCGTGAAGTGGACCTGCACATCGAGCGACTGGGTGCGGGACAAGCTGTGACGCAATTGCATTTTGGCGGTGGCTCTCCCACCTTCATGTCGGACGCTGAACTGCATGAATTGATGACGATGTTACGACGCAGTTTTGCCCTGGTTCCCGGCGGTGAGTACTCGATTGAGGTTGATCCGCGCACGATTGATGCCTCAAGGCTGGATACGCTGGTCGACCTGGGTTTTAACCGACTGAGCTTTGGTGTGCAGGATTTTGATCTGGCGGTACAGAAATCGGTTAACCGTGTGCAACCGGCAGAGCAGGTGTTCGCGCTGGTTGCAGCGGCCCGAAAGAGGAATTTCGACTCCATCAATGTCGATCTGATTTATGGTCTGCCGCTGCAAAGCCCGGAGTCATTTGACCGCACGTTGGCGCAGGTGGTGCAATTGCGGCCGGAGCGGATCGCCCTCTACGCTTACGCCCATTTGCCCGAGCGATTCAAGCCGCAGCGCAGAATAGCCACCGATCAAATACCCACTGCAGCCGCCAAAGTGGCGATGCTGGCGCGTTCCATGGCGGCTTTCATGGGCGCCGGTTATGTCTATGTGGGAATGGATCACTTTGCGCTTCCTACTGACCCATTGGCGATTGCCAAGCAGCAAGGCCGTCTGCATCGCAATTTTCAGGGTTACAGCACGCAACCGGATTGCGATCTGA
>JBBQZA010000357.1:0-3699 GCA_038208175.1 Burkholderiales bacterium
ATTCAAACCCGCCATGAAAGCCTGGAGCAGGTTCGTAATGCCTTGGACAACAAAGAGTTTGTCCTGTATTACCAACCCAAAGTAAACATGACCAGTGGCCAGGTGACGGGTGCCGAAGCGCTGATTCGTTGGCAACACCCGGTGCGCGGTCTGCTGGCACCGTTTACTTTTTTGCCCCTTATCGAGAACCACCCGATCAGTGTCGAGTTAGGCGAGTGGGTGATCGTCACGGCGTTGACCCAAATGACACAGTGGCGTGCCGCCGGGCTGGTCATTCCGGTGAGCGTCAACATCAGTGCCCGTCAGTTGCAGGAGGGTAACTTTGCCACACGCCTTGCAGCGCTGCTGCTTGCCTACCCCGACATTCCGCCGAGCTGCCTGGAACTGGAAGTGCTGGAAACCAGTGCACTGGAAAACATAAGCGAAGTTTCAGAGGTCGTATCCGCCTGCCAGGCGCTGGGGGTACGCTTTGCGTTGGACGACTTTGGCACCGGTTACTCCTCGCTCACATATCTTCGACGCCTGCCGGCCGACATCCTCAAAATCGACCGCAGCTTTGTGCGCGACATGATCAACGACTCAGATGACCTGGCCATTGTTGAAGGCATTATCGGCTTGGCCCGAGCCTTCCATCGCGAGGTGATTGCCGAAGGCGTGGAGACTGCAGCGCACGGGAATTTGCTGTTGTCACTGGGCTGTGAGATCGCGCAGGGCTTTGGCATCGCGCCGCCGATGCCGGCCAACGACCTGGTTGCCTGGGTGACGAACTGGCACTCCGGTGCGGTCTGGACAGCTTGAAGGGAGAGTGGCAGCGGCAACCGGGCCGGGAACGAGGAGGAGGGCTGGGGCCAGGCGTTGTGACATCATTCCAACGAAGCCGGTTCCACTGAAAAATCGACGACCCGGTGATCAGCCTGAAAATCGAGCGCCAGCCGCGCACGCGCATCGGCCGCGGCCTGGCCCGTCACCCACACGCTGGCGCGGATTTCGAGTGCTCCGCTCTTGACGCCCTTGAAGGCCACCGACAAGACCTTGAAGCCAAAGCTTTCGAGCCGCACAAAAAGCGCATTCTCGTCCGGCACAGCCTCTTTGGAGAACCTGGCGTGCACAATGGCATAGGAGCGGCGCGGAATAAAATTGTCCACCCAGCGAAACGTGATCAGGACCAGCAAAACCAGAACGGCACCAATGAATCCAAGCCATGTTTCGCCGGTGCCTATCAGAATTCCGATCGCAGCGACGGCCCACATGCAAGCGGCCGAAGTCAGCCCTCGAACCGAAAGCCCGTCCCGGACAATGACGCCGGCACCAATGAAGCCGATGCCGGCCAGGATGCCCTGAACGACCCGGCTGCCACCGTTGTCCGACATGCCCATCAAATACGAATAAGGTCCTGAACTCAGCGGGACCGTAAGCAGCGCTGAAGTCAGGCACACCAGCGCGAAGGTGCGCATGCCGGCCGGATGTCCGCGCTGATAGCGCTCCAGACCGACCAGGGAGCCAGCAACGACGGCCATCAGCAGGCGAAAACCCATCTCGAGCACATCGGGCGGCAGACTGGATGAAATCGGGATCACGGCAGAGTAACCTTGAACATGAGATAAAAAAATGGAAGCTGAGAATGGTACACCCTGCTGCCAGAGACCCGCAGCGCTTATTAAAGCTAAACTCGCTGCGGCTGCAGTTCCCTGCCCGCCACGATTATTTTCGACTGGGGTGATTGATGTTTTTCAGCAAGCTCTTGCCACGCGACGGCAATTTCTTCGAGTTGTTCAACCAGCACGCAGATCGCATCGTGGAAGCGGCGCACTCGTTTTCGCAACTGGTGGCAAACTACAACGATGTCCAGATTCGCGAGAAATACAACCGGGAAGTGGATAACGCCGAACGGGCAGCGGATCGAATTACGCAAGAAGTGAACCGTCGGCTGCACAAGACCTTCATCACGCCGATTGACCGCGATCAGATTCACGGCCTGATCAACACCATGGACGACGTGGCGGATTTGATCCAGGATTCGGCTGAAACCATGGCCTTGTATGACGTACACCACATGACAGACGAAATCACGCGCTTGACGGACATCAGCGTGAAATGCTGCGAACGCCTGAGAGACGCGGTGTCGCTCCTCGACAAAATCGGCGACCACAGCGTCGCCGAGGCCGCACTCAAGACCTGTGACGAGATCGACCGCCTGGAGTCCGACGCCGACCGCGAGATGCGATCGGCCATGAGCAAGTTGTTTCGTGACCAGCCGGATGTGCTGGAAGTGATCAAGCTCAAGGCGATTTACGAGTTGCTGGAAACCATTACCGACAAATGTGAGGATGTCGCCAACCTGATCGAGGGCATCGTCCTCGAAAACTCTTAGAACTTGTCATGACCACAGTTCAGGTCAGCCTCTGGGTGGTGGTGATGCTGGTGCTGCTGGCGCTGGCTTTTGACTTCATGAACGGTTTTCATGACGCAGCCAATTCGATTGCCACCGTCGTCTCCACTGGCGTGCTCAAGCCCTCGCAAGCGGTGTTGTTTGCCGCCTGTTTCAACTTTGTCGCGATCTTTGTCTTTCAACTGAGCGTGGCGGCCACCGTGGGCAAAGGCATTGTTCAACCCGGTGCAGTCGACGTTCATGTGATTTTTGGCGCCCTGATCGGCGCCATTTTCTGGAACGTCATCACCTGGTTGTATGGCATCCCCAGCAGTTCTTCGCATGCCCTGATCGGTGGCTTGGTGGGTGCTGTGACCGCCAAGGCGGGCATTGGCTCCCTGCTGGCCAGCGGCATTCTGAAGACGGTACTTTTTATTTTTATCTCGCCCTTGCTGGGCTTTCTGCTGGGGTCCCTGATGACCGTTGCCGTGGCTCAACTGTTCCGACGCGCCACGCCGTCAAAGGTCGATCGCTGGTTTCGTCGCCTGCAAATTGTTTCGGCTGGAGCTTACAGCCTGGGTCATGGAGGCAATGATTCGCAAAAGACCATTGGCATCATCTGGATGTTGTTGATTGCCACCGGCTATGCCGCGGGCGAGGACAAGTTGCCACCGATGTGGACCGTTGTTTGCTGCTATGTTGCCATCGCCGGCGGCACCCTGTTCGGTGGCTGGCGCATCGTCAAGACCATGGGGCAGAAGATCACCAAACTGAAGCCGGTCGGTGGTTTTTGCGCCGAAACCGGTGGCGCCATCACCTTGTTTCTGGCGACCGCGATGGGGATTCCGGTGTCCACCACGCACACCATTACCGGCGCCATTGTCGGGGTCGGCTCGACCCGGCGCCCCAGTGCGGTACGCTGGGGTGTGGCCGGCACTATTGTGTGGGCATGGATTTTTACCATTCCCGCCAGCGCCTTCGTTGCGGCTATAGCCTATTGGATCAGCGCTGTCATTTTCTGACAATCCATCGACTGAGCGACAAGGAAGCGCCACCGGCGCCTACGTTCTGCCAAGCTCTTGCCTACTAACCTATATCGGTCGGCCGACACCGATCTACTTGTCGTACTGATTCAGCAGGGCCTTGGCCGATTCCAGCAGCTTGTTGCTGTCACCGCCCTTTGCCGCGACATCCTTGATCCAGTCCTGCGCCACGCTTTCGGTCGCCTTTTCCCAGCGCTGGTATTCGGCAGCGGACAGCACGTTGACGACATTGCCGCGATCGGTCGCCGATTTGCGTCCCGGTGCAATCGTGCTATCCCATACCTTGCC
>JBBQZA010000358.1:0-3685 GCA_038208175.1 Burkholderiales bacterium
AATCCATCTGGATGGGAAGGGCGTTTGTGGCGTTTATTCGAGGGATGTGGCTGCCACCAAGGTGGATCAGGTTCTGGATGCAGCAGCAAAGGCGGGACACCCCTTGAAGTGCCTCAGCGAACCGGTCGATTAGGACAGCATGCAGAATTGGTATTGAAATCGGATTACAGTGGAAGTACGAAGCGAGGCTAAAAAGGAAATCACATGATTGCCCAAGAACTGGAAGTCAGCCTGCATATGGCATTTGTCGAGGCGCGTCAGCAGCGTCACGAGTTCATCACGGTAGAGCATCTGCTGCTTGCGCTGCTGGACAATCCGAGTGCCGCCGAAGTACTGCGCGCCTGTTCCGCCAACATCGAGGATTTGCGCAAATCGCTGGCCAACTTCATCAAGGACAACACGCCTCAGGTCGCCGGTGTCGACGACGTCGACACGCAGCCTACGCTGGGCTTTCAGCGCGTGATTCAGCGTGCCATCATGCATGTTCAGTCGACTGGTAGTGGCAAGAAAGAGGTTACCGGCGCCAATGTGCTGGTCGCGATTTTTGGTGAAAAAGATTCGCATGCGGTCTACTACCTGCATCAGCAGGGCGTGACCCGGCTCGACGTCGTCAACTTCATTGCCCACGGCATCAAGAAAAACGATCCGACCGAAACCAGCAAACCAAGCGAGAACCCCTCCGAAGGTGAAGATGCGTCCGCAGAGAAAAACGAGAAACAGTCGCCACTGGAGCAGTACACGCAGAACCTGAACCAGCTTGCCCGGGACGGCAAGATCGATCCGCTGATCGGGCGCGAATACGAAGTCGAGCGTGTTATCCAGATTTTGTGTCGGCGGCGCAAGAACAATCCCTTGCTCGTCGGTGAGGCCGGCGTCGGCAAGACCGCCATTGCCGAGGGCCTGGCCTGGCGCATCACACAAAAAGATGTGCCGGAAATTCTGGCTGAGGCGGTGGTCTATTCGCTTGACATGGGCGCCTTGCTGGCCGGTACCAAATACCGCGGCGACTTTGAACAACGGCTCAAAGGGGTCCTGAAGTCCCTGAAAGACAAACCGAATGCGGTGTTGTTCATTGACGAAATTCACACCCTGATTGGTGCCGGTGCGGCATCGGGTGGCACCCTGGACGCGTCCAATCTGCTCAAACCCGGCTTGAGTTCAGGGGCACTCAAATGCATAGGCGCAACCACCTTTACCGAGTACCGTGGCATTTTCGAAAAAGACGCTGCGTTGTCGCGCCGTTTCCAGAAGGTGGACGTGGTCGAGCCGACCATTGAGCAGGCAGTTGAAATTCTCAAAGGGCTGAAGACGCGCTTTGAAGAGCATCACAATGTGAAGTACGCGGTTGCCGCCCTGCAAGCGGCAGCCGATTTGAGCGCCAAATATATCAACGACCGGCATCTGCCGGACAAGGCGATCGACGTCATCGACGAGGCCGGAGCAGCGCAAAGAATTCTGCCTCCCTCCAGGCGCAAAAAGATTATCGGAAAGGCAGAAATCGAGGAAATCGTAGCCAAGATTGCCCGCATTCCGCCAGCCAATGTGTCCAACGACGATCGCGGCAAGCTCAAAACGCTGGACCGTGACCTGAAGAACGTTGTTTTCGGCCAGGACAAGGCGATCGACATGCTGGCCTCCGCCGTCAAGATGGCGCGCTCCGGTCTGGGCAAGGGCGACAAACCGATCGGATCGTTTTTGTTCAGCGGCCCGACCGGGGTCGGCAAGACGGAGGCTGCCAAGCAGCTGGCCTACATCATGGGCATTGAGCTGATTCGCTTTGACATGAGCGAGTACATGGAGCGCCATGCCGTTAGCCGCCTGATTGGCGCGCCGCCCGGCTATGTCGGCTTTGACCAGGGTGGCTTGCTCACTGAGGCTGTCACCAAGAAGCCGCACTGTGTGCTATTGCTGGATGAAGTCGAGAAGGCGCATCCTGATATCTTCAACGTGCTGCTGCAGGTAATGGACCATGGCACGCTGACCGACAACAACGGTCGCAAGGCTGATTTTCGCAACGTCATCATCATCATGACGACCAATGCCGGTGCCGAGGCACTCAACAAGACGGTCATGGGATTCACCAATGTGCGCCAGATAGGTGACGAAATGGCCGACATCAAACGCCTCTTTACGCCCGAGTTCCGCAACCGGCTCGACGCCGTGGTCAGTTTCAAGGCACTCGATGAGATCGTCATCATGCGGGTGGTCGATAAATTTCTGTTGCAACTGGAAGCCCAGTTGGCGGACAAGAAAGTGGAGGTCACCTTTACCGACAAGCTGCGCAAGCATCTGGCCAAGAAGGGCTTTGACCCGCTGATGGGTGCGCGTCCGATGCAGCGTCTGATTCAGGACACGATTCGTCGTGCACTGGCCGATGAATTGCTGTTTGGCCGTCTCACCGAGGGCGGACGGCTGACGGTCGACATCGATGATCAACATGAAGACAAGGCCGAGGTCTTGCTCGACATCCAGCCCCTGCCGAAGAAGGAAGGGCGCGCCAAGCCTGAAGCACAGGAAGTGACAGCAGGCTGATTTGAAGTCGGCGCGTTCCGTTATTCCCTGGTTATCGGCCGGTTCAGCGCTGCTTGTGCTGTTGCTGGTCGGCTGTGCGACAGCGACAGCGCCAGTGCCGGTCCCCGTGCCTGAGGCACCAGCGGTTCAGGTCGCTCCCAGAAAGCCACCCAAAATTGGTTTGGCGCTGGGCGGTGGTGCTGCCCGCGGATTTGCCCACATTGGTGTGATTCAAGTGCTTGAAGAAGCCGGCATTCGTCCCGCGCTGGTGGTCGGCACTTCTGTCGGCAGCATGGTTGCCGCGCTTTACGCCAGTGGCAGGAACGGCGTGCAATTGCAGCAGCTTGCGCAGACCATGGAGGAGGCAACGTTTACCGACTGGACCTTGCCGATCTTCAGTCGTGGCATGTTGCGTGGTGATGCTTTGGCGCGCTACGTCAGCACACAGGTGAATGGGCGCTTGATCGAGAGCATGCCGCTACCGCTGGGAATTGTCGCGACCGACCTGAACAGCGGTCAGGGTGTGCTGTTTCAGCGTGGCGATACCGCTACCGCTGTTCGTGCCAGCAGCGCTGTGCCGGCCCTGTTTCTACCGGTCAGGATAGTCGGCCGCGATTATGTGGATGGCGGACTGGTGGCGCCAGTGCCGGTGCACTACGCCCGTCAGATGGGGGCAGAGTTGGTCATCGCCGTTGACATTTCAGACCCGCCGGAAAGCAACACTGCCAGCGACACCCTGCAGATCCTGTTGCAAACCTTTTCCATCATGAGCAAGAGCATCAACAACTTCGAGTTGCGCCAGGCCGATGTGGTGGTGCGGCCAGCGCTGACCAGCGTCGCCAGTTCGGATTTTGGTGCACGGCGTCAAGCCATCGAGGCCGGTCGCGTGGCCATGCAAGCCTTGCTACCCCAACTGCGTGCAGCGTTGCAAGACAACAAGCTTCAGGCCAAACCTTGACGATGTTGTGACAACTGGGTGCGAATACTTTGATGGGCGTGACTGGCGACTGATTTAGTTGAATTTCCCTGAGGTAGCGGAATATCGCCACTGTTCTGTCATTGAAATGTCACGTTTTTAAAGTATTCTGGTACCCTTGTTTGCTCCAATGAAAAACAGCAAAATATCAGACAAAACCTGGGATGAGGTCGAATGCCAGGCCATCATCGATCAGTT
>JBBQZA010000359.1:0-3668 GCA_038208175.1 Burkholderiales bacterium
GCCCACCCGATTCGCCATGGCCAAACTGATCATGACCGCGCACCGCAAAACCCCACTCGTTGAGCCGGTGTGCCACGCGGTCGTAGCGCCCCGCATGTTCACCCAGCCCATGAACCAGCAGGACCACGCCACGCAAATGCTGTTTGCGGTCCAGCGGCCAGTCCTGGATGGCAAGGTTGTCGCCGTCAACTGCGACGAAAGTGGAAAGGGTGCTTTCGGTGCTCATCAAAGAAAATGTGTCAAATTGGCGCGTATCATGCCACGTTCGGCAGTTCGAAACCAGTGCTTCAGCCAAGCTTCAGCCAAGCCAGGCCAGGCCAGAAGAGTTGGTTAGCGCTCCAGAATCGCAACCACGCCCTGACCACCGGCGGCGCAGATCGAGATCAGGCCACGGCCGGAGCCCTTGCTGGCCAATAACTTGGCCAATGTCGCGACCAGCCGACCGCCGGTAGCGGCAAACGGATGACCGGTGGCCAGCGAGCTGCCCATGACATTGATTTTGCCCGGGTCGATGGCGCCCATTGCTTTCTTCAAACCGAGACGTTCCTGGCAGAATTTCTTGTCTTCCCAGGCCTTCAGCGTGCACAAGACGACGGCCGCAAAGGCTTCATGGATCTCGTAGAAATCAAAGTCCTGCAACTTCAATCCAGCGCGATCCAGCATGCGCGACACGGCATAGACCGGCGCCATCAACAGGC
Source organism: Burkholderiales bacterium (assembly GCA_038208175.1). GTDB lineage: Bacteria > Pseudomonadota > Gammaproteobacteria > Burkholderiales > Burkholderiaceae_C > Rhodoferax. The sequence continues at coordinate 699 of JBBQZA010000359.1, forward strand.
CTTCCTTCTTGTCAAAGAAGTCCACTGCCGCCACTTCGCTGAAGCTCAGGTACGCCAGCACCGGCAGATTGCGCGCACGGGCCCAGTCTTCGCTGGCCAGCAGCACAGCCGAAGCACCATCGGTCAATGTGGTCGAGTTGCCGGCCGTCAGCGTGCCTTGCTCGGGTGCCACCCGTTTGTCGAACACGGGTTTGAGCGCACGCAGCTTCTCGCTGCTGAGCTCGGCGCGCAAATTGTTGTCCCGGCTGACGCCCTTGAACGGCGTCATCAGGTCGACAAAGAAGCCGCTGTCATAAGCCTTTGCCAGATTCTGGTGACTGCGCAGCGCCAACGCATCCTGCGCTTCACGCTCTATGCCCCATTCACGCGCCATCAGCTCGGCGTGCTCGCCCATCGAGTAGCCGGTGCGCGGCTCATCATTGCGCGGCACCGAGGGTTTGAACAACATGGCCGGGCGCATTTTTGACAGGACCGCCAGCCGTTGCGCCGGAGTCTTGGCGCGCATGGCGTCGAGCAGGATTTTGCGCATTTTTTCGTTGAGCCCGAGTGGTGCGTCCGAAGTGGTATCGACGCCGCCGGCGATGCCGCATTCGATCTGGCCCAAGGCAATCTTGTTGGCAACAACGATCGCCGCTTCCAGGCCGGTGCCGCAGGCCTGCTGCAAATCGAAGGCCGGCGTCTCGTGCGCCAGCGTCGTCGACAGAACCGATTCGCGCACCAGGTTGAAGTCGCGCGAATGCTTCATGACAGCGCCGCCCGCCACATCGCCCAGGCGTTCGCCATGCAGATTGAAACGGTCGACCAGACCTTGCAGCGCGGCAGTCAGCATCTCCTGGTTGCTGGCATGCGAGTAAACCGTGTTCGAGCGGGCAAAGGGGATGCGGTTGCCGCCCAGAATGGCAACCCGGCGGATGGTGCTGTTCATGATTGGCCTCAGTTTTGTTGATAGGCAAGTTTCCCACGCAAATGCGGTTTGTCGCCGCTGGCATTGCGAACTTCAAACAGCACACTGTGCGCCAGCGAGCCCTGGATGGCATGCTGGGTCCAGAGCGAAGCGCGGCCCGGCAGGAACAGCGGCGTCTTGAAATCAACCGTGCTTGCAGCCTGCGTCAGCGGGGCACGCGGCAACAGCGCTGACAGTGCGCGCGCGTGGGTCCACAGCCCGTGCGCGATGGCGCGGCGAAAGCCGAACAACCTGGCGGACAAGGCCCACAAATGGATTGGATTGAGGTCTCCCGAGACTCGGCCGTAACGGCGCCCGATAGATGCCGGCGCAGAAAAATCAGCCTGATGCGACAGCAGCGCAGCGCTCGCCAGATCGCTGGCGAAGGGCGGACCGAACGGCTTCTGAACGCCGATGCGCAACAGGCTCTGGGTGGCTTGCCACACCAGTTCGTCGTCACGAAAAATCTTGATCAGCAACTCAAAGACCTGACCTTTCTCGTGCGTCAGCAGCCGACCGCTGCTCACTTCGACCCGTAGCGCGTCACCGGCGTTCAGGCGCTGGTGCTGGACGATCCGGTTCGCCAGATGCACCGTTCCCAGCGCCGGCCAGGGACAGTCGCCCGAGCCAAAGAAGGCCATCAGCAGGGGGAACGAGAGCAACTGCGGGTAGATCAGCGGCACGCCATGTGCGTCGCTGAAACCGCAGATCCCGGCGTAACGGGCGATGTGCGCGGCGTCCAGTGTCACGCTCGGCCGCACATAGCAGACCTCGGGCAGCGTCGTGACCGGTGCCGCGTGCTTGCTGGCGGACCGCAGCGCCCCGAAATACATCGCGGCTGCATTCGCCGGCCGCTTGATTTCGACGGTCTTCATGCAGCCTCAAGCGCCGATCAGGCTTTGCCCGCAGACCCGTACCACATTGCCGGTCAGGCCAGCCGAGGCCGGACTGGCGAGCCAGGCGATCGCCTCCGCGACATCCTGCGGCAGACCGCCCTGACTCATGGAGTTCATGCGACGACCGGCTTCACGCAGCGCAAACGGAATCGCTGCCGTCATCTGGGTCTCGATAAAGCCCGGCGCCACCGCATTGATGGTGATCCCCTGCCTGGCAAAGATCGGCGCGCTGCTTTGCACCATGCCGATGACGCCGGCCTTGGACAAGGCGTAGTTGGTTTGCCCCAGATTGCCGGCAATGCCGGAGATCGATGACACGCAGACAATGCGAGCACCGTCCTGCAGCGCACCGGATTCGACCAGGGCCTCATTGATGCGCTCCTGTGACGACAAATTGACATTGACCACCATCTGCCACAGATGCGCCTTCATGTTGGCAATGGTCTTGTCACGCGTGATGCCGGCGTTGTGCACAACGACATCCCAGCCGCCCTGCGCCTTGGCCGCAGCCACCAGTTGCTGTGGCGCATCCGCGGCGCCGATGTCCAGCGCCAGCGTCGTGGCGCCCAGCCGCGCAGCAATCGCGTCGAGTTCGGCCTGCGCCGGCGGCAGATCCAGGCAAATGACGCCGGCACCTTCGCGCACCATCACCTCGGCGATCGAGGCGCCAATGCCGCGTGAGGCACCGGTGACCAGAATCTTCTTGCCGGCCAAGGACTGGTTCCAGTCGGCTGGCGCCGTGCTCTTGCCGACTGGCAGTCCGATGCGGATGACTTGTGCCGAGACATAGGCCGAACGCGGCGACAGCAGAAAGCGCAGCGTCGATTCGATCTGCTCCTCGGCGCCGTCCGCCACATAGACCAACTGGACGCTGATCGCCTTCTTCAATTCTTTCGCCAGTGAGCGCGTCAGGCCTTCGAGCGCGCGTTGCACGGTGGCTTTGCGCGCGCTCTTGCAGGACTCGGGAGGACGCCCCAGAATCAAGACGCGACCGCAGGGCAGAACAGAGCGCGCCGTAGCGTGAAAAAAGGTATAAATTGCGTCGGACTGGCTGCTGTCGTCCATGCCGCTGGCGTCAAACAGCAGCGCCTTGACCTTCTCCCCTGGCTGGTCGGCAAGACCCCAGCGACC
>JBBQZA010000360.1:0-3661 GCA_038208175.1 Burkholderiales bacterium
GAGAACTGGGCCAGCACCTGGTCGCGCTCGCGCTGCTCCAGTTCGCCATAGAGCGCGAGCGCGCTGAACCCTTGCGCCTGCAGGTAAGCGGCCAGTTCCTTGCAGCGCAGTTTGGTGTTGCAAAACGCCAGCGTGCTGGCCGGCCGAAAGTGACTCAGCAACAGCGCCACCGTTTGCAGCCGGTTCTCCCGCGTAACCTCATAAAAGCGTTGTTCGATCAGGCCCTGGGCGTGCTGCGCCTCGACCTTGACGACTTGGGGTTGCCGCATGAACTGGCTCGCCAACTGTTCGATACCGGGCGGGTAGGTGGCTGAAAAAAGCAAGGTTTGGCGTGTCTGCGGGCATTGCGCGATCACCCTGGCCATGTCCTCGAAGAAGCCCATGTCGAGCATGCGGTCGGCTTCGTCCAGCACCAGCGTGTTGAGTGCTTCCAGCGTCAGATAGCCGCGCTCCAGATGGTCCAGAATGCGCCCCGGCGTGCCGACCACAATGTGTGCACCGTGCTCCAGCGAGGCACGCTGGCCGCGCAAGGCGACGCCGCCACACAGCGTGACAACCTTGATGTTTTCCTCGGCCCGGGCCAAGCGACGAATCTCGCTCGTGACCTGGTCCGCCAGTTCACGTGTCGGGCACAACACCAGCGCCTGTACCGCAAAGCGGCGCGGGTTCAGATTTGCCAGCAGGGCCAGCGCGAAGGCGGCGGTCTTGCCGCTGCCGGTCTTGGCCTGCGCGATCAGGTCCTTGCCCAGCAGTGCTGTGGGCAGGCTGGCAGCCTGGATCGATGTCATTTCCAGATAGCCCAATTGCTTCAGGTTGGCCAGCGTGGCCGGGTTCAGGGCCAGCGTGGCGAAACTGTTTTTGTCGTCGATACTCATGGGTCGATTATCGGTACATCGCGTTTTGAGTGGAGAAAAGAAAGTATTTTTGGCACTTCTACAATCACCCCATCAGTCGGCAACCCCTGCCCTTGAGAGGACAAACTTTCTACATGACCCCGCTGCATATCTCGACCCAGTTTGATTCCGGCGCCATTGAGGTGCTGAGCCAGTCTGACCCCGCTGACATCCAGCTCAACATCCGACGCGACAGCGCGAGCGAGTTTGCCCAGTGGTTTCACTTTTCGCTGCAGGGAGCTGCCGGCCTGGCGGTGACGCTGCGCTTTCTGAATGCCGGCAGCAGTGCCTACCCCAAGGGTTGGCAGGACTACCGGGTGGTGGCGAGCTACGACCGCCAGCACTGGTTCCGGATTGCCACCCGCTTTGACGGCACGCAGATGGCCGCCGACATCGCTGTGGAGAAACAGTGCGTCTACTTCGCCTACTTCGAGCCTTTTTCCTATGAACGTCATCTGGATCTGATCGGCTCGGCGGCGGCCTCGCACCATGTGCAGCTTGAGCATCTGGGTCAAACCCTGGATGGGCGCGACATGACCCTGCTGCGCATCACCGATGAAGACAGCGCCACGGCGCTGGTGCAAAGAAGAAAGATCTGGCTGATTGCGCGTCAGCACCCGGGCGAAGCGATGGCCGAATGGTTTGTCGAAGGCTTTCTGGAGCGCTTGCTGGATGAGGACGATCCGGTGGCGCGCGTACTGCTTTCGAAATGTGTTTTCTACGTGCTGCCGAACATGAATCCGGACGGTGCCGTGCGCGGCAATCTGCGTACCAATGCGGCCGGCGCCAACCTGAACCGCGAATGGCAAAGCCCGAGTCTGGAGAAGTCGCCCGAAGTTTTCTGGGTGCGGCAAAAGATGACGGAGGTCGGTGTCGATCTGAACCTCGATGCCCATGGCGACGAAGGTCTACCCTATAACTTCTGTGTCGGCACCGAGGGTACAGCCGGCTATTCACCCCGCATTGCAGCGCTTGAGGCCAGCTTCAAGACTGCCTGGCAGCAGACTTGCCCGGATTTCCAGACCGAGCACGGCTATGCGCGCGTCAAGCCGGGCGAGGCCAACATGACGCTCGCGACCAACTGGATCGGTCAGAATTTTGATTGCCTGGCTTTCACCATCGAGATGCCGTTCAAGGACAACGCCGACCTGCCGGATGAGGCCGCGGGCTGGAGTGGCGAACGCTCCAGGAAGCTGGGCGCCAGCGTGTTGCTGCCAATCCTGGCGCTGCTCGATCAGTTGCGCTAGACAAAATGACCGCCGACCAACCTGCCGCCAAATTCCGTCGCGCCACGCCGCCGGTGGGCCGGGCGCTGGCGGCCGCTGGAGGCGCCAGCCAGGTCAGCGACACCCTGCGCCTGAACAAGCGCATGGCCGAGCTGGGCCTGGCGTCTCGGCGCGAGGCGGACGACTGGATTGGTCGCGGCTGGGTCAAGGTCGATGGCGTCCTGGCGAGCATGGGCATGCAGGTCAAGCCCGATGTGCGCATCGAAATCACCAAGCAGGCGCAAGGCGAGCAGGCCAACCGGGTCACGATTTTGCTCAACAAGCCGATGGGCATTGTCAGTGGTCAGGCCGAGGACGGGCATCAGCCGGCCATCACGCTGATCCAGCCGCAAAATCGTTGGGCCGAGGACAACGCGCGTTTCTTCTTCCATCCCAGGCAACTGCAAAATCTGGTGCCAGCCGGGCGGCTTGACATTGATTCAATTGGCCTGCTGGTGCTGACGCAGGATGGTCGCGTCGCGCGCCAGTTGATCGGTGAAGACTCGGTGATGGAAAAGGAATACCTGGTGCGCGTCAGCTACACCGGCTTGGGCGAGCCCGATGGTCAACCCGATCGCTTGTTGCAGATCAATGACGGCGACCCGGTCAGCACCCATGTGCAGGCGCTTTTCCCACCCGAACGGTTGGCCCTGTTGCGCCACGGCCTGAGCCTGGATGGTCAGGCGCTGAAGTCGGCCAAGGTCACGTGGCAAAACCCGGAGCAACTGCGTGTCGTGCTGACCGAAGGAAAGAAGCGCCAGATTCGCCGCATGTGCGAACTGGTGGGTCTGAAAGTGGTGGGTCTGAAACGTGTGCGCATCGGCAAGGTGATGCTGGGCAATCTGCCGGTAGGGCAGTGGCGCTATCTGGCGCCGCACGAGCGTTTTTGAATTCGCAGTTGCCAGGCCCGCAAGATCGTCCTGCATGCCCAAACCAAAATCCGGAAATGCGCTGCGGCATCTACGTGCCTCGGACCTCAGGGCGGTAGCGCAGCTGGCGACCCAAGCCACAGTCGGCGTCGCCCGTATCGCCGAAGGGGTCCACCAGTCGGTGTGGAGCACGATGGGCGTTCCGGGTGGCGAGGGGCCGGGACGAACCCGAGGCCTCACCGGCTTGATTTACCAGGCGGTGCAAGGTGTCACGCAACTCGCAGGGAAAGGGCTGGAGACCTTCTTTGCCAGGTTGCTGCCGGTTCTGGAAAAGATAGACGGAGAACTGCCGGAAACACCGCAGCGCGAAGCGGTTCTGGCCGTGCTGAACGGCGTCTTGGGCGACCACCTGGCGGCCAGTCGCAATCCGTTGGCTATTGCGATGACGCTGCGCTACCGGGGTCAGGTGCTGGATTGGAAGCAGATGCCGACCCTGCCCGAAGCCACCGGCAAAGTGCTGCTCATGATTCACGGCCTGTGCATGAACGACCTGCAGTGGCAGAGTCGGTATCAGGGCCAGGGCGTCAATCACGCTGAGGTGCTGGCCTCGGAACTGGGCTACACCCCGATCTAT
>JBBQZA010000361.1:0-3654 GCA_038208175.1 Burkholderiales bacterium
AAGGCCGAAGAACGGGCGCAGCCTGTTCTGGGGGACATTCGCGGAGTTGCCTACCCAGGCTCCCGGGCAAGCCACCATCAACGTTGCAGTGGACATTCGCTCAGGCACCCACCCACCTAGCTGGCTTGCCAATACCGTCACCCCAGTTCTTGTCTTTCGAAGGCGACTTGGTACCAGCAGCTCTCAGGGTTTGGCCGCGAGTCCGAGTCCACCTTTGTTGCGGGCATCAGCGATCTCGGCTTCCACCTGAACCGCGTCCGCTGAGCCTTTGGGCAGCACCGTCAGCACCTTTTCCCAATGTGCGATGGCCTGCTTGTAGTCGGAGCGCCGATAGGCCGCCGAGCCGGCCAGCATCAGGGCCACCGGGTGTTTCGGGTTCAGCGCCAGCGCCTTGTTGACCAGTGCCAGCGGACGCCCTTCCAGTGAGCTGGTGCGCATGGCCAGCAGGTCGGCAAATTGGGTCAACAGATCAGGGTCGGTGTCCACCAGTTTGCCTGCTTTGCCAAACGCCTGTTCCGCTTCAGGCAGCTGCCCCTGTGCCTTGTAAGCCCGCGCCAGGCGGACCCAGCCTGCCAGATCATCCGGATTTGCTTTGAGGCGTGCAGCCAGACTCTCAGTCATCTGATTGATCTTTTCGGGTGTCATGGCGCCCGCTGCGGCGGGGTCGACGGCGGGCAGTTTGCCGGCATCAGACGATGCCGCGGAGTTGTTTGCGCCGCCGGCCGCTTTAGCCGACGCCGGCAGCCCCCCTTTGCTGCGTGCCTCGGCAATGTCGGCTTCCACTTGCTGGGCGTCAGGCGAACCGGGGTCCAGCAGCGCCAGCAGTTTTTCCCACTGTTGCACGGCGAACGCGAAGTCATTGCGGCGATAAGCCGCCACACCGGAAATCATCAATCCCATCGGGTGCTGCGGATTGATGCTGAGCGCCTTTTTGACCAGGTCCAGAGGTCTGCCTTCAATGTTGTTGTTGGCCCGTACTGCCAGCAGGTCGGCATAGTCAACCAGCAAATCGGGCTCAGTGTTGACCAGATCACCTGCTTTCAAGAAAGCCTCTTCAGCCTCGGCAAGACGCCCCATAACTTTGTAGGAGCGTGCCAGCATGGCCCAGCCCTTGGGATTGTCCGGATTGGCCTTCAGGCGGGCTGCCAGCGCGTCGATCATTTGCGCGACCTGATCGTTGCTGGTTTTTTGTGTTGCTACCGGATCGATCGCGGCCGGGGTTCCGAGCCACCAATACATGCCAATCGCTCCCAGCGGCATGATCAGTGCGATCAACGCGGCGGTGCGCCGCGCAGTCCAGAAACTGTTGCCGGCTGTGGACGCAACGCTCGCCGTGCCCTCGATGTCGTCCAGCAGGCGCAACTGCAACTCATCGCGCGTCGCCTCACAGTCTGCTGCGCTGATGACGCCACGCGCCAGATCACGCTCCAGAGCTTCCAGTTGATCGCGATAAATCGACGTATTCAGGCGGTCGCTTGAAACCCCGCCTGCGGCGACCGGCCACAGCAGCGGACGCACCAGCCACGCCAGCGACGCCAATGTCAGCAGGACGGCGATTGAAATGAAAACTGTCATGAGGGAAGTTCCGTATCTTTAAGAAGAGTCTGCGCGCGTTTGCGCTGCTCCGGATCGAGCACCGGCGAGCCCGTGCCAGCCTGGCTGCGCCGCACCATGCGCAGCAACAAATAGAGGGCGCCGAGCAGCAGCAAGAACGGGCCGAACCAGAGCATCCAGGTGATCGGCTTGACCGGTGGGCGGTAGCGCACAAAATCACCATAGCGGCTGACCATGTATTCCATGATTTCGGCATCGCTCTTGTTGGCCTTGATCAGTGTGCGCAGTTCGCGCCGTAAATCCAGCGCCAGGTCGGCGCGCGAGCCCGCCAATGATTCATTTTGACAGACCAGGCAGCGCAATTCCTCCGAAATGGCGATCAGACGTTGTTCCACCATCGGGTCTTCCGCCAGCAGCGGCGCCTCAGCGGCGTAGCTTGACAGCGCGCATTGCAGCGCCAGAATAAATGCCAGCAAATACTTCACTTTTTCAACTCCCGCATCAGTGGAATGATGGTGTCGCGCAACGCTTCCTCGGTCACCGGTCCAATCTGCTTGTAGCGAATGACGCCGGCCTTGTCGATCAGAAAAGTCTCGGGCACGCCATAGACCCCGAAGTCAATGCCGATACGTCCGTCGCGGTCGGCCACCGAAAGGTCGTACGGATCGCCGTGACGCACCAGCCACTTGATGCCGTCGGCGCTCTGGTCTTTGTAGTTCAGGCCGATCAGCGGCAGCATCTTGGCTTTGGCGAATTCCATCCATAGCGGATGCTCCTGCCGACAGGCGACGCACCAGGAAGCCCAGACATTGAGCAGCCAGACCTGGCCCAGCATGTCCTTGGCCGCGAACTGCTGCTCTGGCGCGTGCAACCGCGGCGCCGTGAACAGCGGCGCCGCCTTGCCGATCAGTGGTGACGGAATCTCGTGCGGTTTGCGCGTCAGGCCGATCGCCAGAAAGACCACCAGGACGACAAAAATTCCGAGTGGAATCAGTGCCTTCTTGTTCATGCTGGCATTCCTTTGGCTGTGCTTGCTGCTTTGCTGGCCAGGCTTTTGCGACGATAACGCCGGTCCATGGCGGCAATGGCGCCGCCCAGGGCCATCAGCAGACAGCCATACCAGATCCAGGTGACAAAGGGTTTGTGGTACACGCGCACTGCCCAGGCCGGGCTGCCACCGCCTTCGAGCCTCTCCCCCAGGGAGACGTAGATATCTCGCACCAGGTTGCTGTCAATGGCCGTTTCCGTCATCGGCATGGTGGAGGAGAAATAGGTTCGCTTTTCCGGGCGCAGGGTTCTGAGCGTCTGGCCGTTGCGGCTTACCACCACCTCCCCCACATCGGCGTTGTAATTCGGTCCCTGCTCCTCGCGAATGCCGGTCAGGCGGAAGCTGTAGCCGGCCACCTCCACCGTGTCGCCAATTGTCATGCGCACGTCTTTCTCGGTCTCATAGCCCTTGACCATGGTGATACCGACCACGCATATGGCAATGCCGATATGCGCCAGATGCATGCCCCAGAATGACAACGGTATGATCTTCCGGTTGACGGTGTCCTTCAGTTGACGGTAGATCTGCTGCGCTGACGCCAGCACGATCCAGAACACCAGTGTCAAACTGAGTGCTACCAACGGTGACCAGGTGCCGGCCAACAGGGGCGCGCTGCAGCCCAGCAACACCGACAGGATGGCGACTGGGCGCAACTTCTTGCCCAGTTCGGCGACACTGTCGTTTTTCCAGCGGGCGTAGGTACCCAACACCATCGCCAGCAGGACCAGCAGCATGATGGGCGCAAACACCGAGTTGAAGTAGGGCGGACCGACCGACAGCTTGCCCAGGTTGAGCGAGTCAATGATCAGCGGGTACAGCGTGCCCAGCAGCACCGCAGCAGCGGCGGTGGTCAGCAGCACGTTGTTGACCAGCAGAAAGGTCTCGCGCGACACGATGCCAAATGCGCCGCCGGCGCGAACCTTGCCGGCGCGCAAGGCAAACAGGGTCAGCGATCCACCGACCACCACCGACAGAAACAACAGGATAAAGATGCCGCGCTTGGGGTCGGTGGCAAAGGCATGAACCGAAGTCAGAACGCCGGAACGCACCAG
>JBBQZA010000362.1:0-3606 GCA_038208175.1 Burkholderiales bacterium
GTTGCCGGTCGTGGTGGGGGTGCCGCGCGCTGCGCGCGTTGTCTTCTGGAGCACCGTGGCGCTGGGTTTGACTTCCTTGCTGCCGGGTCTGTTTGGCGCTGGCCCGATCTACCTGATCGGTGCTTTCGCCGGTGGCAGCTACTTTGTCTACAAGGCCAGCCGCTTGGCGCGCTCGCCGTCGCGCGCCAGCGCCATGGGGGCCTTCTTCGCTTCGCTGATTCAGCTCAGCCTGTTGCTGGCGGCAGCGACGGCGGACAGTCTGTTGCGCTGAAGGAATTGTTGGCAAGGGCGTGCGCAGATTCTTTCTCACTTGTTGGCTGGTGTTGTCGCTCGGATTGCTGTCTGTCGGCACAGCGTTGGCCGCTACCAGTGAAGAGTCGGCCGATGGCGGCACGCCGCTCGGACTGGACCAGGCCACCGCGCTCAAGCTCAGTCAGGCGGTGCTCGGTCAGACGGTCGGCGACTACACCTTGCTGGACCGCGACAGCCGACCCGTCAAGTTGTCGAGCTACCGCGGCAAGCCGCTGCTGGTCAGCTTCATCTACAGCGGCTGCTTCAAGGTCTGTCCGCTGACGACGCGCTCGCTGCAAAAGGCGCTGGAGGCGGGGCGCGACGCCTTTGGCACCGGTCAGTTTAATGTCATCAGCATCGGCTTCAACCAACCGGCCGATTCGCCGCAGTCGCTGAAAGCCTTTGCGCTGCAGCATCGGATCGACGCACCGAACTGGGATTTCCTGAGTCCGCACGCCTCGGTCGTCGAGCCGCTGACGCGTGACTTCGGCTTCAGTTTCTTGGCGACGCCGGCCGGCTTCGACCACATTCTGCAGCTCACCATGCTGGACGCGCAGGGCCGCATCTACCGGCAGATCTATGGCGAGGAGCTGACGCCCGATCTCATTGGCGAGCCGCTGCAGCAGTTGCTGCGCAACGCACCGGCCGCGCAGACCTTGCGTGTCGATGGCTTGCTGGAACGTGTGCGCCTGCTGTGCACGGTCTATGACCCCAAGACCGGCACCTACCGCTACAAATACGACCTGCTGCTGGAGGTTGCGGGGGGTGTCACCTTTGCCCTTTTCATGCTTTGGTTCTTTCTCGCCGAATGGCGCACGCAAAGGCGCAAGCGCCGCGCGTCGACCTGACGTCAACTTATCCGGTTTACTTTTGCGCAATCCCGTCCAACAGCTGTTTCTTGCGTTCGAAAAACTCTTCAGTGCCACTTTTGGCGAACGTCTGAATCCGTTCTACTACCTCGGCGCCATCACCTACTTTCTGCTCTGGGTCGTGATCGTCACGGGTCTGTACCTGTACGCTTTTTTCGAGACCAGCGTGGCTGCTGCCTACCACTCGGTCGAAGCCTTGACGCACGGACAGCGTTGGGTCGGCGGCGTGCTGCGCAGTCTGCACCGCTACGCTTCGGATGGTCTGGTGCTGGGCATGCTGCTGCACATGATCAGGCATTTCACTTTTGGCCGCCATCGCGGGCTGCACTGGTTTTCCTGGGTGTCCGGCGTTGCCTTGCTCTGGCTGACCTACGCCTCGGGTGTCAACGGCTATATGCTGCCCTGGGACCGTCTGGCGCAGTACGTCGTCACGACCACCACCGAATGGTTCGATGTGCTGCCCTTGATCGGCGGCGCCATGACGCGCAATTTCATCTCCAACGCACACGTCAGCGATCGTCTTTTTTCGCTGCTGTCCTTCATCCATATCGGCCTGCCGCTGAGTCTGCTGGCGCTGCTGTGGATACACACGCAGCGCGTCCCAGGCGCCAGGACGAACCCGCCGCGTCCCCTGATGCTGGGGCTGCTGCTGAGCCTGACGCTGCTGTCGCTGATCAAGCCGGCTGTCAGCCAGGGCCCGGTGGACATGGCGACGCTGCCGGTGACGATTGATTTCGACTGGTTCTACCTGACGGCCTATCCCTTGATTCAACACTGGGGACCGGGCGCAACCTGGTGGCTGGTGGCGGCCATGACGCTGCTGCTGGTGCTGTTGCCCTGGCTTGCGCCACGCCTGCGCAGTCGGCAAAAGAGCTGGAGCGTAGCGGTGCATCCGGATGAACGCATCATTGAGGCGCGTGTCGGCGACACGCTGCTGGACGCCGGCTTGCGCGAGGGTCTGCCGATGCCGTTCGAGTGTCGCAACGGTGGCTGTGGCGTTTGCAAGGCGACTGTTCTGCATGGCCAGGTTGCGCTGCAACCGTATCAGGAATCGGTACTGAGCGCAGCCGAGCGCGCCGCCGGCAAGACGCTGCTGTGCTGCGCCGAGGCCATGGGCGATGTCGAGATCGAGTACGTCCCGAGTTTGAATCTCAAGGCCGCGCCGGTGAAGCAGTACCTGGCGCGCGTGACGCGGCTGGAGCCGCTCTGTGCCGACGTGATGCGCCTGTGCCTGCGCCTGGATGGTGGCTCTGTGTTGCGCTTTCACGCCGGGCAGTACATCAATGTGCTGCTGGCCGATGGCGCCAAACGCAGCTTCTCCTTTGCCACGGCGCCGCATGCTGCCGAAGAGATTGAACTGCATGTGCGCCGGGTTCCGGGCGGCCGTTTCACGACCGATGTTTTCACCAGCATGAAGGTGGGCGACATGCTGCACTTTGAAGGTCCGCTGGGTGCCTTCACCTTGCGCGAAGGGATAGCGAAACCGATCATCTTTGTTGCCGGCTCGACCGGCTTTGCACCGGTCAAGAGCATGCTGGAACATGCTTTCCATGCCGGATTGCAGCGTCGCATGGTTCTCTACTGGGGTGTGCGCCGACCTGCTGATTTCTACCTCTTCGAACTGGCCCGGACCTGGGCCAAAGAGCATGCCAATTTCAGCTTCGTGCCGGTGCTGTCGGAGCCCCGGCCGGAAGATGGCTGGACCGGTCGCACGGGGCTGGTGCATGAAGCCATACTGGCCGACTTCCCGGACTTGTCCAGCCATCAGGTTTATGCCTGCGGCTCGGTGCAGATGGTCGAAGCAGCGCAACCGGCTTTCGTCAGACACGGCATGGCCAGCGAAGACTGCTTTTCCGATGCTTTCCATCTGGCGCCACAAAAGCCGCTGACCAGTGGCCATGCCGATATGGTGAAACTGGGAGGATCCGATGTCTGACAGGTCTTTGCCCAGCGCACTGCGCTACGTCCTGCAGGCGCTGGCCTATGCTGCCTTTGCCGCGCTGCTGGGCTATTTCTCGACGGCACCCAGCTACCGCTTGCGCGCCGACAACGAAGCGGTGATCAAACTGTCGTTCAGCCACTCGGCGCAACTGATGCAGGCCTGTCGCGAGCGTAGTGCAGCGGAGCTGTCCAAGCTGGCGCCCAATATGCGCAACAAGATGGACTGCCCGCGTGAACGCGCTGCGGTTCAGGTGGAACTGGAGATGGACGGCAAACTGCTGCATCGCATCCACACGCCGCCCACCGGCCTGCGCAAGGACGGTGCGGCGACGGTTTACCGACGGCTCGAAATACCGGCCGGAACGCATCAGTTTCGCGCCCGTCTGGCCGACGGCCCGGACGGCCGTTTCAACTATGCCAGCGCCACCAGCCTGACGCTGGCGCCGGGGCAGGTGCTGATCGTGGACTTCAGTGCGGCGGATGGCGGCTTTGTATTCACGCTCGG
>JBBQZA010000363.1:0-3587 GCA_038208175.1 Burkholderiales bacterium
GCAACCGGGGAGCGTCCGGCATCCAGCCTGATCCTGCCGCTGGTGCAGCCGGCGCCCCCGCCGCTGGCGGCGCAAAGAAGGAGCGCAAGCTTCTTTATTACCGCAACCCGATGGGGCTGGCGGACACCTCGCCGGTGCCGAAGAAAGACCCGATGGGCATGGATTACGTCCCGGTCTACGAAGGCGAGGCCGATGCCGAGCCGGCTTCTTCCAACCAGATCAAGATCAGCACCGACAAGATCCAGAAACTTGGCGTGAGGACGGAAGCGGCAAGCATGAAGGCGCTCGACAAGCTGGTGCGTGCCGTCGGCCGCATCGAACCGGACGAACGGCGCGTCTACGCCATCTCGCCCAAGTACGAAGGCTATGTCGAACGCCTGCATGTCAGCGCGACCGGCCAGCCGGTTGCCAAGGGGCAGGCACTGTTCGAAGTCTACAGTCCGGAACTGGTTTCGGCGCAGCGCGAATACGCCATCGCAGCGCAAGGCGTGGAATCGCTGAAGAACGCTGGCGGCGATGCTCAATCGGGCATGAAGCAGCTGGCCGAGTCCAGCCTGATGCGACTGAGGAATTGGGATATTTCGGATGAACAGATCAGGGCATTGGCAAAGGACGGCGAAGCAAAGCGCACGCTGACTTTCCGTTCCCCTGTAAGCGGCATCGTGACCGAAAAGAAAGCGCTGCAGGGCATGCGCTTCATGCCGGGCGAGTCGCTTTACCAGATCACGGATCTGTCGTCGGTCTGGGTGCTGGCGGATGTGTTTGAGCAGGATATCGGACTGGCCAAGTCGGGGGGCAAGGCCCGCGTGATGGTTTCGGCCTATCCGGACAAGGTGTTCAACGGCAGCATCAGCTACGTCTACCCGACACTCAAGGCCGAAACGCGCACCGTCCAGGTCCGCATCGAGCTGGCCAACCCCGGCCATTTGCTCAAACCAGGCATGTTCGCGCAAGTCGAACTTGCTGTCGCCGCCAGGAACAAGGTGGTGACCATTCCGGTGTCGGCCGTTATCGATAGCGGTACACGCGGCATCGTTTTGGTGCAGGCCGGCGAAGGCCGCTTCGAGCCGCGCGAAGTCAAGCTTGGCGCGCGCAGCGACAACTATGTCGAAGTGCTGGAGGGCGTCAAGGACGGTGAGCAGGTGGTGGTTGCCGCCAACTTCCTGATCGATGCCGAAAGCAATCTGAAAGCGGCTGTTGGCGGCTTTGGCCATTCGGCCCACGGCAGCGCCAAGCCTGCCCAGGAGCCATCTTCTGCGGCGCAAAGCACAGCGGCCAACACAGGGCACAAGGCCGAGGGGACGGTAGACAGCGTTGACGCCAAAACCGGCTCGGTCAGCATCAGCCATGGCGCAGTGGCGAGCCTGAAATGGCCGGCCATGACGATGCAATTCAAGGCCGCCAACGATGCCTTGCTCAAAGACCTGAAGCCTGGGTCGATCGTTGGCTTCGAGTTTGTCGAGCGGCAGCCAGGCGAATGGGTCATCACCGGCGTCAAGCCGGGCGCCGGCAACAGCGGTGCGGTTGCACCGCCTGCGGCAAACCCCGCCGCCACTCAGCATTCCGGCCACTGACGGGAACCGGCAATGCTGAACAAAATTATTGACGGGTCGGCCCGGAACCACTTCATGGTCCTGCTGGCCGCACTGCTGATCGTGGCGGCGGGCATTTACGCGGTCATCAAAACGCCGATCGACGCGCTGCCCGATCTTTCGGATGTGCAGGTGATCGTCTATACCGAATACCCGGGGCAGGCGCCGCAGGTGGTCGAGGACCAGGTGACCTACCCGCTCACGACAGCCATGCTGTCGGTGCCCAAGTCCAAGGTGGTGCGCGGCTTTTCCTACTTCGGCGCATCTTTTGTCTACATCATTTTCGAGGATGGCACCGATATCTACTGGGCGCGTTCGCGGGTGCTCGAGTATCTGAATTTCGCTTCTAGCCGGATGCCCAAGGGCGTGACGCCGTCGCTGGGGCCCGATGCCACGGGCGTGGGCTGGGTCTATCAATATGTGGTGCTGGCCAAGGACAAGACGCTGGCCGAACTGCGCACGCTGCATGACTGGTATCTGCGCTACCAGTTGACCAAGGCGCCGGGCGTGTCCGAGGTGGCATCCATCGGCGGCTTCGTGCAGACCTATCAGGTCACGGTCGATCCGGTCAAGCTGCGCGCCTACGGAATTGCGCTCAACAAGGTGACGCAGGCCATCCGTGATTCCAACCGCGACGTCGGGGGACGCGTGGTCGAAATGGCCGAAACCGAATACATGGTGCGCGGTAAGGGTTATTTGCGCGGGAAGGGCGATCTGGAAACCCTGGTTGTTAAAAGCGACAAGGGCACTCCGGTGCTGGTGCGCGACATTGCCAGGGTCGAACTGGCGCCCGATGAGCGGCGCGGGCTGACCGAACTCAATGGTGAAGGCGAAGTGGTATCGGGCATCGCGATGGCGCGCTACGGCCAGAATGCGCTCGAAGTCATCCACAATCTGAAGACCAAGATCACAGAAATCAGCGCAGGCTTGCCGGCCGGCGTCACCATCGAGGCGGTCTATGACCGCTCCGACCTGATCCACCGCGCCATCGAAACGCTCAAGCGCACGCTGCTGGAAGAAAGCATCATCGTGGCACTGGTCTGCATCGTTTTCCTGATGCATGTGCGCAGTGCACTGGTGGCGATCCTGATGCTGCCCGTAGGCGTGCTGATCGCGTTCATTGCGATGCGGCTGCTCGGCATGAACTCGAACCTGATGAGCCTGGGCGGCATTGCGATTGCCATCGGCGCCATGGTCGATGCGGCGATCGTCATGATCGAGAACGCGCACAAGCACATCGAGCGCCTGAAGGAGGGCCATTCGAAACAGCAGCGCGCCGAGGCGATGATTACAGCGTGCAAGGAAGTCGGACCGGCGCTGTTTTTCTCGCTGCTCATCATCACCGTTTCCTTCCTGCCGGTGTTCACGCTCGAGTCGCAGGAAGGCCGGATGTTCTCGCCGCTCGCCTTTACCAAGACCTTCTCGATGGCCGGCGCCGCGCTGCTCTCGGTCACGCTGGTGCCGGTGCTGATGATGCTGTTCATACGCGGAAAAATCATGCCGGAGGCGAAAAATCCGGTGAACCGCTTTCTGATCTGGGTCTATCGACCCGTCATCAAGGGCGTGATGCGCTGGAAAAAGCTGACCATCGCGCTGGCGCTGCTCGCGATGGCGGTTTCGCTCTATCCGGCCTCCAGGCTCGGCAGCGAATTCATGCCGACGCTCAACGAAGGCACGCTGCTGTTCATGCCGTCCAGCCTGCCGGGCATGTCGATCACCAAGGCGGCCGAACTGATGCAGACGCAGAACAAGATCATCAAAAGCTTTCCCGAGGTCGTTTCGGTCTGGGGCAAGGCGGGCCGCGCCAATACCGCGACCGACCCCGCGCCCACTGAAATGTTCGAGACCGTCATCAACCTCAAGCCCGAAGCCGAATGGCGGTCTGGCATGACGACCGACAAGCTGATCGCCGAGATGGACAAGGCGCTGCAGTTTCCCGGCGTTTCCAACGCCTGGACCATGCCGATCAAGGCGCGCCTGGACATGCTGGCCACC
>JBBQZA010000364.1:0-3571 GCA_038208175.1 Burkholderiales bacterium
CGCTACCGTCCCGAAATTCTGGAAGTCACGATTGAACGTGGAGCAACGCACAAACTCAACGTCGCCGACGTTCTGAACCTCACAGTCAGCGAAGCCGCTTCTTTTTTTGCCGCGGACCGCGATGTGTTGCGAGCCCTTCAACCGATCATCGACGTCGGTCTGGAGTACGTCAAGCTGGGCCAGCCGGTACCGACACTGTCGGGCGGTGAATCGCAACGCCTCAAGCTGGCCGGCTTTCTGGCCGAGGCAGCAAGGAGCGCCAGTACCGGCCGCCAGCCGATGGCCCGACGCGGAACACTGTTCATGTTCGACGAGCCAACCACCGGGCTGCATTTTGACGACATCGCCAAGCTGATGCGCGCGATGCGCAGGCTGCTGGAGGCCGGCCATTCGCTGATCGTGATTGAGCACAATCTCGACGTCATCCGCGCCAGCGACTGGCTGATCGATCTGGGTCCGGAAGGCGGCGATGCGGGAGGGCAGGTGGTGGCCTATGGCACGCCGGAAGAACTGCGCCAGCATCCGAGCTCGCATACCGGCAAGGCACTGCGCGAGTATCAGGTCAGCATGGGTAGCGGTGCGCTTGTGGCAGAGGCTTCAAATAATTGGGGTCAGACTCCAATTTCCCCAATTTCCTTTAGAAAATTGGAGTCTGACCCCAATTATTCGATCCAGATCATCAACGCGCGCGAGCACAACCTGAAAAGTTTGAGCGTCAATATTCCGCGCGGCAAATTCAGTGTCATCACCGGCGTCTCCGGCTCCGGCAAATCGACGCTGGCTTTTGACATTCTTTTCAATGAAGGCCAGCGCCGCTATCTGGAGTCGCTCAACGCCTACGCCAGGAGCATTGTGCAGCCAGCCGGCCGGCCGGAAGTCGATGCCGTGTACGGCATCCCGCCAACAGTGGCGATCGAGCAGCGGCTCTCAAGGGGTGGCCGGAAATCAACCGTCGGCACCACCACCGAGGTCTGGCATTTTTTGCGTCTGCTGTATGTCAAGCTTGGCACACAGCACTGCATCCATGACGGCACGGCGGTGGCGCCGCAAACGCCTGACAGCATTGCTGCGCAATTGCTGAAGAATTACCGCGGTCAGCACATTGGCCTGCTGGCACCGCTGGTCATGAACCGCAAAGGTGTCTATACCGAGCTGGCGGATTGGGCGCGGCCGCGTGGCTTTACGCATCTGCGTGTCGATGGCAACTTCTTGCCGACCACCGGTTTCCCGCGTATTGACCGCTTCAAGGAGCATACGGTGGAACTACCGGTCGCCAGCCTGGACGTTCTGCCGGAAATGGAGGCGAATTTGCGCGCTGCACTGACGAGCACGCTGGTGCATGGCAAGGGCGTCGTGCATGTGCTGAGCAACCTGGCCGGGTTGCGTGAAGCGATGCAGGACGGCAGTCCGACGGCAGCGATAGGCACGCTGGATGCGTTTTCGACCAAGCGCGCTTGTCCGCTGTGCAGCACCAGTTATGCCGAACTGGATCCGCGCCTGTTTTCCTACAACAGCAAGCACGGCTGGTGCCCGGACTGCGTTGGTACCGGTGTCAAGCTGAGCAAGGAGCAGCGCAAGGTGTTTGACGATTCGGTGCGCAACGATGACACCGGTGGCCGCGAGCAGACCTTTGCCGAGCCCGATGTCGAGGATCTGCAAGATACGGCCTGCCCAGCCTGCCACGGAACCCGGCTGAATGCGACGGCACGCGCGGTGAAGTTCAATAACATCGGCATCACCGACATCGCCCGCCTGAACGTCACCGATGTCCGGCAATGGGTCGAAGCGCTGCAGGCCGAAGGGCGCATGAGCCAGCGTGAAACCGATATCGCCCGCGATCTGATCCCTGAAATCAAAGGCCGCCTTGAATTTCTGGAACAGGTGGGGCTCGGCTACCTGACGCTGGATCGCGGCGCCCCGACCTTGAGCGGCGGTGAAGCGCAGCGCATCCGTCTGGCAGCCCAGCTCGGCAGCAATCTGCAAGGTGTGTGCTATGTGCTGGACGAGCCGACCATCGGCCTGCACGCGCGCGACAACCGGATCCTGCTGGGTGCGCTGCAAAGCCTGAGCGAAAAAGGCAACACGCTGGTGGTGGTGGAGCACGATGAGGAGACGATCCGCCACGCCGAACACATCATCGACATCGGCCCCAGCGCCGGCAAGCGCGGCGGGCGTCTGGTGGCCGAAGGCACAGCTGCCGACATCGTGAAAGCCGCCGACTCCCAGACCGGGCGCTATCTGCTGCATGCCATGAAGCATCCCATGCAAGCGCGTCGTGCAGTGAAATTGGGGTCGGATTCGACGAAATTGGGGTCGGATTCCAATTTCGACTTCCCTGCTGGCAAGAAGAGCAAAGTCGCACCGAAATTGGACTCTGACCCCAATTTGGAGCAGCGTTGGCTTATTGTGAAAGGCGCCAATCTGCACAACCTGCAAAACGTTAGCGTTGCCATTCCCTTGAGCCGACTGGTCGCCGTAACCGGTGTCTCGGGTTCCGGAAAGTCGACGCTGGCGCGTGATGTGCTGCTGGCCAATGTCCACACGGCGGTGCAAAAACGCAGTACCAAAGCCGGGCGCGACGCGCTGGCTGCGGGCGAACAAATCAAATGGACGGGTTGCGAGGCAGTGGCGGGTTTCGAGAGCATTGACCGGGTACTGGAAGTGGACCAGACACCGATCGGCAAGACGCCGCGCAGTTGCCCGGCCACCTATATCGGCTTCTGGGACATCATCCGCAAACTGTTTGCCGACACGCTGGAAGCCAAGGCGCGCGGCTATGCCGCAAATCGCTTCAGCTTCAACACCGGGGAGGGGCGCTGTGCAAGTTGCGAAGGGCAGGGTATTCGCACGGTGGCGATGAGCTTTCTGCCGGATGTGAAAGTGCTGTGCGAAACCTGTAAGGGTGCGCGCTTCAATCCGGAGACGCTGGCTGTCACCTGGCGCGGCAAGAACATCGGCGACGTGCTGCAAATGGAAGTGGACGAGGCGGTGGATTTTTTTGCCGCCATGCCCAACATCAGCCATCCGGTGCAGTTGCTGAAGGATGTCGGACTGGGCTATCTGACGCTGGGCCAACCGTCGCCGACGCTCAGCGGCGGCGAGGCGCAGCGCCTCAAGCTGGTGACCGAACTCAGCAAGGTGCGCGATGGAATGTTGCCCCCGGCCGTCACGAATGCCGGCGGCCCCCCCGAGGGGGGCGCAGCCTTGCTTGGGAGCGGCCCGGCGCTGCGGCTCACACGGCGTGGCCAGAAGGCGCCGCATACGCTGTACGTGCTGGATGAGCCGACCGTCGGCCTGCACATGGCCGACGTGGAAAAGCTCGTCAAAGTGCTGCATCGCCTGGTCGATGGTGGCCACAGTGTGGTGGTGATTGAGCACGATCTGGACGTCATCGCCGAGGCCGACTGGGTGATCGACCTGGGTCCCGACGGCGGTGATGCGGGTGGCCGCGTGGTGGCTGCCACAACGCCGGAAGGTGTGGTGAAACTGGGCACGCCTACCGGGGTGGCGCTGGCGGCCGTGCTGGCTCGGTAGTGGCGTGTGGCTGCCCTAGAATGGGCCCTAGAGGGAG
>JBBQZA010000365.1:0-3562 GCA_038208175.1 Burkholderiales bacterium
TTGAAGCCAGCGGGATGTTCGTTTTGAACCTGCCGTCGATGGCGATTGCGGCGCAGGTAATCGGCGTGGGAACCGACAGCGCGAATTCAGTGACGGGCGCTGGCACTTTGAGGATCAGCCTGATGAACTACGGACACTGCACTATGTGGCTGGTGGGCAGTTCTAGGTGACGGGCCAGACACTGAAGACTGGGTAGTGAACGCCACCCGGCGACCCACTCCGTACGATGGCTTGGCAATATTGACAGTCTCTTGATGGCAGATTGTTGACCTGCAGAGGGGTGTCGCAAATTCACGTCAAGCGCCCTAAGCCGTCATAGTCCTGCGCGATCTTGGCGCCGCAAAGCGATCATGGGTCATGTACGTGCCGTGCGCGCGGCCCGTTATGTCACTTTGCGCGAGTACTACGCCGACAAAGATCGCAGAGCGCCTTTATTCCGACGGCAACTCCACTGCCGTGGTGGTGAATGCCACTGAGCGGCCTGAGGGCAGATTGGCATGCAGGCCCTGCACCAGCGGCGGGCTGGTGGGCTTGTCGGCCTTCCAGCTAATGACAAAGTTGGCAGCCGAGCCACCGGTGTCGTCATTGCGCGGGACGAATAACTCGTAGGTTCCCATGGGGCCGATCGTCCGCGGAGCGGGCAGATACTCACGCAGTTTGTTGCCATCGGTGTCAAAGTATTGGGCTGATGTGACCCGGATGGACTTTGTCGGGTCGGTATTGCGGATGCTGACGGAAATGGATACAAGGGTCTTTGCAGGCTTGGCAGAGCCCGCCCCGTCGCCGTGCCAGATGTGCGAGTAAATGGGCAGGTAGAGTGTTTGGCCGACGGACCTGACCACGGCGGTCTGGGCCGCAGCCCCCGCGACGTAAAGGCCCGGCAATATGGCAACAAGCAGCGGCTTCATACCATCTCCAATACGACAGAACCCCCTTCGGGCGTCAAGTGAAAGTATCGGCGATTTTGGTGTCTGCGCTGGCGCATCGGTTCGTAGCATGCGCCCGCCACGCCCGAAATGACAGCCGCCGCGATCAGCACCAGGATCATGAAGTCGCTGAATTGATCCACCACCAGGGACCATACGCTACGGCTTGCTCTACCGGGCAGTTGATTGGCGCCGTGCTGTAGCACACGCTGGGCAACTTGGTCCGCGTGAAGGCCGTGCGCAGGGTCCACGCCGTGCCCGCGTGCCAACTCATGGGCATCGCGCAGGTGCCACACATCGGGCGCCTGTACTTTTGTTGGGGGTGACTCATTCGCCATACAGATAGAGGACGGAAGTGTTGAGCAAGTACATGGCCAACAGCCCCAGGCTCACCCAGCCCACCGCACGCAGCACGCGAGCGCCGGGTTTGAAGAACAGACCAATCGTGGCCAGGCCGGTCATGATGATGGCGGAGCCTGCGGTTACGGCATGCACCATGGATACATCGGCCAGCAGAGAACCGGGGCTGTAAAACAGGTCGTCTACCCCAAGGATGGCCACATTGAAGAGATTACTGCCCAGGAGGTTGCCGATGGCCATGTCCAGCGCGCCAATGCGCAGGGCCGACAGCGTGACGGCCAACTCTGGCAACGATGTGACCAACGCTACGAACAGACTGCCGACAAAGGTCCGGTTCCAGCCCATGGCGGTCGCCAGATCGCTCGCAACAAAAGGCAACCACATGCCGGCTCCGGCCACCACCGCGGCGGCCATCGCAAAGCGGGTCACGGCCAGGCGCAGCGGGGGGATAGACCTCTCCAGCGCATCGACTACCGGCACTGCATGCGCACGTTCATAGGTAAAGACGGTGCGCATGGCCACCATGTACAACAACAGGAGCACGGGAGTACCCAGACCAAAGCCCATTTGCGGTACCGACGCTCGAAGGCCCCCCCCCAACGGCAGGACCTGACTCATCAGGAGGTTTACCAGCGTGAAGCCCAGCATCACCACACCGAACGCTGCGGCCAGCACATGCCCCTGGCTGGCGCGGCGCCAGACCGGCTCTTGCCGGTAAATGGAGTCGATGATTACCAGAAAAGCCAGATTCACCACGCAACTTCCCAGCGCATCACCCACCGCCAGATTCGGCGCATGGGCGATCGTGACGCTGGTGATGCCGGTAGCCAACTCGGGCAGGGATGTGACTGTCGCCAACAGTGCCATCCCAATCCAGCTTCCGGACAGGCCGGTACGCTGCGCGATGGCATCGCCATAGCGCGAAAGCTGGAAGCCAGCCAGACCAATCAGGCAAGCGCAAATACCAAATTGCAGCCAGACAAGGGTGACGCCTGTCATGGCACAACGTTTCCACTTAAAGAAAATCTGTTCCGCACTGGGTCGTCATTCTCCATAAGAATTGCAGTTTCAGTTCAACTTGGGTATCTCGCGGCTGAGCGACTACCGATCCCTAAGGTTCTTATAACCGCATATTCAAAGCCGCTCTTTGCGATAGGGCACTACATCGACACACTTCCTAAATCGTTTGCGTCACGGTTTCATCGCCTGACACCGCCGATACTCAACGCTTAGATACAAGCGTCTTTCACGGCTCAGCTTGGCTGTAGTGCCAAGCCGCCGAGCGATGGCCTCATTTTCGGCAAACTCAGCAACAGTGCGTTTACCGATAAGGTGTCCGACTGTGTAAATGGTCAGCGCCGCGCCACCTCTGAGTTGGACCCAAACACGCTGTCCGGAAAGATCTGCAATACTCCCCCGTCCCAGAGTACCTGGCGCAGGGCTTGTTTTTTGAAGGTCCAGACCATGAAACAGCGAAGCTCACTGTCGTGCTGAAATTGAAAGCGTTATCGAGTGCAATTACCAGAAATCACTTCCCAACTTGTTTATCTTTCAGTGATCGCAGGTCAGTAACGAATACTTGCATGACAGTACCCTGGGGTTGCTAGCTTCGCTGGGCATTTCCTCGCTGTTCCTGTTTGCCGGACTGGAGGTCAATTTTCATGATCTGCGCAAGGGACTTTTTCACTTGACAAGTCATCTGGTGTTGCGCACCGTGGTATTGGCGGCATTCAGTTGGATCGGCATGCGCTTTTTTGACTTCTCGTGGGAAGTCGCCGCGCTCATAGGCCTGGCGATTCTGACGCCGTCCACCGGCTTCATTCTCGAATCCCTGTCGCGCCTTGGTGTCAACGAAACTGAGAAATTCTGGGTAACCAGCAAGGCCATTGCCGGGGAACTGCTGGTTTTGCTGTTGCTGTTTCTTATTCTCAAGTCGGATTCGTATGCAACGCTGGCACAGTCATCCGCGGTGTTGATGATGATCGCCGTTGGTTTGCCATTTCTTCTCATTGCGCTGGGCCGCTTTGTCATCCCACATGCTGCAGGATCAGAATTTTCCCTGCTCATCATGGTGGGCCTGATTGCCGCTTACTTGACAAAACAGATTGGTGTCTATTATCTCGTGGGTGCGTTTTTGACCGGAATTGCAGCACGCCTGCTGCGCGAAAAACTTCCTTCCCTGGCCTCGGAGGAAAACTTGCATGCCGTCAAATTGTTTGCATCCTTCTTTGTTCCGTTTTACTTCTTCTACAGTGGCATGCGCGTGCCGGCAGGTG
>JBBQZA010000366.1:0-3536 GCA_038208175.1 Burkholderiales bacterium
CTGTCGGTATCTACGTCATCGCATGAAAGTCCTGTTTGTTTCCGGTGAATTGATCGCAGGTGATCTGGCCTTGCAATTGAAACGCGAGGGCTGTGATGTTCGCCTCTACATTGCACACTCATCCATGAATGCATGTCTGGACGGCTACCTGGACAAGACCAGTGATTGGAAGGCTGAGTTGGCCTGGGTTGGCAAGGATGGCCTGATCGTCTTTGACGACGTGGGCTACGGCGAGACGCAAGACAAGCTGCGCACGAAGGGCTACCGCGTGGTCGGTGGCAGCGCTGGCGGCGACCGGATAGAACTGAATCGCGATTTCGCACAACAACTCTTTTCTCGTTGTGGCATGCCGGTTGTGCCCACCTAAACCTTTGCCGATGCCGGTGCTGCACGGGCCTTTGTGCTGGCGCAGGGCGGCGCATGGGTGATCAAACAGAACGACCACCAGAGCCATCTGAACTACGTCGGTGTTCTGGAGAATGGCAGCGATGTGCATGGCGTGCTGGCCAGCTACCAGCGCTTGCGCATAACCAACATCACGCTGCAGCGTAAGTTGGTCGGCGTGGAAGTGGGCGTTGCCCGCTATTTCAATGGCCACGATTGGGTCGGACCGATCGAACTTAATCAGGAACACAAGGGCCTGATGAACCAGGGACTTGGCCCCAAGACTGGTGAGATGGGAACCCTGATGTGGTACGCCGACGCCAGCCGCTTGTTCGACGCCACGCTGGGCCGTTTGCGCGACTACCTGGGCCAAGTCGATTTCAGAGGCGACATCGACATCAATTGCTTTATCGAGGGCGACGTGGTCTATCCAATCGAGGCCACGGCGCGCTTCGGCTCGCCGAGCACGCATGTGCAAACCGCGCTGCATTGCACTCCGTGGGTTGAACTGCTTTGTGCAGTTGCAGATGGAAAGCCGTGCGAGCTGAAGGTGCGTGACGGCTACGGCATCGACCTGACGCTGGCCGTGCCACCGTTTCCCTACGGGGGCGAGCACATGGCCGGAGTGTCCTCCGTCGGCCTGCCGCTGTTGTTCCATAGCCCGCTATCCGCAGATGAATCCCGGCGGCTGCATCTGGAAGGCGTGGCGCTGGTGAAGGAGGGTGACTGTGAGCGCACGGTGCTGACCAACAGCCTGGGCTATGCAGTATTCGTCACCGGCACCGGGCCATCGGTGCAAGACGCGCAACGCGCCGCCTACGACCTGGCCCGCAAGATCGTGATACCCAAAGTCATGTACCGCACCGACATCGACGACCGTTTTTTGGCCGGGGATCGGGACCGGCTACTTGAGTATGGGTGGATATAGCCATGGCACCAAAAACCTATCCAGCGGTCAGGATAGAGATCAAGCCGTCAAGAGTCCTAGCCGGAGAAATTGGCGTGTTTGCAGCGCGCCGATTCGCCAAGGATGCGGTCATTGTTCCGGCCACGCATTTCTCTGATGTGAGCCTGATCGAATGGGCCGTATTCGACACGCTGGACGCCGTCACTCAACGCAAAATCATGGGCTACTGTCCCGGCACCGCAGAAGGATGTTTTGCACCAGCCGATCTCAATTACATCTCCATCGCATGGCATCTGAATCACAGTTGCAGCCCCAACGTTGGCTTTAACGGGACCGATGATTTCGTGGCCATGCGCGCCATCAAACGCGGGGAAGATTTGTGCTGGAATTACGCTTTCGGCGAGAGCAACCCAAGGTTTCGCATGCTCTGCCGCTGCGGCGCCGCGAACTGCCGGGGCGTGGTGACCGGATGTGACTGGCTGGCACTGTCGGCAGACGCAGGCTGCATAAGGTACTTTTCAACAGCGCTGCGCGGCCTGGTGGCTTCACAAGTCCCCCCCCCGGGTAGTCTGCGGCGCGCGTGGCGGTGCCAAGGAGGGCGGAGGAACACCGCTCTTGCCACCGGCACGGCTCGCTCGCAATTCACACGCGGTGCAAATGGTCGGCGATCGAGGCTGGATTTTGGCGGCAATCAAGCACGGCAACCACCGTCACGGCGTCGTCACGCAAGGCGTAGTAAATGGCGAACGGAAACCGCTTCGCCAGAGTGCGGTGCAGGCGTCCGTCGGGTTTGGGGTGGATGCCCCCATAGAGCGTCAAGGCATCGATATCCGCAAACAGGCTATCGAGAAAGTAGTCGCCAACGCCCGCTTGCTGTCGCTCATAAAACGCAAAGCCTTGCAGCAGATCAGTCTCTGCAGACCGGGCAATCTCTACCCGCATCAGTTACCACGCGCTTGTGCACGAATGCGCTCTTTTGCTTGCGGCCATGGGCTGACGGGCTCGCTACCGCTGCCGATCCTGGCTATGCGCTGTGCCAGTACCTCGTCATGCCACGCGGGCAGGGCAGCACCTTCGGGCTGGGAGGCACACAAAGACTCCCACAAAGACTCCATGAGCCTGAGCCGCTCCGCGATCGGCAGGGCATTCACATGCAGGACGGCTTGCATGGCGATTCTTCAAATAACGTTTTGTCCGTCGCATCTTACCGAAAACCCACCGTACTGCATCCACCCGTCCCAAAAGGAGTTTTTGCCATGCCCAACAACAACTACTGGTCCATGACAGAAGGCGTATTCAATTGCCTGATTGGAGAAGATCATGAATGAAGAAGTTTTCAAGAAGGACGAAGCGTTTTTGTCTCAAATTCCTGCTTGGGAGCAGGAGTACAAGGAGTCCGACAAGCTGATTATTGATTTTGAAAAGGAACAATGGCGAAACGCAAAGGCCAGCTTTACCGATCACGATTTGACGATTTTTGGTTACGCAGTCATGGAAGACTGGGAAGCACCCTACATGGAAGCCCTGGCGAAGATCGCCACATCCCGGGGTGGTGTTGTGCTCGAGCTTGGCTTCGGCATGGCCATTTCGGCGAACTTCATTCAGCAAGCAAACATCACCCAGCATCTGATCATTGAGGCCAATCACGATGTTGCTGAAGCAGCGCGCGCCTTTGCCAAGAATGCACCCCGCCAGACACAAATCCTTGAAGGCTTTTGGAAGGAAATGATCAACGGAATACCGGATGGCTCACTCGACGGCATATTGTTTGACACCTACCCGCTGACGGACAAGGAGCTTTACCAGAATCACTTTGCCTTCTTTCCGTTTGCCTACCGAAAGCTGCGCAAAGGCGGAGTGTTCACGTATTACTCGGACGAAATCGAGGTGTTCGGTAAAGTCCATCTGACGAAATTGCAGGACGCCGGATTTGCCTTATCTGATATCACGAGTAAGGTGATTCCCGTGGCACCACCTGAAGATTGCGAATACTGGAAAGCTGGAACTATGCTGGCACCCTGTCTAGTGAAGGGTTGAAGGTGCCAAATGACCCACCTCATCACGGATGACGATACACAGCGCAGCGATGTTTTGCTACGCCTGCCAATCCTCAACGGTCAACGCATCAATGCGGCGAAATTCTTTGGTGTTGTGCGTAATGTTACCGGCTACATAGAAGCGCGCATATTTGGCGGAGTTGTGTAAAAGCGGATCGACAAATAGCAAAGGGGCCCGCAGGCCCCTT
>JBBQZA010000367.1:0-3531 GCA_038208175.1 Burkholderiales bacterium
CCTTGGTCAAAAAACCACGTGCATGTTTGCGCCGTGCCTCGTCGTTCATCCATGGTGTCTGAGCCGCCCATTTAAAACGGTCTTTGTCCAGCAGCTTGGCGCCTTTGAGTTCTTTGCGGTACTCAAACAAACGCGCGCCAAAGGAATGGAGTTCTGCGTTCTGCATGTGCTGCGCCAGCGGCCAGAGCTGTTTGGCATGGATCGCCAGGCCGCCGCGCACCTCGTACGGGCAATGCTTGTGGTCGTGCCCCGATTCGTCCATGAACAGTAACCAGCTCATGCTTGCTCTTCGATGATGCGCACTACGTCCAGCGTTTGCAGCTCAAACAGCATGCCGTAGATGACGTGGCGAGGGTGGGCGCCAAGTGTGGTGGCTGCCATGGCTAAACCATCCAG
Source organism: Burkholderiales bacterium (assembly GCA_038208175.1). Classification (GTDB taxonomy): domain Bacteria; phylum Pseudomonadota; class Gammaproteobacteria; order Burkholderiales; family Burkholderiaceae_C; genus Rhodoferax. Next base: position 397 of record JBBQZA010000367.1, read on the forward strand.
TCTTCAAGCTTCAAGCCGGGTATACGTTCAAAGTGGCGGGTGTTGTGGGTGACCAGGGTCAGGTCTGCGGCCAAGGCTTGAGCGGCGATCTGGGTGTCGAGATCGCCAATCGGTATACCTTGGCGTCTGAGGCTCGCTTTAATGCTGCCAAACAAGTCGGCGGCCTCAGCGCTCCAGGGTAGTGCCAATAGGTCGTCCAACATGATGTCGATGCGGGCGCGCCGCCGATCATTGGCATCCATCATCTCCGCGCCATAGCGCACCTCGGCCCGTGTAATGCAGGAGATGGCCATGTTTTGCGCTCTGAAGCCACGCTCCATGCGCGCGACCAAACCCGGGTTCACACCCCTGACAAAATAACTGACGATGTTCGTGTCAAGCAGATAGCGCGTCATCGCGCAACCCGCGCTGTCCGCTTGGCGCTATTGGCACGCTTGCTGTGCTTAGTAGGCGGCAAAGGCTGTGCCCATTCCTCGAAAGGGTTGGGCCGCACTTCATCATTGCGCGCAGAGATGAAATCTTCTGTGAACGGCTCTTCCCGAATCATTCTGAACAGCTCCGCCAAATTGCGCTTGCGCTGGTCTTCGTCCTTGGGCTTGAGAGTGATCTCACCGGTGACGTCGTTTTTGGTGATCCACATTTCAGCGACGTTGACCCGAAACGCTTTCGGCAGGCGCACTGCCTGGCTATTGCCGGTGGTGAAAACTTTGGCTGTCGTTTGCATGGAACACCTCCTGACTGTATGCCTGAAAACGTATCTACTTTACCACCAACCAAGTAATCAGCTCGAAGTCATTATTCTTCTTTACGGTCTTGCTGCCATCAAGCAGCTTGGTGCGATTAACCCTTGACCGCCCCCGCCGTCAGCCCAGTAATGATTTGCCGCGCCGCGATGAAGGTGAAGATCTGCGGTCACGATCACTGGCCTGCGCACAATTCACTTGCCAAGCGCCCGATGCGCGGCAGAAAGGTATCCTCCTGGACTATGGCTTGCCCCTGTGTGAAAACTGTCAAGGTAAAGCGCGTGCCGTCGGGCAACTCCACGTAGGCCGCGTCGTGGCGACGATAGCTTGCCAACGTGTCCCCGGTCCAGAGCGTGCGTCCGGCCTTCGACCACAACCGCGCTCCGGGCGGCAGGCCGGCACCAAGATAGCCGGTCACTTGCGCTGTCGGGATGGCGATGAAGTCGGGTTCGAGCGGCCGCTGCAAAAAGGCGGCAACTGCCTGTGCGCTCTCCAGAGGAAGCACATCGCCACACATGATTTGCCAGAGCAGCCATGCAGCTGCGTCGCTGCTAAGGCGGTTGTGGTTATTTTGTTCGTGCCACTGGACAAACATCTTTTCCCGTCCATAGCGGTCATCGTCCATCAGCTTCTGCGACAGGTTGATCCGCCCACACAACACCGGTTGAAGGGCATGATAGAAAACGTTGATGCGATTGCGTGCCTCGACCCACTCGGCCATTGACTCGTCATCGAGCAAGGTGTCGCCGGTGGTGCCGCTGAGCAGGTCGATGACGTAGTTGGTAGCAGCATTGCTAGACCATCGAATCATGTCCCGCATTGCCCGGGTCAACTCTTCATGTCGCTTCAATTGGCCCTGGTCGATCGCCCGCTGCGCGGCAACCACTATGAACATCTTGACGACACTGCACGGGTAGAAGCTGACGTCACCGCGGTACGAATAGCCTGTCGGCGGGCTGGTTGATCGACTCGTCATGCGCGGATGCAATAGCAGGGTCATGCTGAAGTCTGCGGATGAGAGTCCGACTTTTTCGAACTGCTCAGTGGCATCGACCACCAGTGCCTCAACTATGCGTTGCGCGCCTGGATCACTTTGGTAGAACATGAATCTCTCCAACTGAATGAAATGGAAGCGGGCCCGCAAACGCCGCATTTACCGCTTTGTCGTTTGAACATCGAACCATCCCTTGGCCCCGAATGGGAATCAGCTCGGGGGCCGTGGTTTGGCAGGCTGCGACCACCCAGGGACAACGTGACGAGAAGCCGCAGCCCGGCGGCGGATGCACCGGGTCAGGCAGCTCACCGGCAAGTGCGGGCACGGTTGAGCGCTGCGCAGGATCAGAACTCGGGATCGCTAACAACAGCGCACGTGTATAGGGATGGAGCGGAGAACCAAACACCGCATCGGTTGCGCCGGTCTCGACGATTTGACCGAGGTACATAACCGCAACTCGGTCACTAATGTGCCGAATGACGTTGAGGTCGTGCGATATGAAAATGATTGCAATCTTCAACTGCTCGCGCAGGTCCTCAAGCAGCTTGATGATCTGCGCCTGGACCGATGCATCCAGGGCGGAAACGGGTTCGTCGGCGATAACGATCTGCGGCCGAACCGCCAGGGCCCGCGCGATGCTGATGCGCTGGCGCTGCCCACCGCTCAGCGAATGTGGCATTCGTTGCTTAAAGCGCAGTGGCAAGCCCACGATGGTCAGCAATTCGTCCACACGGTCGTTGCGCTGCGCGCGACTCGCAGCAAACTCATGAACGTTGAGGACCTCCTCAAGCATTGCTCCCAAGCTCATACGCGGATTGAGCGACGCATACGGATCCTGAAACACCATCTGTACTTTGCGCGCCTGTGCCAGGCCGCCCGCCGTCACAGGCATCGGCTGGCCTTGCCAAAAGATCTCGCCCTGGTTGGGCACTTCCAGCCCCACCAGGCAGCGCGCCAGCGTGCTCTTGCCGCAGCCGGATTCTCCGACGACGCCGAGCGTCTCACCGGCCGCCAGGTCGAGTGACACATCTCTAAGCGCCTGAAGGTAGCGGACCGGCTGACGCATGATCACCTCCCGGGCACTTCGGGCAACTTCAAAGCGCTTGGACAAGCCGCGAACAGAGAGCAAAGCAGGCGCGCCGACATCGGGCGCGCCGCCTCGCAAAGCGGCTCCGCCAAGCCTGGAGAGGTTCAGCTCGCCCATGAATTGGCCTCTGCCAGGTGACAAGCGCTCTGGTGGCCGCTTTCCACTTCGACCAACGTCGGCACACTCTCGCGGCAGAGTGCGATTCGATTGGTGCAGCGCGGATGGAAGCTGCACCCGGTCGGCGGCGCGGCAAGGTTGGGCGGTTCGCCGGAGATAGGATTCAAGCGCTCGCCTAGTCTTGCGCGCGCTGG
>JBBQZA010000368.1:0-3512 GCA_038208175.1 Burkholderiales bacterium
GCTCAGTCCGTAAGCCGCCGACGTGCCGATGGCCACCAGCAGATCCATGTTGCCGGCGCCGGCGCGAACCGCTTTCCAGCCGGCCTTGTAGAAACGCGCACCGAGCCAGAACTGGACCGGCGTTGCGAGCAGCAGCTGCAACCAGCCGTCGAGCATCCAGTGCCGGCCGAACAGCGCACCGAACATCGGCAGCGCCAGTGGCGCCGACAGCGCGGCGGCCAGCGCGATCGGCCACCAATCCGGACCGGGTTTTACAGGCCCAGACGCCCCGCCCGCTTCGGCAGCGGAGTCAAGCGCCTCCGCCCGGTAACCGGCCCTTTCGACGGCGGCGATGAGCTGCGTCAGCGTGGCGGCGCCGCCCGCGACCGAAACCTCGGCGGTTTCGGTCGCCAGATTGACATCGGCCGACAGCACGCCCGGCACCTCCCTGAGCGCCTTTTCGACCCGCGACACGCACGAGGCGCAGGTCATCTCGCCAATCCTGAGCCGCAGCGACTGCTCGCCAACGGTATAACCAGCTTTTTCGACCGCAGCCTTTAGGGTGTCCAGGCTGACTTCGCTGCCGGCCCGGACGCTGGCATGCTCGGTAGCGAAATTAACACTGGCTTCCTCGACCCCCGGCGTGCCAGCCAGGGCGCGCTCGACCCGCGCGACGCAGGAGGCGCAGGTCATGCCCTCGACCGGAAAGCGCCATTCTTTCAGCGCGCTGGCCGGTGCCAGGCTGGACGGCAATGTGTGGGTGACGCTCATGCGTGTTTCTCCTGAAGTGGTATCGCCGACGGCGAAGCAGGCACCAGTCTGAACCTTGCCATCATGGCAGGGTCAAGCCAGCGCCGAAAATAGCCTTTCCAATTGGGGGCTAGCGCCAAGTCCGTTGACCTTGCCATCATGACAAGGTTCAGACTGCAGCCTTCTTGTCCTTTTACCTTTCAAGGAGCTTTCATGGAATTCGATGTTCCCGACATGAGCTGCGGCCATTGCGCCGGCGTCATTACCAAGGCCGTCCAGCAACTCGATGCCGATGCGATGATCAGCATTGACCTGCCGGCAAAAAAAGTCACGGTCGAGACCGTTCACGAGCGGCAAACCGTGGCCCAGGCGCTGACCGAAGCGGGCTACCCGACGCATTGATGCTTGGTCGTCCGGGGGAATGGCTGGCGACAACCGGCAAGCGCAGCTCGCGGGCCTGGCGATGCATCGACTTATTGTCAGTCGATGCGCAAAGTGGCGCGCAGCGTTGTGCCGCCTCCCGGCGCGTCTTCAATCGTCAACTCGCCGCCGTGGCTGTGAACGCGTTCACGCATCCCCAGGACGCCCCAATGCCCGGCCTTGGCCAGGTCTTCGCTGCTCACGCCCTTGCCGTTATCGGTGATTTCCAGCTCAACCAGCCCGGAAGCCAGCCGACAGACGTTGACGATGATCGAGCTGGCCTCGGCATGCTTGATGATATTGCACAGCGCTTCCTGGACGATGCGATACAGGGAAATGCCGACATCATGCGCCGGATTCACATCCTCGAGCTCGGGCGCGATGACCACCTGGCGGCGCAGCCCGCGACGGTTCGCCAGTTCCCTCGCGTACCACTCGATCGCCCCCCATAAGCCAAGGTGGTCGATCACGGGCGGCCTGAGGTCGGCGATGATGGCGCGGGTCGAGCCGATGGCGGCATCGAGCGTGTCGCGCAGCTTTTCGATGCGGGCGGGGGCGATGCCGGGCATCTGGCCGATGCGGCCGAGGTCTAACCTGGCCGCGGTCAGCAGACCGCCAAGCTCGTCGTGCAATTCATGCGCAATGCGGGTGCGTTCGGCTTCGCGAACGCCTTCCTGATGCGCTGCCAGTTGCCGCAGCCGCTCGGTGACAATCCGAAGCTGTTCAATGGCGAACTTCAGCTGCGCGGTACGCTCCTCTACCCGCATTTCAAGACTGGTGTTGAGCTGCAAAATCTCGTCCCGCGCCCGCTTGTGTTCGGTAATGTCGTGCATGCTGCCGATCAGCTGACGGCGTCCGTCCAGATAAAACTCCGAAACCCGCAATTCCACCGGAAAAGACTTTCCGTCGCTGCGCTTCGCTGTCACCTCGCGTTCGACACCGATCAGGTAGGGCTGGCCGGTATCGGGAAAGCGGCTGTGGAATTCTTCCAGCCGCTCGCGGTAAGACTCGGGCAGCAGCATTTTCACGTGCTGACCGATGACCTCGGCAGACGCATAACCGAAGATTTTTTCGGCTGCCGGGTTGAACGACTGCACCGTTCCCTGCCCGTCAATGGTGATGACCGCGTCGCCTATGGCATGCAGGGTGATTTCGGCGCGCTCTTTTTCATCGGCCAGCTTTTGCAGCGTCAGCTTCAGGGCGCGCAGCGGATAAACGCGTAAAACCACCAGCACCATGGCGCCCAGAAAAAGGCCCAACAGGCTCACCAGGGCGGTTTCGAACACCAAGGGCCGCACGTCGCGGATTAGTTGGAACTGGCCGACCACCTTGCCCGAGTCCATCAGGTTGCCTGTGCGCGTGATTGTCAGAGCGTCCAGGGGATCCAGGGCTTGCGGGGCTTCTACGGGTCCAGTGAATTCAGTGGCATCGAAGCTTTGGGCAATGACCCGGCCATTGATGTCAACAATCCGGCGTGATTCGGGCAAGCCTGTCTCGTGCAAGTCCTTCATCAGCTCTTGAAGCCGCGGCTCATCAAGCTGCCAGAATTGGGAATTGGTACTGATCAGCCGTGATACGCTGGCCGCGGTGGATTTCGCTTCCTCGTTCATGGCTGCCAGGTTGAACTGGAGGACCAGGGTAAAGAAAACCACCGGCAAGGGAAATGCAATCAACGCGGCTATGACGCTGGCCAGCCGGGTGGTGGTGCGGGTCAGGTTGGCGTCGAGTTTTTTCATTCCACTCTATTTTATTTGCCGGCTATTCGGTAAATGTCGTTTATGCATCAAGTATCTCCTGCCCGGCCCGACAACGCAGCAGGGCAACAAACTGCAGCGCCATGCAGGTTCCGGCAGGTAACTAGGTTAAGCGATTGCAGAGTGTTTCGATACGCCTCTATAGAATGAATCTTCCCGTCACTTTTCCGAATGCCTGTGTCCGACCGTTTTGCCGTTTTGCCCCAATACTTGTTGCCCAAGCAGGCGCTCACCCACTTCGCGGGTTTTGTTGCTTCGCGCGAACGCGGCTGGGTGACGACCGGAATCATCCGCCGTTTCGTTGCCAAATACCGGGTGAACATGGACGAAGCACTCGATCCTGACATCGCCAGCTACCTGACCTTCAACGACTTTTTCACTCGCGCGCTCAAGCCCGGCGCGCGGCCGCTGGCCGATGCCGATCTGGTCTGCCCGGTAGACGGCGCGATCAGCCAGTTCGGCGCCATCGAGAACGACCAGCTGATCCAGGCCAAGGGCCATCGCTATTCGACCACCGCGATGGTCGGCGGCGATGCAGCGCTGGCAGCGCAGTTCGACAATGGCAGCTTTGCCACGCTCTACCTCAGCCCGAAGGACTACCACCGCATC
>JBBQZA010000369.1:0-3495 GCA_038208175.1 Burkholderiales bacterium
GCGCATGCTGCTCAACGGTCAGTTGATGCAGATTCGCAATCCGAATGACGCGCGAGCCAACGGCATCAGCATGGTGTTCCAGCACTTCAATCTGTTCGACACCATGACGGTGGCTGAAAACGTCTGGCTGGGTCTGACGCGCAATTCCCTGGAGCAGGTCAGTGCCAGTATCATGGCCAAGGCAGCAGAGTATGGGCTGGACGTCGATCCGACGCGTCCGGTGCATACCTTGAGCGTCGGTGAGATGCAGCGGGTGGAAATTATTCGCGCTTTGCTGACTCGGCCGGAACTGCTGATTCTGGATGAACCGACTTCCGTGCTGACACCGCAGGCGGTCGAGAAACTTTTTGTGGTGCTCAGGAAATTGGCATCCGAGGGTTGCAGCATTTTGTACATCAGCCACAAACTGCATGAGATTCGTGAATTGTGCAGTGCCTGTACCGTGTTGCGCGCTGGCAGGGTGACCGGTGTCTGCAACCCGGCGCAGGAATCCAATGCTTCCCTGTCGCGCATGATGATTGGCGCCGATCCGCCCGCATTGATTCATCGCGCGCCCAGGCTGGGTGCGCCGATGCTGCAGGTGCAAGCGCTGTCACTGGCGCGCGAGGATCAGTTTGGCGTTGACCTGGACGGCGTTTCGCTGGAAGTTCGGGCGGGCGAGGTGGTCGGAATTGCCGGTGTCTCGGGTAACGGACAGAAGGAACTTCTGTATGTCCTGTCGGGCGAGGATGTGCGTGCGCCAGCCGGATCGATTCGTATCGGTGGCACGGATGTGTCGTCCCTGAACCCGGCGCTACGGCGCAAGCTGGGGTTGCATTTTGTGCCGGACGAGCGCTTGGGTCGGGGTGCCGTACCGACGCTGGATCTGGCGCACAACCTGTTGCTGACGCGCAATGAATCGATCTCTCATCCGCGCTTTGCCGGCGGCTGGATCCGGGTCCGACAACTCGAAGCCCATGCTGAGCGCATCCTCCGGCGTTTCAATGTGAAGGCGGCCGGACCACGGGCCGCAGCACGCTCCCTGTCGGGCGGCAACTTGCAGAAATTTATTGTCGGTCGCGAAATCGAAGCCAATCCCAAACTGTTTATTCTGTCGCAACCGACCTGGGGTGTGGACGTTGGCGCGTCAGCGCAGATTCGAAGTGAAATTCTGCAGTTGCGGGATGCCGGATGCGCTGTGCTGGTGGTCAGCGAAGAACTGGATGAGTTGTTCGAGCTCAGTGATCGCCTGCATGTCATGGCGCGTGGCCGTTTGTCACCGTCGCTGCCAACGGCAGCTGCCAGCGTGGAAAAAATAGGTGAATGGATGAGTGGGTTGTGGAGCCCAACTGTTCAAGCGGGGCAGGCCCATGCTCACGCTTGAAGCGCGTCCCGAAGCGTCGGCACTTTGGGGCTATCTCTCACCCTTGTTGGCATTGGTATTGACGGTGATCATTGGCGTGGCCTTGTTTGCGGCACTGGGCAAAGACCCGGTCAGCGGCCTGCGGGTGTTCTTCTGGGAACCGGTGCGAAGCGCCTACGCGCTCGGCGAACTGGCGGTCAAGGCGACCCCTTTGCTGCTGATTGCGCTCGGTCTGGCGGTATGCTTTCGGTCCAATGTCTGGAATATCGGCGCTGAGGGACAGTATGTGTTGGGCGCCATTGCGGCCAGTGGCGTGGCCTTGCTGGCTGACGGGACAACCGGCAAATGGATCGTGATGGCCATCATGCTGGCGGGCATTGCGGGCGGCATGTTTTGGGCTGGCATCACGGCCTGGCTGCGCGACCGCTTCAACGCCAACGAGATTCTGGTCAGTTTGATGCTGGTTTATGTGGCGGTACAACTGTTGAGTTTCATGGTCGCCGGGCCCTGGAAGGATCCGCAGGGCTATAACTTTCCGCAAACCAAGAACTTTGATCTGGTCACCCGCATTCCCCGGCTGTTTGACGGGTCCCGCATCAGCATTGGTGTTTTTTTTGCATTGGGCGGGGTCGTCGCTGCCTGGATATTTCTGTTTCGCACGCGAGCCGGTTTTGCGCAACAGGTCGGTGGTCTGGCCCCGGCGGCCGCGCGTTACGCCGGATTTTCGTCGCGGCGAGCCCTCTGGCTGGCCTTGCTGGTGTCCGGTGGCACGGCCGGCTTGGCGGGGGCGCTCGAAGTGGCCGGCCCGATCGGTCAACTGACACCTTATGTGCCGGCGGGTTACGGTTTTGCCGCCATCATTGTGGCCTTTGTCGGACGACTGCATCCTTTGGGCATGGTTTTTTCGGCGCTGTTGATGAGCATGTTTTACATCGGCGGTGAATTGGCGCAGTCGAGGCTCGGCTTGCCGAAGTCGTTGACGGGTGTCTTTCAGGGTTTGCTGCTGTTCTCCTTGCTGGCTTGCGACACCCTGGTCAATTTCCGTCTGAGGTGGGGCAAGTGATGGAATCCTACGCACTGCTCATCGCAGCAACCTTGAATGCCGGTACTGTCCTGGCCATTGCCTCTTTGGGACTGCTGATCAACGAGAAGGTTGGTATCGTCAACCTCGGCGCCGAAGGCATGATGTTGTGCGCCGCGATAGCCGGTTTTGCGGCGGTCGTCCACTCGGGCAGTGACCTGGTGGGCTTTGCCGCCGGCATGGGTGCCGGTGCCTTGCTGGCCCTGGTATTTGGCGCACTGGTGATCTGGCTGGGCGCCAACCAGTACGCCACGGGCCTGGCAGTGAGCCTTTTTGGCGCCGGTTTTTCCGCCTTTGCCGGCCTTGCTTACGTGCAGGAGAAGATACCGCAGCGACCCACCTTTGCCATTCCTTTTCTGTCCGACATTCCGTTCCTTGGTTCGGCGCTGTTCCAGCACCATCCGCTGGTCTATCTGACGGTTTTGTTGGCGCTGGCGCTGATCTGGTTCCTGTACCGCACGCGCAGCGGTCTGGTATTGCGCAGCGTTGGCGAAAATCCTGCTTCAGCCCACGCGCTGGGGTACCCGGTGCGTCGCATACGCCTCTTGGCGGTGGTGGCGGGCGGCGCTTTGTGCGGTCTGGCCGGCGCCTATGTTTCCATCATCTACACACCCTTGTGGGTGGAAGGTATGGTCGCGGGCAAGGGCTGGATTGCCCTGGCTTTGACAACCTTCGCAACATGGCGTCCGGCCCGCGTTCTGTTGGGCGCCTATCTGTTTGGCGGCGTCACCATGCTGCAGTTCCATTTGCAGGGACTGGGGGTGGAAATTCCGAGCCAGGTCCTGACGATGCTGCCTTATGTCGCAACCATTGTGGTGCTGGCACTGATTTCACATAATCCGCTGTGGATTCGTATCAACATGCCGACCTCCATTGGCAAGCCTTTTCACCCTGGCAACTGATATTTCCGGTTCATAATCGAAAGTTTTCAACCCTGTTGCAACCCGTCCCATGAAGGAATTGACATGACCGATCTGCAAAAACGCTCGTTATTGAAAATCGTGGCCCTCAGCGCCGTGGCCTCTGCTGCGCTGCTGGGGTGCGGCAAAAAGGAGGAGCCCGTTGCCGCGCC
>JBBQZA010000370.1:0-3490 GCA_038208175.1 Burkholderiales bacterium
GGTTATGCATTGGCCGAGGGTTCGCTGGACCGCCCACTGCGAGCGCAGCCGCCACCGTTGCACGCCAAAATGGCACCCGCCGAGGCGGCGCAGTGCGTGCTGCGGGAAATGTTCTGTCAGTTCACGACCAACCTCAACACCCTGCGTCATTCAGATGCCCCCGAGGTGCTGCACCAGGCACGGGTTGGCTGGCGACGCTTCAGAAGTGCCTACCGGCTTTTCAAGCCCGTCCTTGATTCCGATACGGTGCCCTCCTGGGAGCCACTGAAAACGCTTTTGACGCTGGTCGGTGAACTGCGAGACCTGGATGTGGCACGAACTGAAACCCTACCGAAGTTCGCGGACGCCTACACGGCAGGCAATGCCCGTCGGGAAGAAAAGTGGCAAGCGTTGAATCAAGCCTTGACACAGTCGGCAGACGTTCAGCGCAAAGCCATTTGCTACGCACTCGAAGTGCCAAGTGTCGGCGCGGCCTTGCTTGCCATCACGCAATGGCTGGAAGAGCTGCCTCAGCAGAAGGAATCAGGGACAGCTCGGGATGCTCTCGACATGTCGTTTCGCCGCTGGGCCAGGCGCCGCATTGCCCGCCTGCACAAGCAGCTCAAAGGGGCGCTGCACGATGCCGATACGCTCGAAGGTCAACACCAAGCCCGCATTCTGGCCAAGCGAACGCGCTACGGCATCGAAGCGTTGAAGCCCCTCCTGAACCGGCAGCGCACCAAACGCTGGTATCGGCAGGCCACGGATTTGCAGACGAACATTGGCATGGCGCGCGATCTCGTGCAGGCAAATCTGCTGGTGGTGAAAGTGGAAGCAGACCATGAACTGGCAGAGTTCTTGCGCGGCGTCGCGGTGGGGCAGGAGCGTTCGAACTGACTTTCACGCGAGGTGCTCAATGGGGGGTTGTGATGGATCGCACTGTCCGAGATGCGCCGCCCTTCCCTCTCTAGCTCAGCCGAAGGGCGAGCGCTGCCAGCGTGACCAACAAAATAGGCAGCGTCAGCAAAATGCCAACGCGAAAGTAATACGCCCACGAGATTTTGATGCGCTCGATGGCCAGCACATGCAGCCAGAGCAGGGTCGCCAGGCTGCCGATGGGCGTGATCTTCGGTCCCAGGTCACTGCCTATCACGTTGGCATAGATCATCGCTTCACGCACGGCACCCTGGGCGGAAGAAGCATCGATGGACAAGGCCCCGATCAGCACGGTCGGCATGTTGTTCATTACCGATGACAAAAAGGCCGTGAGCAATCCGGTCCCTATCGCTGCGCCCCAAACCCCGTACTGTGCGAATTGATTGAGCACTTCGGTAAGGTAACCGGTGAGTCCGGCATTGCGCAGACCATAGTCCACCAGGTACATGCCCAGCGAGAACCAGACAATCTGCCAGGGTGCGGTTTTGATGACATCGCCCGTGGGTATGACGTTCCCTTTCGCAGCGACTCCGAGCAGCAGGGCAGCGCCGACAGCCGCCACCGCGCTGATGGGCACACCCAGTGGTTCGAGCCCGAAAAACCCGACCAGCAGCAAGCCCAGCACCCACCAGCCGGTGATGAATGTGGCGCGGTCACGAATGGCGGACCCAGGCAGCTGAAGCTGCGACATGTCGTAGTCCTTTGGAATGTCCTTGCAAAAAAACCACATCAGCGCCAACAGCGTCGCAGCGACCGACACCAAATTGACCGGCACCATGACAGCCGCGTAACGGCCGAAACCAATGTCAAAGTAGTCGGCCGAAACAATGTTGACCAGGTTTGACACCACCAGCGGCAAGCTGGCGGTGTCGGCAATGAAGCCGGCGGCCATGACAAACGCCAGCGTCGCCTTGGCCGAGAAACGCAACTCGAGCAGCATGGCAATGACGATCGGCGTGAGGATGAGCGCGGCACCATCGTTCGCAAACAGGGCCGCCACGGCGGCGCCCAGCAGGATCAGCAGGACGAACAGTTTGCGCCCGCTGCCACCGCCCCAGCGTGCCACATGCAGTGCGGCCCACTTGAAAAAGCCGGCCTTGTCCAGCAGCAAGCTGATGATGATCACGGCGATGAAGGTGCCCGTTGCGTTCCAGACGATGTTCCAGACGACCGGAATATCCGCCCACTGAATCACGCCGGCCAGTAACGCAACCCCCGCGCCCATGGCAGCGCTCCAGCCAATGCCGAGGCCGCGCGGCTGCCAGATCACGAGAATTAAGGTGGCCAGGAAAATGGTGAACGCGAGAAGCAATGGGGAATCTTTCTATTTTTTGTTGTGTGGCAACGAAACGGCCTGGGGTGTGGCAACGAAACGGCCTGGGGTGTGGCGCAGGCAAAGCGCCGGCGCAATGCGTTGAAAGCCATGATTGAGCTCAGCGTGTCAGTTCACTGCCTTGATTTGCGCAAGGAAGCACCGGGAAGGCATCAACCCGCCGGCCCGGCGCTCACTTCAGAGAAACAAAACGCATCTGGCTACGCTTTGGACAGGTCTCGGGCCGTAGTTTGCAGCAAGGTCTTTTCCAGCTTCTCGGGCGGCAGGCTGATCAGCAGATCAAGCCGCCGCTTGAGCGCGAGCATCGTCTGGCGAAACGCTTCGAGTTTTTGCGCGTCCGTGCCGTCGACTGCAGAAGGATCAAGATACCCCCAGTGCGCGGTGGCCGGCTGGCCGGGCCAGTAAGGGCAGACCTCGCCTGCCGCGTTGTCGCAGACAGTGATCACCAAGTCCATGCGCGGCGCTTGCTCGGTGCCAAATTCGTCCCAATTCTTGCTGCGCAGACCGTCGGTGGAAATGCCCGCACTTTTCAGAACCTGCAAGCCCAGGGGATTGGGCTGCTGGTTTTCGCGCGGGCTACTGCCCGCCGAGTAGGCCTTGAAACGGCCTTTTCCGATGTGGTTGAGGATGGCTTCGGCCAGGATGCTGCGCGCCGAGTTGTGGGTGCACAAAAACAGGACGTTCAAGACTTTGTCGGTCATATCAGATTTCTCTTTTTTCAAGTCAATGCCGGAACCGGCGAGTTGGAAGCAAGTTGCATGAGCCGGTCCACGCCGACAGGTTCGTCTTTGAGCAAGGGCACCAGGGTATAACGTCTGGCGTGCCGGTTGGCGACCGCCTGGATCTCCCGCATCTCGTTCAAGGCGCGCTGGCGCAAGAGCGCGGACGTGATCGGCACGCTCAGCGACGCGCAAGCCACGCTGTTGTTGATGACCCAGGCCCAAGGCTCCATGCCGGCGCGGCGCAGGTCGTCCTGCAAGTTGGCCGCCTCCAGCACCGGTGTGGTTTCGGCCAGTGCCACGAGCAGCACCTGGTGCTGGTGCTGGTGCTGGTGCTGGTGTTGGGCCTGCTAGCGTTCTGGTCCATCGAGAAGGTGCTGCACTGACAACGATGGGAAAGTAGCCCTGTGATTTGATTGCATTAATGGTGTGTACTTGACTTCAGTCTTTAGGCGAGCGCGGTACGTTATCAACTCGGCAATGATTACTACGCGGTCGATCACGGCCGGTAAACGCCCTTTGG
>JBBQZA010000371.1:0-3485 GCA_038208175.1 Burkholderiales bacterium
CGCGTTGCAGCCTGTGGAGAGGAAGGCTCTGGCCTTGGACGCAAGTCCGGGACGAAACCAACCTCAGTGAAGCAGGAACCCACCGAAGCGACTAGGCGTGAGGTAACTCATGTTTAGCACCGTAGGAATCCCCCTCCTTCCCGCGCAAGCGGTGGCCTTTGGCCAAGGGGGGGGAGGATGTCAAGTGGTCGTAGAGCATGATGGACACAAAACGGGCTTTGAAATCAAGCTCTCTGGCGCACCCAAAGTATCGCGTGGATTCTGGCAAGCCTGTGAAGACACCGGCGTCACCAAAGCGTATGTGGTGGCGCCGGTTTCATCGCGCTGGCCGATGGACAAAGACGTGGAGGTCATTCCCTTGCGCAGCGTCGCCGAAGTCTTTGCAGCGTGAGCGCCACTCAGGCCGTTATGCTCCACCAGCAACTGTGATATTGAAATGGCCTGCCGCGACCAGCTGCTCCCGCTCACACAGTGCCATTTGGGCCTCCAGATCAGGCCACAGACTTGTCCGAATCGACCAGTCGCTTCTGGTCATAGACCGGTTGCGCCGGCATATCGGTCAGGTGCCCGGTGTCGGCCCAGGTCAGAATTTCAATCGTTTCGCCCTGAACACGTACCCGGTTCAATCCGGCATTCGGGATCTCACTCTGGCGTGGCCCGGATAAAGGCAAGGCCCGTGCCGTGCGGTAAATCATGTCCAGCACACCGCCGTGCGTCACCACCACCAGGGTCTGCTGCTCGTACTGCGCCGCCAGATCACGCACGGCGCCCATCACCCGGCTGTGAAACTGCTGCGTACTCTCGCCGCCTTGAAACGCGTAATCGGCATGAAACCGGATCCATTGCGCCCAAGCCTGTGGGTGACGGGTTTTGATGTCGTCGACCCGCAGCCCGTCGATCACACCAAAATTCTGTTCGCGCCAGGCCGCATTCAGCACCGTGGCAAGCGCCGTCGGCTGCTGGCTGTGCTGGGTGATCGGCAGGGCAGTCTGCTGCGTGCGTGTCAAATCGCTGCAAACCAGCAAATCAGCGGCAACGTCCGCCAGACGCAGTCCAAGCCGGCGCGCCTGTTCATGCCCGACCGCATTCAGCGGCACATCCACCTGACCCTGAAAACGCAGTTCCCGGTTCCAGTCAGTTTCGCCGTGACGGATCAGGATCAGTTCGGTCATTCAGCAGTATCCGGTGGCGATTCCTGCGGCGCCTTCACGATCATCACCGGAACCCCCGCAGCGTGCAGCACTTCGTTCGAGACCGAACCCAGCAACGCGCTGCGCAGCGTGCTGGTACCGCTGGCCCCCATCACCACCAGATCGCATTGATGGCGCTCCACGATCTCAATGATGGTATGCGCCGGATCCCCCGAGGCGACCTCGCTCTCAAAGGCAATATCGGCTTCTTGCAACAGCTTCTGTGCCGCTTCAAGCGTGTGGGCACCGGCAGCGGCGCTGACCTGATCCAGCACTTGGGGATCGTGCGCCACCAGCAATTCGTAAAGGGTGGCCGCTTCCTGGACATTGGCCACAACAGCACTGGCCTGCAAACCCGAGCGCACCAGTCTTATGGCAAAGCGAACCGCCTCCAGCGAAACATCGGAGCCGTCGACCGGTAATAGTATTTTCATTTTAAAGTCTGCACTTTCTCTATCAATCGCTGATTCACCAGGGGCGATACAAATTTATCGACCTCGCCACCGAGTGAAACAATTTCCCGCACGAAGGTGCTGGAGATAAATTGGTATTTGTCGCTTGGCGTCAGAAAAACCGTCTCAACGTGCGGCATCAAGCTGCGATTCATGCCCGCCAACTGAAACTCGTAATCAAAGTCAGTGACGGCGCGCAGGCCGCGCACCATCGCCTTGGCGCCCTTGGCCACCACAAAATCGCGCAACAGACCCGAAAAGCTCTCGACCTCGACCTGCGGGTAGGCCTTGACCACTTCGCGCGCCATCTCCATGCGCTCATCGAGCGAAAACATGGCCTTTTTGTGATGCCCGGCCGCCACTGCCATGATGACACGGTCAAACAACTGTGTCGCTCTTCGAACCACATCCTCATGGCCAAGGGTAATTGGGTCAAAAGTCCCGGGATAAATGGCAATCACGGTATTTGACATAGAGTGCCTGCGGTCGAGTGGTTGATCAAGCATGTTCTCCATTATGCAGCGCGCTGCAGCAAGTGGGCGTGCACGGCTCCCGCCTTCAGGTGCCGATAGAGCCGCAGGCCAAGGCTGGCCAATGGCTGCTCCGTCCACAAGACCGGCGCCTCGAGGTAAACAAAACCATCGGTCGAGATGGCACGGGCCGCGGCCTGCAACGCAGGCTCAAACAGCGTCGAATCGAACGGCGGATCGAGAAAGATCAAATGCCAGCTCGTCGGCACCAGTTGTTTGAGGGCCGCAACCGCGTCACCCCGCACAACGCTGACCGAGGCGGCCTGCAGTTGCGTCTGCAGGCACTTGAGTTGCGCCACCAGATCGGTGTCCTGTTCCACCAGCAGGACCTCGCGCGCACCACGCGACGCCGCTTCAAAACCGAGCGCGCCGCTACCGGCAAAAGCGTCGACACAGCGCCAACCGGTCAGGTCCTGGCCGAGCCAGTTGAAAAGCGTTTCGCGCACCCGGTCCGGGGTCGGCCGCAAACCCGGTTTGTCCGCCACCGCCAGCCTGGTGCGCTTCCACTTGCCACCAATGATGCGCAGCGTATGGCCCGGTCGGGCGCGAGCAGCAGTTTTCGGCTTCATGGCGACAGCTTAACTCAGTCCAGGGATTGATCCGTCTTTCCCCGGTTGCATCCAAAGCGCGCCGGGTCTATGCTTGCACTGCGTTTAACATCCCAACCCGTCCCCAAAAAGGAGCAACTCATGTACAAGCGAATCTTGCTGGCCTACGATGGTTCCGAGAGCGGGCAAAAGGCTTTGCTTGACTGTCAGGACCTGGCACAGTGGGCTCACTCGGAGCTGACGCTGGTAGCGGTCATGCCGCTGAACATGGACGTCATGGGCATGGGGGTGGGCGTTTACGACCCGCAGTTGATGGAGCGGGAAAAGCAGGCGCTGCAGGCCGTGCTGGATGAGGGTATGCGCCGTCTTCGCGATGCCGGTCACGTTGCGACGGGCGAAGTGCTGGTGGGTGAAACGGTAGATGAAATCACCAAGTACGCACGCAAGATGGCGGCTGATTTGATCGTGGTCGGACACCGTCACCTCGACAGTTGGGCTGCACGCTGGTGGCGCGGCTCGATTTCCAAGACCTTGATCGAACATTCTCCCTGTAGCGTGCTGGTGGCCATTACCCATTGAGACCCAATCCACTCCTGGTCATCGCGCCCGCAAGGCGGTGGCGATCCATCTCTGCCGATGCCTTCAACGCCTGCTGTTTCTAAACACTTTTTTCCCCCACTCACACCCCCCCGCCCTCTTCCGCCCGGCGGGGCGGGAGAGGGCTGCGAGGCGACCTGGTCAGGGCCACCAACCAGAGCACCGGCC
>JBBQZA010000372.1:0-3455 GCA_038208175.1 Burkholderiales bacterium
CTGCAACAGCGCGCGCCAACCGGCACTGCCGCCCGGTGCACGCCGTCTCAACCGAAATAGCTAACGCGCCCTCCAAGGGTGCCCGCGGCGTTTTTATGAGGTTGCTATGATTCCTTTATTTCAGGAATCTGGCAGCCATGAAATTCAGCACCCGATTGTTTCTTTGCTGCGCAGTACCCGCTGTTTTGTTCATTGCAGGCTTGGGCACCAGCATCTGGGGTCTGATCCGAACCCAGAACCAGTTTGACAACTACATCCGGACCGAGCAAACCATTCGGGTTGGCTTGTCGGAGATGTACGCGCAGGGCTTGCAGATGGGGCAGGCACTGCGCAACATGGTGCTGGACCCGGCCAATGCCAAGGCGCGCGAAAACCTCAATGCAGCCCAGGCGGCCTACGACAAAGCCTACAAGGAAACTGCAAGCACCGCGCGGGGCACTGCGTTCGAAGCCCCGATCAGCACACTGGCTGCATTGCGCACCGCCCACGGTCAGGCGCAAGACAAGGTGATTTCCGCACTGGCCATCGATGTCCCTGAAGCGATCAAGACACTGAACGGCAATGAAACGCCCGCCTGGCGGCAACTTCGGGCTGAGTTGCTCAAGCAAGTCGACGCGTCCACCAAAGTGTCCGAGCAGACCCATCAGGAGGTCCAGGCCAACGCCACCCGCGCCACGCTGATCGCGATTGTGCTGAGTGCTCTGGCAACCTTGGTGGCGGTCGCGCTGGCGCTGGTCGTGCTGCGTTCCCTCAAGCGCGAGCTGGGTGGCGAGCCTTCCGATGCCCGGGATGCGTTGGAACAGGTGGCCCAGGGCAATTTATCAGCGCATCTGGACGCCCGCGAAGGCGACCACAGCCTGATGGCAGCGCTGGGCGGTATGCAACTGGCGCTGCGTGAGATGGTGGGTGAGATTCGCAGTTCGGTCGACTCCATCACGATTGCATCGTCAGAGATTGCAGCCGGCAACCAGGACTTGTCCGCCCGTACCGAGCAAACCGCCTCCAATCTGCAAGAGACGGCGGCTTCGATGGAGGAGCTGACCAGCACGGTCAACCAATCCGCCGACTCCGCCCGCCAGGCCAACCAGCTGGCCACGTCCGCAGCGGCCGTGGCGGCGCGCGGCGGCACAGTCGTGTCCCAGGTGGTCACCACCATGGAAGACATCAATACGTCATCGAAAAAGATTGCCGACATCATTGGCGTCATCGACGGCATCGCGTTCCAGACCAATATCCTGGCCCTGAACGCGGCGGTGGAAGCCGCACGGGCCGGAGAACAGGGCCGCGGCTTTGCCGTGGTGGCCAGCGAGGTGCGCTCCCTGGCCGGGCGCTCGGCTGAAGCGGCCCGGGAAATCAGGAACTTGATCAAGGATTCCGTTGACAAAGTGGCAACCGGCACCCGACTGGTGGCCGATGCGGGTCAGACCATGACCGAGATCGTCAGTTCGGTACAGCGGGTGTCCGACATCGTGGGCGAGATCAGTGCGGCGACCAGTGAACAGTCACTTGGTATTTCTCAGGTCAACAGTGCCATCAGCAACCTCGACCAGATGACGCAGCAGAATTCAGCGCTGGTGGAGGAGTCCACTGCTGCGGCGGAAAGCCTGAAAGATCAGGCCAGTCGCCTCGGGCAGGTGAGCCGGAAATTCAACCTGGGCCAGGCAGAAAGCCGGGCGCAGACCGTCTCAAATCACCGGCTCTTGAGCCGATAAGGCATTACCGGCGCGCCACTCGGGCCGGGCGGCCCTGCGCCGCCTCGATCTCGCTCACCACCTGCATCGTTTGCAACACCCGGTCCGGCGTCAGACTGATGCTGTCAATGCCCAGTTCCACCAAGTAGCGCGCCACCTCAATGTGGTCGCTGGGCGCCTGGCCGCAGATGCCGGAATGGCGGTGGTTGCGTTTGGCGCCTTCCAGCGCCATTCTGAACATTTTCAGCATGCCGGGGTCCTGCTCGTCAAACGACCCGGCCACGATGGCGCTGTCCCGGTCCACCCCCAGGGTGAGCTGCGTCAGGTCGTTCGAACCAATCGAGAAGCCATCGAACAGGTCGGAGAATTCGTCGATCAGCAGCACGTTGTTGGGAATCTCGCACATCACGTACACCTCCAGGCCACCCTCCCCGCGCGTGAGGCCGTGGCTGGCCAGCGCCGCCAGCACGCCGCGGGCCTCGTCAAGGCGACGGCAAAACGGCACCATCAGCTTCAGGTTGGTCAGCCCCATCACCTCGCGCACCCGCTTCATGGCCGCGCACTCCAGCGCAAAGCCTTCGGCATAGTCCGGATGGATGTAGCGCGCTGCCCCGCGAAAACCGAGCATTGGGTTCTCTTCGTGCGGCTCAAAGTCGCGCCCACCCAACAGCGCCGCATACTCGTTGCTCTTGAAGTCCGACAGCCGCACGATCACCGGGCGCGGGTAAAAGGCGGCAGCAATCGTGCCCACCCCCTCGGCGAGGCGCTCAATGAAGTAGCTGGCACCGTCGGCATAGCTGGCTGACAGCGCCAGCACCCGCGCGCGCTCGGCCGCGTCCAGGATGCGCTCGGGGTGCAGCACCGCCATCGGGTGCACCTTGATGTGTTCGTTGATGATGAACTCCATGCGCGCCAAGCCGACGCCGTCGCACGGCATCTGGCTGACCTGGAATGCGAGCTCCGGGTTGCCGAGGTTAACCATGATTTCGGTGTGCGGGCGCTTCAGACCGGTGAGGTCAGTGACCTGTTTATGAAAGGCCACTTCGCCCGCGTAGACCTTGCCCACCGCGCCCTCGGCGCAGGACACGGTGACCGTCTCGCCATCCTTGAGAATTTCGCTGGCATGCTCGGCACCGACCACGGCCGGGATGCCCAGCTCGCGCGCCACAATCGCCGCATGGCAGGTGCGCCCGCCCCGGTTGGTGACGATGGCAGCGGCCGTTTTCATGACCGGCTCCCAGTCGGGCGTGGTGGTATCGGCCACCAGCACTTCGCCGGGCTTGAACGCCGACAGATGGCGCGCATCGGTAACCACGCGCACGCGCCCCGTCGCCACCTTGGCGCCGACCGCACGCCCGGTGGCACGGACCTCGCCCGCGCCGTCCAACAGATATTCCTCCAGCATCAGCGCCTTGCGCTGCGAGATCGCCGTTTCGGGGCGCGCCTGCACGATGAAGATGTCACCGTCCGGGCCATCCTTGGCCCATTCGATGTCCATGGCACGGCGCTCACCGGCACGCTGGCTGTAGTGGTCCTCGATCTTGATCGCCGCGTCGGCCAGCACCAGCACATCGGCGTCGCTCAGGCAATAGCGTTTGCGGTCCGCCTTGGGCGTGGGCCGGTTCACCACCGGCTCGCGCGTGCGCCCGGGGGCGTAGACCATGTGCACCTGCTTATCGCCCAATGTCTTGCGCAACACACTGCGAAAACCTTGTCGGTAGGTTGGCTTGTGCACGTAGAACTCGTCCGGATCCACCGCGCCCT
>JBBQZA010000373.1:0-3447 GCA_038208175.1 Burkholderiales bacterium
ACGCCGATCTGCTGGCCGGTCTGTCGGACCTTTCGCCGCTGGCTGTCAAGCTGTACCGGCCGCTGGATGCCAGGGATGGTCTGTTGCGTTTCAAGATCTACAGCAAGACCAAAGTGGAACTGTCGGATTCATTGCCGGTGCTTGAGCGCATGGGTGCCCGCGTTCTGGATGAACGCCCCTATCTCGTTGAAAGCAGCGCGACGCCGCTATGGATTCACGATCTCGGTCTGCAATTGCCTATTGCGACCGATCTGGCCACGGTGAAAGCCAGGTTCGAAGACCTCTTTTGTCACGCCTGGCGTGCCGAGGTGGAGAGTGACGACCTGAACAAGCTGGTGCTGAGCACTTCTCTGGATGCACGTGGCATTGCCGTGCTGCGTGCCTACACCCGCTACTTCAGGCAACTGGGTTTTGCCTTCAGTCAAAACTACATCGAAGAGGCTTTGAACAAAAATGCCCTCATCGCCCAGACTATTTTCGAACTCTTCAGCGCCCGTTTCGAGCCGTCCCGCGAGGCCGTACGCGAGGCGCACCAACAAAGGCTGATGCAGCAAATTGAAGCCGATCTGCGCGCGGTCGAGAGTCTGGATGAAGACCGCATTCTGCGCCAATTCTTTGCTGCCGTGCTGGCCACTCTGCGTACCAATGTATGGCAGAGGGCGGCCAGCGGCGTAGCCAAACCCTACTTCAGCTTCAAGTTCGACCCGCGCCATGTGCCGGGTGTGCCTGAGCCCAAACCCCGGTTTGAAATCTGGGTCTACTCACCGCGCGTGGAAGCGATTCATTTGCGCAATGGCAATGTGGCGCGTGGCGGCATTCGCTGGTCCGACCGGAGGGAAGATTTCCGCACCGAAATTCTGGGGCTGGTCAAAGCCCAGCATGTCAAAAACACCGTGATCGTTCCGGTCGGATCAAAAGGCGGCTTCGTGCTCAAGAAGGCGCCACCGGCGAGCGACCGGGAGGCCTACATGGCCGAGGGCATAGCCTGCTACAAGCTGTTCCTGGCCGGCCTGCTCGATCTCACCGACAACCTGGTGAAGGGCGCAGTCGTGCCGCCGACGGACGTGGTGCGCCATGACGCGGATGATCCTTACCTGGTGGTGGCGGCCGACAAGGGTACTGCGAGCTTTTCCGATATTGCCAACAGCGTCTCGGCAGACTATGGCTTCTGGCTGGGCGACGCCTTTGCCTCCGGTGGCTCAGTCGGCTACGACCACAAAAAGATGGGCATCACCGCGCGCGGTGCCTGGGAATCCACCAAACGGCACTTCCGCGCCTTGTCTGTCAACACGCAGAGCAGCGCGTTTACGGTGCTCGGCATCGGTGACATGTCGGGAGACGTGTTTGGCAACGGCATGTTGCTGTCACGGCATATCAAACTGCAACTGGCGTTTGACCACCGCCATATTTTCATCGACCCGGCGCCGGACGTGGAGCGTTCCTTCGCCGAGCGCCAACGCCTGTTTTCGCTGCCACGATCGAGCTGGGATGACTATGACAAAAGCCTGCTGTCGCCAGGGGGTGGTGTCTATTCCCGCTCCGCCAAACTGATCCGATTGAGCCCGCAAGCGTGTGCCGTGATTGGCATCGAGACCGAAGAGTTGACCCCGGTCGAGTTGCTGCGCGCGATCTTGCTGGCCCCGGTGGACCTGCTCTACAACGGTGGTATCGGTACCTACGTTAAAGCCAGCTTCGAGACGCATGCCCAGGCCGGTGACAAAGCCGGTGATGCCTTCCGTGTCAACGGCAACGAGTTGCGCTGCAAGGTGCTGGTCGAAGGCGGTAACCTCGGATGTACGCAAAATGGCCGTATCGAGTATGCCTACAAAGGGGGCCTGATCTATACCGATGCGATCGACAACTCGGCCGGCGTCGATTGCTCCGATCACGAGGTCAACATCAAGATCCTGCTGGACCGCGTGGTGGAAGCCGGAGACCTGACGATCAAGCAACGTAACGACCTGTTGGCTTCGATGACCGACGAGGTCGGCTTGCTGGTGCTGGCCGACAACTATTACCAGACCCAGGCGCTGGATATTGCGGTTCATCAGCCGCTCTCGCTGCTCGACGGACAGCAACGTTTGATGCAGACCCTGGAGGCGCATGGTCAGTTGGATCGGGCCATCGAATTCCTGCCTTCCGATGAAGAAATCGCTTTGCGCAAAGCGCACAAGGCAGGTCTTACGGCACCGGAAAACGCAGTGCTGCTGGCGTATGCCAAGATGTCTGTGTTTGATCAACTGGTGGCCAGCAATTTGCCGGATGACCCCTACTTCAAGCGCGTGTTAAATGCCTACTTCCCGAAGGCACTGGGCGAAAAATTTGCTGCTGCCATCGCCAACCATCCGCTGCGGCGCGAGATCATTGCCACCTTCATGACCAATACCGTGGTCAATCGCACCGGCGCCACCTTCGTCAACTTTATTGCCTCAGAGGCCGGTGCGACGGCAGCCGATGTGATGCGCGCCTTTACGCTGGCGCGCGAAATCTTTGCTCTGGAAGCGCTGTGGGATCAGATTGATGCGCTGGACTATGAGGTGGAGTCCGCCCTCCAGCTTGACCTGCTGACCCGGCTGACCAGCATTGCCCAGCGTGCGTCGCGCTGGATGCTGCGCATTCGCACTCAAAGCACCGACCTGCCAACCTTGATTCAGTGTTACCAGCCGGCCGCTCGCGATTTGCGCCTGCATCTGGCGGACTGGTTGCCTGCTGCAACCCATGCCGGTTGGCAGCGCGCGACCCAGGCACTGGTTGAGTCTGGTGTGGAGCCGAAACTGGCAGAAAATCTGACCGCACTCGATTTTATTTTCCCGGCGCTCGATCTGGTTGATCTGGCACGCCATGCCAACACCGGCTTGGAGCAAGCGGCGCGAGCCTATTTTGCGATTGACGACGCATTGGGTTTGACAGCATGGCGCTTGCAAATCAACCGGCTGCCCACCGATACGCTGTGGCAGACGCAAGCGCGCGCCAGTGCGCGTGACGACGTCTATTCGATTGCCAGCCAGATTACGCGTGGCCTGCTCTCCAGGCAGGAAGACATGGAGCTTTGGCGAGTCCAATACGGACCCGAGATTGAGCGTCTGCGCCGATTGCTGGCAGACATCAGCACGCAGGGCGCCGATCTGGCTCCGGTATCGGTCGCCCTGCGTGAGCTGCGCCATTTGGCCTGATTTATATTTCCCCCACTCATACCCCCCGCCCTCTCTCGCCCCGCCGGGCGAAAGAGGGAGCCAACAGCCGTATTTGGCCGCGTCTTTAAACGAAGGAAGTACACGCGCCACGGCAAGATGAGCAGAGACGAAGAAATCTTGTTTGATTGGCAAGGTGCAAATCGATTTGAGTTCTTTAAAACGGCCATCGACCAATCAGATCAAAAGTTATCGCCACAAATTTCAACGGTCCAAACCATAGAGATGCACGGCCCTTGTTTCACACGCGGCCACA
>JBBQZA010000374.1:0-3408 GCA_038208175.1 Burkholderiales bacterium
GCAGGTCATTGCAGAAGGTGTCGAGACCGCTGCACACGGCAAGATGCTGCTGTCCATCGGGTGTGAGCAGGCCCAGGGTTACGGTATTGCGCGACCGATGCCGGCCACAGACATCCCCGACTGGACGGCAAGCTGGCACGCAAACGCGGTCTGGACGGCTTGAGGGTGAAGCTGAAAGGCGGGTTTAGCAACTCAACTATGACCTGACGTACAAAGGTACCTTCTATGAGTTAAATCGAATAGAAGATGGAAAAGTGACGCTTTATTGCCCGATCAAGAACGGCGAGCTGGGAGCACTATTCGTAGCAGGTGATTGCCTCACGCAATGCGTGCTTTCCCCACCACCACCTTCGGTCGGAAGGGCCCATCTGCCAAATTGCTTTGTCCAATGTATCAGAGAAGACCACCATGTATTGCCCGCTTGAATTGAACCCGTCCAGCCCCAGCATCAATCTGGTCTCGCCCGATATCGCCGGATTGCGCTGTGCAAGGCGTCTGCTTGCCGCCATGACTTTGGCTCTGGTGGCCAGCGCGCCAAGCCATGGGCAAACACAGCCGTCCTTGGCCAGCCGACTGGACCGTGTTATCGAAGCCAAAATCCTGCGCGTTTGCATCTGGCCCGATTACTACGGTATCACCTACCGCAACCCCCGCACCCAGCAACTCTCCGGCATCGATATCGATCTTGCTCAAGAACTGGCGAACGATCTGGGTGGCCAGGTCAAGGTGCAGTTTGTCGACAGCTCGTTTGCTAAATTGATTGACGACGTGGTGAAAGACCGCTGCGACATTGCCATGTTTGCCGTCGGCATCACGGCGGCCCGCGCCGAGAAGCTGCGATTTACCCAACCACACCTCAAAAGCGATATTTTTGCCATCACCACACAGTCCAATCGCCGGATCAAGGAGTGGGCCGATATTGATAAGCCTGGCGTCGTGGTGGCCGTGGCCAAGGGCACCTACCATGAACCTGTCATGCGGGAGAAGCTCAAAAATGCCACGTTGGTGGCACCGGCAACGCCCTTCGCACGCGAGCAGGAAGTCGAATCCGGCCGGGCCGATGTCTTCATGACCGATTACCCCTACAGCCAGCGCATGCTCGCCACCACCGATTGGGCGCGCCTGATCACGCCGCCAAGCACGTTTCACATGACCTCTTACGGATATGCCATGAAGCCCGGTGATGACCGTTGGTTCAACCGCATTGAGCGCTTCATGGTCGACATCAAACGTAATGGTCGCCTGCTCGCTGCAGCGCAGCGTCACAAGCTCGAACCCACCATAGCCAAAGACTGAACGCGCAACGGGTCTGAATTCTGTGCCGACACGCAATCGCGCCAACCAACTGTTTCGGGCATTCATGCTGCTGTTCGTGGCCAGCCTGGCGGTAAGCACAGGCTACACATTGCTGCGCCAGCGCAACGATGCCCTGACCTTTCAGGCTGAAGTCAACGCCATTCACACGCGTACGATGGAAGACCAGTTGACGCAGAGCTTCAATATCGTGGACCTGATGCTTACCAACGTGCTAGGCGACAACGAAGGTGATCTCTCGTCAGCACACATCGGATCCCATTTTGCTTTGGAGTCGCGCCGCATCCCATATCTTCGCTCGCTCTCGCTTCTTGATGCGACGGGTCGCATTATTGCAAGTTCCAACCCGAGCAACGTGGACGTCACCGTGGCTGTCGACGACTATTTGCCGCCCGCCGCCGAGGCGCGAATCTTCTTGCGCATCGGAACACCGTGGTCAGGCCGTGATTTCGTCGATGCCTTCCCGATCAGTAAGCTCAGACCCGCCAGCGGTAGCGCCCTGAGCTTTATTCCAGTGATCCGAGGTGTCTCTTACAAGGATCGCAATTACTTCTTGCTGGCGGCGATCAATCCCGACTACTTCATCAACTCATTCAACGAGAAACTCAAATCGGAGCAAGGTGTTGCGGATGTGTTGCGATATGACGGCACTTTATTGCTGTCCACCAGTGAAGCGATCTTGCCAGGCACGCCCTATGAGTATGCTGCCTTCTCCAGGGCGCTATCAAGTGCCGAATTCGGCAGCTTCGAGAAGACCGCGGGAGATGGTTCAGCGATGCTTGCTACGTTTCGAACTTCGCGTTTATTTCCGCTGGTTGTCGTAACCCAGGTGGCGCGCGATCAAGCGCTGCTGAAATGGACATCCGAAGCCCGCAGACTGTTGCTGGTAATCCTGCCGATGCTGTTGGCGGTATTGGTACTGAGCATACGCGCCTACCTGCGCCAACAGCGCGAAGACGCCGAACTCGTCAGCGCACAAAGCCAGGAGCGCAAGCAGGCGCAGGCGGCCATGCAACTCGCTGCCAGCGTGTTCACCCACGCCCGGGAAGGCATTTTGATCACCGATGCGCAAGGTAATATTGTCAAGGTGAACGATACCTTTTGCGGTATTACCGGCTATGAGCCAGAAGACGTGCTGGGCCAGAATCCGCGCCTTCTCCAGTCCGCCCGCCAAAGCGCGGAGTTTTATCGCGAAATGTGGCGGGCACTCAGTGACCTTGGATTTTGGTCAGGTGAATTGTGGAATCGGCGAAAAAATGGCGAAATCTATCCAGAATTGCTCACCATCAGCGCAGTTCGCGATGGCGACGGAAAAACACAAAACTACGTTGGCCTGTTCAGCGACATCACACCCATGAAGGAGCATCAGCAACAACTCGAACACATGGCACAACATGACAGGCTCACCGAACTGCCCAATCGGATGCTGCTGGCCGACCGGCTGCACCAAGCCATGGCCCAGTGCCAGCGCCGTGGTCAGTCACTGGCCTTGGTCTATCTCGATCTGGACGGCTTTAAAGCCATTAACGACGCGCACGGCCATGCGGTTGGCGACAAATTGCTGATCACCGTCTCGCAACGCATGAAAGCGGCCCTGCGTGATGGCGACACCTTGGCTCGCATCGGGGGTGACGAGTTTGTGGTGGTTCTGGTCGACTTGGTTCAGTCCAGTGACGCTGAGCCTGTATTGGAGCGCCTGCTGCAGGCTGCTGCCGATCCAGTCAAGGTGGGCGACGCCCTGCTATATGTGTCAGCCAGCTTGGGGGTGGCTTTATACCCTCGGGATGGCCTTGACGCCGACCTGCTGATGCGCAACGCAGATGAGGCCATGTATTCAGTCAAGCAGGCGGGGCGCAACCGATTCCATTGGGTTGAAGCGAATCGGGATGAGGCGCGTCCGCGCGGAGATGAACCTGTCCAGGGGTAGATGCCGTTTACTGTTGGTGGTTGGCTAGCAAGAAATTAGCGACAGGCCTTCAGGCCTGTCGGTCAAACGTGTTTTGGAAGGGGTTTGCATCCCCTCCCAAAACGGTCGCCCCCGAAACCCCGGCCTTCAGGCCGGGGTCGGCTCCCACCGCCCTGAAGGGCGGGGTT
>JBBQZA010000375.1:0-3403 GCA_038208175.1 Burkholderiales bacterium
AAGGTCAAAGTTAGTATTGCACCGCAATACATTTTAGGGAGTACCCCGTAGCATGAGCCGAAGGTTTACCCTGAGACCGAGAAAGAAACGGGAAATTGGTAGGCGCGATTGGACTCGAACCAACGACCCCTACCATGTCAAGGTAGTGCTCTAACCAGCTGAGCTACGCGCCTAAGGATTGTCCGAAAGGTGTGAGTATAGCAGCACGCGCGTCATAGGCCATGAGAGGAATGGAATGTCCGCGATCGGTGATAATTTACGTTAACGTAAACGTCAATCACTCATTGGAGATCAAAATGGAAATTTCAGGCAAAGTATTTATCGTGACAGGCGGCGCATCGGGCCTCGGCGAGGGCGCAGCCCGTGCGCTGGCGGCAAGAGGCGGAAAAGTCGTGGTCGCCGACATGCAGGTGGAAAAAGGTGAGGCCATTGCCAGGGAAATAGGCGGCGCTTTTGTCAAATGCGATGTGAGCCAGGAAACCGATGGCCAGGCGGTGGTAGCCAAGGCACTATCGATGGGCAAGCTGATGGGCCTGGTCAACTGTGCGGGCATCGCGCCGGCTGAAAAAACAGTAGGAAAAAACGGCGCACACAACTTGTCCGTATTCAGCAAATGCATTACTGTCAATCTGATTGGCAGCTTCAATATGATTCGCCTGGCAGCTGATGCCATGTGCAAGAACGAGCCCGAGGTGACCGGTGAGCGTGGCGCAATGATTTCCACTGCTTCGGTAGCCGCTTACGACGGCCAGATCGGTCAAGCCGCCTACAGCGCCTCCAAGGGCGGTATTGTCGGTATGACCCTTCCAATCGCACGCGATCTGGCACGCAACGGCATCCGCAACATGACGATCGCTCCTGGAATTTTCGGCACCCCCATGATGTTCGGCATGCCCAAGGAAGTACAGGATTCACTGGCGGCCAGCGTTCCCTTCCCCTCTCGCCTGGGTACACCGCAGGACTACGCCAAACTGGCGCTTCACATTTTTGAAAACGAGATGCTCAATGGTGAAGTGATCCGCCTGGACGGCGCCATTCGACTGGCACCGCGCTAGTAGCGCTGCGGGGCACTGCGCCACAATAGCGCCCGTGAGCATCCCGCAAACTTTTATTCAGGAACTGCTGGCGCGCGCCGATGTAGTAGAAATCGTCGGACGCTATGTGCAGCTCAAAAAAGGTGGCGCCAATTTCATGGGTCTGTGCCCTTTTCATGGCGAGAAATCACCTTCATTCTCGGTCAGTCCGGCCAAGCAGTTCTATCACTGCTTTGGTTGCGGTAAGAACGGCAATGCGATAAGTTTTTTGATGGATCATGTCGGCATGACGTTCGTCGAGGCCGTCAAGGATCTGGCGCAGCAATATGGTCTTCAGGTCCCAGAGGACGATGCCAGTCCGCAGGACCGAGCCCGAGCGGCCGAGCAGCGACAACAGCGCACTACTTTGAGTGACGTGCTGGAAAGAGCCGCGGGAGCGTACCGAAAAGATCTAAGGGAATCCAACAAAGCGATTGACTACCTCAAACGACGCGGCCTGTCGGGCGAAATCGCCAAACAATTCGGCTTGGGCTACGCACCCGAAGGCTGGCGCAACTTGGCCAGCGTGTTCCCGAACTACGATGACCCCTTGCTGGTCGAAAGCGGGCTGGTGATCCTGAATGCTGAAGACGGCGATGCCGAGAAGCGCTATGACCGATTTCGTGACCGCATCATGTTTCCGATTCGCAACGTCAAAGGTGAGTGCATCGGCTTTGGTGGCCGGGTGCTGGGCGACGAAAAACCCAAATACTTGAATTCCCCAGAAACGCCGGTTTTCAGCAAAGGTCACGAGTTGTATGGCCTGTGTGAAGCCAGAAATGCGCTGCGTGAGCACGGCTATGCGCTAGTGACAGAAGGCTATATGGACGTGGTGGCACTGGCCCAACTCGGCTTCCCGAACACGGTGGCGACACTTGGAACTGCCTGCACCGCAGAGCATGTGCAAAAGCTGTTCCGTTTTACAGATTCGGTGGTATTCAGCTTCGATGGCGATGCTGCCGGACAGCGTGCGGCACGCAAGGCCCTGGACAGCGCTCTACCTTTTGCCAACGACGTTCGCAGCGTCAAGTTCTTGTTTTTACCCGCTGAACACGACCCTGACAGTTTCATTCGGGAGTTCGGCAAAGAAGCTTTTGCACGCTACGTCAGCGAGTCGGTTCCCTTGAGTCGCTTTGTGATTGATGTCGCCCGTGAACGCTGCGAACTTGGGACCGCCGAGGGCCGTGCCCACCTGGCCAGTCGGGCCAAACCATTGTGGATGCAACTGCCCGATGGCGCCCTCAAGCGCCAACTGTTGACTGAAATTTCTGATTTGGTGCATCTGGCATCCCGCGAAGTGCTCGAATTGTGGGCCACCAAGTCGCTGGCAAGCTCCGAAAGAACAAGACGCAACGCTCCAGCATTCGAGCATGCCACGCAACGGACGGGTCTCAGTGCTCGTGCGCTACCTGCCAGCCGGGCCGATCATGCGGCGCGCTTGCTGCTCGGCAACATGGCAGCGCTAGAGGCTCTATCTGCCGAGGACCACTGCATGCTGTGTGAGCTGCAGACACCCCATGGTCCGCTGTTTGTTTGGCTGGAGGGTCAACTCCATGAACACGGAGCACAACCCTGGGTGGCTTTGCGCGAAGGCCTGCGCGGGCACGAACAGGAAGAACTTGCCGTTCGACTGATGGCAGCGTACGACGCCAGCACTACTGAAGAGGCCGAAGAATCCTTGAGGGAGTTACGTGATCTGCTAAACCGGATGCTGATCGAGCGATTGAAGCTGCTTGAAACAGAAACCATCCGTCAGGCAAAGACCGACCCAACAGCGCTGGATCGCTACCGTGAGCTTCAGATTCGCAGGCGCCGATTGGAAGCCGGGCTCACGACAAGCTCCGACTGAAGTGATTGAATATTGCCAGAAGATTTGGGTATAATCCACCGTTTTCGGCAAGAGCGACAGCAGCACCTCCGGCCCAGCCCAACGATGACCAGGTTCACAACCGGCTACCTCCCGCAAGGACTGCATACCAAATGTTCGCCCACACATCTTGCCAACGGAAGCTTATTTTCGCTGCCGTTCGAACTTCGCTTGTCGTTTGAGACATTTGTCGAATTCATCTGTTTTTTGAAATTCTGAGGTCTTTCATGCCTGCTCAAAAATCCAAAACCCACGTGCGCACACCGGCAAAGGCCGTCACCAAGAGCCGTACCAAACCCGCAACAAAATCGGCGCCCGCAAAGACAGCGGCACCCGCAACAAGCAAAAACATCGGTCAAAAGCCTGAACCGAAAAAGGCGGCAGTCCTCCCTGCCGTCAACGAGCCAGTGATAAAGAAGAAGCCGGGACGACCACCCAAAGCCGCTTCGACCGACGCAAAACC
>JBBQZA010000376.1:0-3399 GCA_038208175.1 Burkholderiales bacterium
CAGCGTCTTGCCGCTGCCAGCCGAGTGGTCTGCCAGGTACTTCTTGCCAATGTCGCCGTTGGCAACAAAATGGGCAGTAATGTCATCCGCGACCCGCCGCACCAGGCGGCTTTGGTGGTAGCGCGGGAAAATGGTTGAGGCCGGGCGCGCAGGCTTGTCACCCTCGGCCTCGCGCTCGGGCACACGCACCAGGAAGAACGACAGCGCCTCCAGCAACTGATCTTTTGCCAGCACCTCGCGGTAAAGGAACTCCACCGGGTACTCATCGGTGTTGGTAGCCGTGTTGGTCAGCCCCATGTTGTGCCAGCGAAAGTTCTCTTCCCGACGCGGGTCGGTGGCGGCCATCACGTCACTGGTGTCGGCGCCAAGGTAGAGAAAGGGATGCTGAAAAATCTTCCGCGTGTGGTCACGTTTGCCGAACTGTGCCACGGCGTCATGCACGTTTTGATTCCTCTCGTGCTTGAGCTCCAGCGCCACAATCGGCAGACCATTGAGGTAAAAGACAAAATCAATTTCGTGGTTCGCCTCACCAAAGTAGAAGTGCGGACGGAATGTGATGCGGTTCTCGGCAAACTTGGTTGTTGCGGCGCTCGCGGCGGAGCGTGGCTTGGGATAGAACAGCCTGAACTCCAGCCCTCGCACTGCAAGCCCCTGACGCAGTAGCAGCCACAGCGGGGTGTGCTCCAGCTCCTTGCGCAGCGCCTTGAAGACCTCGTCGCGCGCGTCCGTGCTGTAGTCCGCCCCCAGCTTTTTCAGCGTGTCGCTCTGGCTGGCTTTGAGGAAGGCCCAGAGTTGATCCTCGGCAATGCAGTTCTCTGTGTCAGTGATGTCGGACTGCTCCAGCACACAGCGTACTGGTGCTCGCGGATCAGGTAATCTGCAATGTGCTGCTGAAACGTCAACTCCGGCGGATTTTTTTTGGCCATGCTCAGCCTCTATCGGCCTTTGGCCCTGTCAGCTTTTTCGGTTTTCTGATCGTGAGCTGCTTAAAGTTCTCGGTGGAGATAACCGGCTTGCCGGTCTGGGTCTCAATATCCTTGCGCGTGCGGCCGGCCACCGCGCCGCCGTCATGAGCATCTTTCTTCAGCGGCGTCATCCCCATCGAATCCCGGTCCCGGTGCAACTTGGTGGTAGTCGCTTCGGCGAGCATGGTCAAAATTAGCTCGATGTCGGTCATGTGATCCCGCAGGTTCTCACGCGACAGCGTCTTGACCTGCTTGTATTCGTCCACCTTCAGCGCAAACGCGCCCTGCATGATCTCGTTGGTCAGGATGGCGTATTCCGTGGCGCTCGCCGCGCCCCGGTTCTTCCATTCGTCGGTCAGGTCCTGGCGCACCGCAATGCCGCGTAGCCGCTTGTCAACCCATTCCTTCGGATAGCCCTTTTTCTCATAGAGCTCCTGCATACGCGCCATCGCCAGCTCGGGGTTTTCAATTTCGTCGATGCGCTCCTTGCCAATGCGCGCCAGCCAGCGCTTGAACGGCTCGGCCTTGGGACTGGGGATGGACTGGATCAGACGGAAAATACCTTCAGTAGTCCAGCATTGAAGCTTCTGTGGGCCACCGGCGGTGATAAACGACAGGGCAAGGGGGGGGGC
This sequence comes from Burkholderiales bacterium, assembly GCA_038208175.1. Classification (GTDB taxonomy): domain Bacteria; phylum Pseudomonadota; class Gammaproteobacteria; order Burkholderiales; family Burkholderiaceae_C; genus Rhodoferax. Next base: position 1,598 of record JBBQZA010000376.1, read on the forward strand.
AAATTGCCCCCCCCCTTTGAAAGTCTCTGCCAGCGACGGATCACGCCGACGCATGTCGCGGAGGTAACTGGATGGATTGGCGGAATCAGTGAGAACGGCGATCACATCCACGATGACAAACCACCAACTGCCATCATGGAAGACTTTCCGTATCTGACGACCTTCGAACAAGCTAAGTTTGCTATCTTTTTCAGTGATCATTTATTCTCCCCTTCCAGCGTTCGCATTTTTGCATACGGCTGGATATACCGTGAAACGATTATGGGTGGAAAAAATCAGACGCACTGACTCAGCCCCCTCCCCGCTGCATGTACAGATCAAAGCGCTTCATGAAGGCGTAACGCTGGGCCTCATCCAGCCCGGCAAAGCGAAAACTCACCAGCAGGCGCGGCATGCGCACCAGCGCAATCACGCGCGCTTCGGCGACCTGCCACTTGATTCCCAGGGCGCCATCGGCAATGCGCACACCGGCGGAACCGGTCTGCAACTTCCAGTGATGGTCGCCCACCGCAGCCGGTAGCCAACGCAGCCAGTCGGCCTCGGTGCAGGCCATGTCCCGCTCAAAGCGCTCGGCATAGGTAGACTGCATCAACCACCCGCAATGGGCGGCCAGATCGCCAGCACATCGCCTTCGCTCAGCACTTCGGTGGCACGCTGCTCGGGCGCAATGTAGCGGCCATTCACCAGCACCAGATGGACCAGCGCGGGAGGCAGTTTGTAGGGATCGATGACCTGAAGAAGGGTGGCACCCGGCGCCACCTCCAGCTCGACGATATTGGTGTAGCGCGATTCAGCAGGCAGGTAGTCCGTGAGCGTGGCAAACAGTTTGAGTGTGATCTTCATGCCGCGCCAGTTTAGCGGCGTCGTGCGTCCTGTGCTCCGGACCAGTCGTCCTGGGCCTGGGCGCAGGCGATGTAGGCCTCCATCAGCTTGGTTGGATCTTGTTTGAGGGTGTCTTTCCAGGCCCCGAGTTTCACCTGACCTTCGACCAGACCGCGCATGACGCCGACATGCTCGGTCCAGCCGACGCTGTTGCAGCCGACCAGCACGTCCTCCCTGAATTGCAGACTCAAATGCCGACCGGCAGCCTTGTCCGTCAACTCGACATGCTCGCCGCCCGGCACACCTTGCCAGTCGCCAAAGCTGGCCGAAATCATGCCCAGGGTGTCGAGCACGTTGATTTGCGTCACGCCTTTCAGACTGGCAGTTGGCGCTTTGCCACGCGCACAAGCCACCATATTCAGGGCCGCAACCCGGGCTTGCTCGGCAGCATTGGGTTGAATCGCGCTGACGATGGTTTTGCCGCTGACCTTGTCAAAGGCTTCGGCGCAATCACCGGCGGCAAAAATGCCAGGCACATTGGTTTGCAGATGCTCATCGGTCAACACGCCGAGCAAGCAGGTGATGCATGAGTTCTCCAGAAAGCCGATGGCAGGACGCACACCGGCAGCACTGATGACCAGATCAGCCTCTACCGTTGTGCCGTTCGATAAGCGCACTTGTAAAGGTGCGCCGGACTGTATCGCGTCGACCCGGGTACCGGTAAAGACCTGCACCCCTTTACTCAGGCACCAGTCACGAATCATGCCGCCGGCCGTCGGGCCCATCATGCGCGGCACCATGCGATCCCCCATTTCGACCACGCTCAATTTCACACCGCGCGCTGCCAGAGCTTCCATGATGATGCAGCCGATGAAGCCAGCGCCGAGTTGCAGCACGCGAGCGCCCATTGTCGCCAGCGCCATGATGGCTCTGGCATCCTGCATCGTCCAGCAGGTATGAACGCCTTGCGAGGCTATGCC
>JBBQZA010000377.1:0-3394 GCA_038208175.1 Burkholderiales bacterium
GCAAGGCACCCAGATTGACACCCATGTTGATGAAGGCCTGGAAGCCCATCCAGATGCCCACGCCCTGTGCCACCAGACCGGCAAAGACGCGGTTCAGCGCGATCGCCTGGCGCCCGATGTGCATCATGCGACGCGTCAACCAGAGGAACAGGCCGATCACGCAGACGACGCCGACCAGCCCGAACTCTTCACCGATCACGGCCAGCAGAAAGTCGGTATGGGCTTCCGGCAACCAGTGCAGTTTCTCGACGCTACCACCCAGACCGACACCAAAAATCTCGCCGCGCCCAATGGCGATAAGCGAGTGCGTCAGCTGATAGCCTTTGGCCAGCGCATTTTTTTCGCTCCAGGGGTCAAGGTAGGCAAAGATGCGTTCGCGCCGCCACTCGCTCATCGCAATCATCAGCCCGAACGCCACCAGCAACACGGCCGAAATGATCAGGAACATGCGGGCATTGACACCGCCCAGGAACAGGATGCCCATCGCGATCACTGCAATCACCATGAAGGCGCCCATGTCGGGCTCTGCCAGCAGCAGCATGCCCACCACCGCGACCGCCAGCCCCATGGGTGCAACCGCCTGGAAAAAACGTTCCTTGACCTCCATTTTGCGCACCATGTAGTCGGAGGCATACAGCAGCACAGCGAACTTGGCCAGTTCGGACGGCTGAAAGCCGAACGGCCCGATGGCAATCCAGCGCCTCGCGCCGTAAACCACTTTGCCGACCATCGGCAGCAAGACGGCAATCAAAAGCACCAGAGAGGCTACAAACAGCCAGGGGGCCGCTTTCTCCCAACTCGCCACCGGAACCTGGAAGGCCAGCAGCGCAACAACAAAAGACATCGCCAGCCAAAGCACATGGCGGGTCAGGAAATAGGTATGGGTGTATTTGGCAAAGCGCGGATTCTCCGGCATGGCAATCGAAGCCGAATACACCATCACCAGACCCCAGACCAGCAGCGCCAGGGTGACCCAGAGCAATGGCTGATCGAACTCCACGACCCGCGTCGGCTTGCCGCTGCTGGCGTTCAGGCTCGCGCTCACTGGGAACCCTCTATCACGCTGCCCGCGGCAAGGGCCAAGTCGCTGACCGCGGCGACGAAGGATAGCCCCCGGTGCTGGTAGTTGTTAAACATATCAAAACTGGCGCAAGCCGGTGACAACAGCACCGCATCTCCGGCTTGTGCCAAAGCGCTGGCCTGTATCACCGCCTGCGTCATCGAGTCCGCCTCGCTCAAAGTCACGGCGGTCGATTCCAGCACGGCTCGAAGCTCGGGCGCGGCGCGACCGATCAGCACCACGGCACGTGCGTAGCGCGACACCGCTGGTGCCAGAGGCGCAAAGTCCTGGCCCTTGCCTTCGCCGCCCAGAATGACGATCAGGCGACGCTCCTGCCCGAGGCCGGACAGCGCAGCCACGGTGGCTCCCACGTTGGTGCCTTTGCTGTCGTCAAAATATTCCACTTCATGGAGGATCGCGACCGACTCAAGGCGATGCGGCTCACCGCGGTATTCGCGCAGTCCGAACAGCATGGGACCCAGAGCACAGCCGGCTGCCTGGCTGAGCGCCAGTGCGGCCAGTGCATTGACCGCGTTATGGCGACCGCGAATGCGCAAGGCATCGGCTGGCATCAGGCGTTGAATATGCAGTTCCTCGACCTCGCCCTTGCGCTTCCTGCTGTTCTCTTCGGCCTCCAGGGCACGCACCAGCCACAACATGCCATTGACCTCTTCCAGGCCATAGTCACCGGGGCGCGTTGGCCGCTCGGCGCCGAACCTAACATGCGGCCGGACCTGTGGTCGTTGCAACTTGATTCGAACCGGTTGCGGCAGCAAGTCCATCACCGCTGGATCATCGCGATTGAGCACCAGCAAGGCCTGCTTGCCAAAAATGTGGGCCTTGGCCCGGCTGTAGTGCTGCATCGAACCATGCCAGTCGAGATGGTCCTGCGTGATGTTGAGCAGGGCCGCCGCGCTCGCTTCAAACTGGCTCTCGCCGTCCAGTTGAAAACTCGACAATTCGAGCACCCAGACCTCGGGCAGGGCTTGGGCATCGAGTTGCGCCGTCAGCGTGTCGAGTAGCGTCGGACCGACATTGCCGGCCATGACCGCAGTCTTGCCGCATCGCTGCACGAGCTGTGTCGTCAACGCAGTGACGGTCGTCTTGCCGTTGGTGCCGGTCACAGCCAACACCCTGGGCCGGTAGCCGCGCGCCGCGTCAAGTTCAGCCAAGGCCTGCGAAAACAGGCTCAGTTCGCCAGCCATGGCGATGCCACGCATCTGGCACGCGCCGCACAGGATGGCGATCTCCGAAGGTGCCAGACCGGGACTCCTGAACACGGCGTGCAGGTCCGGGTCGTCGAGCAGCGACTGATCAAAAGGGCCAGCGACAAAACGCACCAGCGGCAACTCCTGCCGCAAGACTGCAAGCTGCGGCGGCTCGGTACGGGTATCAGCGACTGTCACCTGCGCCCCGGCGCGCGCGCACCAACGCGCCATCGCCAGCCCGGACAGACCCAGACCCAGAATCAAAACGCGCTGATCTTTGAGGCTATGCACCGCTCACCTCAGCTTCAGCGTTGACAGTCCGACCAGACACAACAGGATGGTGATGATCCAGAAACGAACCACCACCTGCGTCTCCTGCCAGCCGCTTTTCTCAAAATGATGATGCAAGGGCGCCATCTTCAGGATGCGCTGGCCGGCACCGTATTTCTTCTTCGTGAATTTGAACCAGCTGACCTGCAGCATGACGGACAGCGCCTCCACCACAAAAATACCCCCCATGATGGCGAGCACAATCTCCTGGCGCACGATCACGGCAATCGTGCCCAAGGCAGCGCCCAGCGCCAACGCGCCCACATCACCCATGAAAACTTGGGCCGGGTAAGTGTTAAACCAGAGGAACGCGAGGCCGGCTCCCGCCATGGCCGAGGTGAAGATCAGCAATTCGCCAGAACCGGGAATATGCGGGAAGAAAAGGTACTTGGAATAGACCGCGCTGCCGGTTACATAGGCAAACACCCCCAGGCTGCCGCCAACCATCACCACCGGCATGATCGCCAGTCCGTCCAGGCCATCGGTCAGATTCACCGCATTGCTAGAGCCGACGATCACCAGGTAAGTCAGGATCACAAAACCAAGCACCCCTAGCGGATAACTGATTTCCTTGAAGAAAGGCAACAACAGACCGGCCTTGGGTGGCAGGTTCAAATCAAAGCCCGATTGAACCCATTTGAAAAAGAGCTCCAGCACGCGCCAGTTGGAATTCTCCGAAATGCTGAAGACCAGATACAGCGCGGCGAGCAGACCAATCAGCGACTGCCAGAAATATTTTTCACGTGAGGCCATGCCTTCCGGATTCTTGTCGACCACCTTGCGCCAATCGTCGGTC
>JBBQZA010000378.1:0-3388 GCA_038208175.1 Burkholderiales bacterium
ACTGGGCTCGGTGAAGCTGTCTGGAAAATGAGAGCCGACGACCGCGCGTCGCGACAAACCCCGCGCATCTTCCAGTGCCGCATTGGCAAACAACACTGCACCATCGCTGTGCAACACCGCGATCAGGGTTGCCAGCAAGTCAAAAGACTGAAAGCGCAGGGCCGGCGAAACAGCAGATGGCGCCTCCTGGGTGGGTGCTGGAAGTTTCAAACTTCTTATCTTGTTGCGGAAATTGAGGGAAGCCGTCCGAGCTCACGACGGATACCGGCCATATCGCTTTCATTGCGTGCCAGACTGGCCTTCAAGGCCACCACCCGGTCCAGGTACTTTTGAGGATGACGTACTTCATCTGCGTGCTTTTCCGGCTCGCCATGGTTGTACTCCTTCTGCAACTCAAGCTGGCGATCCTGCGACTTCTTAAGCTCGGATTCCAGAATCTGACGGGCGTCGGAATCACGCGACCTCTGCTCGGCAGCATCAATACGTTGCCCCCCTGACGATACCGGCCCGCGCACTGTGCCCAGATTGGCGACTCGGGTACCTTGCACCACGGTCACATTGATGCCTTCCAGAAGTTTGCAACCTTTGTTCTGTGGGCTGGGCGCAATATTGGTGTACTCGTTGCCGCAGCGGTAGATGCGGTCCTGCCCATAGCTGTTTGCCATGCATAGAACAAGGACCAGCGGGACCACTAAGACATATTTCATGCGAGCACTTCAAACAAAAAAGGACGGTTTGCGCCGTCCTTTTTTACCACAAATCGCGACGACTATAGCGAATAGTACATCTCGAACTCGATCGGGTGCGTTGCCATGCGCAGGCGCGTCACCTCGGTCATCTTGAGCTCGATGTAGGCGTCCAGCATGCTGTCGGTGAAGACGCCGCCCTTGGTCAGGAAACTGCGGTCGGCGTCCAGACAATCCAGTGCCTGGTCCAGACTGTGACAGACGGTTGGAATCTTTGCGTTTTCCTCCGGCGGCAAATGGTACAGATCCTTGGTTGCCGCTTCGCCCGGATGAATCCGGTTTTCCACGCCATCCAGGCCGGCCATCATCAGGGCGGCAAAGCCCAGATAAGGGTTCATCAGCGGATCCGGGAAACGCGCTTCAATGCGACGTGCCTTGGGGTTGGCCACATAAGGAATGCGGATCGAGGCCGAGCGGTTCTTGGCCGAGTAAGCCAGTTTCACCGGGGCTTCGAAGCCGGGAACCAGACGCTTGTAGCTGTTGGTGCCGGGGTTCGTGATGGCGTTCAGGGAACGGGCGTGCTTGATGATGCCACCGACATAGTACAGGGCGAAATCGCTCAGACCGGCATAGCCGTCACCCGCAAACAGGTTCTTGCCGTCTTTCCAGATGGACTGATGCACGTGCATGCCGGAACCGTTGTCGCCAACGATAGGCTTGGGCATGAAGGTAGCGGTCTTACCGTAGGCATTGGCTACGTTTTGCACCACGTACTTCAGAATCTGGGTCCAGTCGGCGCGCTGCACCAGGGTGCTGAACTTGGTGCCGATCTCGTTTTGACCGGCGCCTGCCACTTCGTGGTGAAAGACTTCAACCGGGATACCCAGTTGCTCGAGAATCAGCGACATTTCAGCGCGCATGTCTTGCGTGCTGTCCACGGGTGGCACCGGGAAGTAGCCGCCCTTGACGGTGGGACGGTGTCCCCGATTACCGCCCTCGATCTTCTTGCCCGAATTCCACGGTGCTTCATATTCATCGATCTTGAAGAAAGTGCCGGACATATCGGTATTCCAGCGCACATCATCAAAGATGAAAAACTCTGGTTCCGGGCCGAAGAAGGCGGTATCGCCCATACCGGAGGCCTTGAGATAGGCTTCCGCACGCCGGGCAATGGAGCGAGGATCGCGGTCATAGGCCTTGCCATCGTTGGGCTCCACCACGTCGCAAGTCAGGAACAAGGTGGTTTCTTCGTAAAAAGGGTCGATGTTGGCGGTGTTGGGGTCGGGCATCAGTTGCATGTCCGAGGCTTCGATGCCTTTCCAGCCGGCAATCGACGAGCCGTCAAAGGCATGGCCGGAGCTGAATTTGTCTTCATCAAAATGAGAAACAGGCACGGTGACGTGCTGCTCCTGGCCGCGGGTATCGGTGAAGCGGAAGTCAACAAACTTGACTTCGTTATCTTTCACCATCTTCATGACGTCGGCGACGGTCTTGGCCATCAAATACTCCTGGTTGAAATGTTGTTGAAAAATCTACTGAAAGAGAATGCAGTTTCTATGCCAAGCTGGGTGTCAAGGCGAATTTGCTTAACCCTGTATTTTGCCTTGTGTTTTTCTAATTTTGAGACCCCGTGCGGCGGAACATGGCAAATAGCCTCTCAAGTGATCGCACCAACATGGTGCTTCAATTCCTGCGCACCAAAACTGTTCCGCTATTTTTGCACCAATTCAGGGCCAAGCTTGGCGCCGCTGTCTTTCAGGCCTGCCAGCAGCGCAGAATAAGCCGACTCCACTCGCTCTGGTTCGCCCTTGACGCCGAGCTCAATGTGCCGACCATATTCGGGATGATCGACGCTAGGCAGGCTGAAGACTTTGACATCCTCGTGGCACTGCTCGATTAGTTCCATCAGCGGTGTCAGCGTTGCCTCCATGGCGCCAAAAACAATGACCGACTTCTCGATCCAGGCCGCGTTTTGGTGCAAGTGCCGACAATGGGTATCGAGCACCCATTCGATCATTGGCCATGCCATCACCGGAAAGCCGGGCACGAAATGAACCGTTCCATGACTGAAGCCCGCGATCTTGTTGAAAGGGTTGGGAATGATCTGCGCGCCGCTTGGAAACATGCCCATATTCAAGCGATGAAGGTTGTCGCTCCGGTCCGGCTCATACAGGGTACCCTGCTCCCTGGCGATGTCCCGCATGCGCTCGCGAATCAGGGCTTCGGCCTGCGGATGCAATACGAGATCAAGCCCCAGGGCGAGCGCAGCGCATTGCCGCGTATGGTCATCCGGCGTAGCACCAATGCCACCGCAGGAAAACACAATGTCGCCCGAGGCAAAAGCGCGCTTCAGCGTGGCCGTGATGCGCTCGCGTGAATCACCCACATAGTCGGCATAGGCCAGCTGCAATCCGCGCGCCTTGAGCAACTCGATCACTTTAGGCAAGTGTTTGTCGGCACGCTTGCCAGAGAGGATTTCATCACCGATGATGATCAGCCCAAAGGCGGGCACAACCTTATTTGAAGCCGGCGGATTTGTCATCCGGCAATCTTAGCGCCTGCACGTCCACCACGTTAAATGGATCGGCGTCAACGACCGTCGCCGCAACCGCCCTCTCCTGTCGCAAAGCCTGCAAAGCCGCCAGGCAGTAATGCGCAAACCAGAGCGATGAAAAGGCGAACACCAGCGTGTACAGCCAGAT
>JBBQZA010000379.1:0-3363 GCA_038208175.1 Burkholderiales bacterium
ATGCCTGAACAACCGATGCAACAACCCATGCCGCGACCGCCCTTGCCGCCCGGCATCACCGTGTTCGAGCGCGGCTGGCTGTCATCCAACAACATCCTGCTGCGCGGGCGCGACTGCACCGCACTCATTGACAGCGGCTACGGCGCCCATGCCGGGCAAACGCTGGCACTCGTCAACGCCGCGCCCAACGGCCGCCCGCTCGATCTGCTGATCAACACCCATTTGCACAGCGACCACTGCGGCGGCAACGCGGCGCTGCAAGACGCTTACCCGGCGCTCGTGACCCACATTCCCCCCGGCCAGGCCGAGTATGTGCGCGCCTGGAACCCGCACGCGCTGACCTACACGCCCACCGGCCAGACCTGCCCCCAGTTCCGGTGCGACGTCGTGTTGGTGCCCGGCACCGACATCCAACTCGGCGATTTGCGCTGGCAGGTCCATGCGGCGCCCGGGCACGACCCGCATTCAGTGATCTTGTTTGAGCCAGCGTCCCGCACGCTGGTCTCCGCCGATGCCTTGTGGGAACGCGGTTTTGGCGTGGTGTTCCCCGAGTTGGAAGGGGTAGATGCGTTTGATGCCGTGGCAGACACGATTGACCTGATCGAGTCGTTGGCGCCGTTGACGATTATTCCGGGCCACGGCCCCGCCTTTTGCAGTGTCGAGACCTCGATTGCCAGCGCCCGCGCGCGGCTGAACAGTTTTGTGGCGCACCCCGATAAACACATCAGCTACGCCGCCAAGGTGCTGCTCAAATTCAAGCTGCTCGAAGTGCAGGCGCTGGCGCTGGCCGACCTCATCGCGTGGGCGCACGCCACGCCGTACTTTTTACTGATCTTCAACCGGCATTTTTCAGGGCAAGATTTTCAGCCGTGGGTGGCGCACCTGATTGGTGAACTGGTCCGGTCCGGCGCGGCCTCAACGGATGGCGTGATGATTCGGAATGCGGGTTGACGGCTTGCTTTCAAATTGATCTTGCCGCTGATACGTCAACAATCAATGCGCCTCGCCATATAGCCTCGTCAGCAGCAGGCCCAGCTTTTCTGCTCGCTCTGGTTCCGTCGGATGGATGATTCCGTTTTCCTGCAGTATCGCGATCAGCTTGACTGGGGCGACGCGCTTGTCGCCGACGATCTCAACGTGGCCGGCCTGGACTTCCACGATTTTGACGAGCGGATCGCTGTCCACAATCCTGTTTCTTTGTTCTTGCAGGCTGAATATGTCGTCCGACTCCAGGCATGTCCCCGCCTTGGAGCGGCGGCATGTATCGCGTTCATCGGTTACCACTTTGAGATAGCCGCTCACCTGCTTGTGCAATAGGCCGGGCTGCAGGATGAACGCGGAGTTGTAGGTGATTTCGGACCATTTATCGCCGGTCACGAGCTGGCACAAGGGGGCGATGAGTCCGAAGGTGAGCGCTCGGGTGACCGGGTTGCCGCATTGATGGGCGGAGGCGATGCCAGCGAAGGGACCCGACACCGTTACCAAATTCAGCTCCAAATCACGGTTGCGCAGCGCGTCGGGCCGATCTGCCACCAGCGCCTTGCGCGCGATCAAGGCGCCCTGGCTGTGGCCGATGACGGTGACGCGCGGAGTGTCCATCTTTTGCCCCAATTGGTCGAGCGCGGCGTTGAGCTGCGCCGAACTCAGCATCATGCGGTCGCGGTCGTTGTAGGTGAAGCAGGCCGTCTGCTGGCCATGGAAGGCCAGCACCTGGGCCATGCCGCGAAACTCCCCGGATGAGCCAAAGCAGCCATGCACCATCACGTTGACCGGTTGTTGGGCGTTGAGGTGCAGTGACCGGTCCGGATTGTCGGTACACGGGCCCAGCCCGGGGATGGTCAGGGTGACATTCGCCTCAGGCAGCTGGCCTTGGTCAAACGTCTGCAGCTCGGGGTCCATCGTGCGTTGCGTGGCACAGCCCGCGAGCAGTGCCAACGCGGCACCGCCGAGCATTGCGATGACAAATTTCAACATGCCGTCCTCCTGGGTAAGCTTCAAATGCCGATGTGGACAAACGCGGTCTGCGCCCTGCACAACGCCACATCTGCCAGACCCATGTTAACGGCGTGGACGGCAACACGCATTGCACGGCGATCACTCAAGGTACAAATTTCGTCGCCCTGAATTGAAAACAGGCACCCGCAGGTGGCATTTTGCTGTTTTATAAGCTATATCAGCCTCTAGCCCTCGTCGTTCTTGCGTAAGCAGCTATTAAAATGATAGCTATTATCTGCCTCACTGATTTTCGGGGTGATGCGGCTGGAACAGGTTCGCCGTGCCCCGATGCGGCGCTGCGTCCACCCCGCGCCTGATGCGCCAATACAAAGCGGGCATCACCGGTGACTGGGTGCACCGCTGATGGCGCGTCGTACCACTCAGCAGATGGGGCATCTACCACCCAGCGGTCCAGGCAACTGTTAAGCGCAATTTAAGGTGACGGACTTAGGCTTGGCTTTGTCAAGAAGAAAGAAGTCAACGTGTCTCTGAACCTGGTGTGTATTTTTGGTGTGGCCCCTGTGCCGGTTTGCGTGACCGCAACAGCCTGTCGCCGCTGCGGCGCCAAGCCATGACCTCGCTCTATCTGCTGCTCTGGATTGTTGGCGCCATCTTGTTGCAGCTGGCCATCTACCTTGGCATTGGCTTTTGGCGACATTAGGGCGACTACCAAGCCCTGCGCCACAGCGCCTTGGACCTTGGCGTGCCGATCAAGCTGAATGCAGCGCTTGACATGTCAGACGCCAGCACGCCCGCCTGGTCCGGGCTGCGCGCCTTCAGGGTGACCCACAAGGTGGTTGAAAACGCTGCGCAGGACATTTGCTCGTTTCACCTTGCACCAGAAGATGGGCAAGCGCTGTCGCCCTTTTTGCCGGGCCAGTTTCTGACCTTTCGGCTTGATATTCCTCATGCGGGCGCCAGCGCGGAGCCCACCGTCCGCTGCTACTCGCTGTCTGATGCGCCGCGCCAGAACGGCTACCGCGGGTCGGTCAAGCGCGCACCAGCACCTGCGGGCAGCCACTTTGCACCAGGACTTTCATCGAATTTTTTCACGATCAGGTGCAGGTAGGCAGCAGCTTGCAGGTACGCACCCCGGTCGGGCATATCCATATTGACCGCAGTGACGCACCGGTGGTCAGGGCAAACGCATCAAATGGCCAGTGGGCGTAAGCCAAGAACTTCGGCGAGGTAATGCTCATGAAGTCCTGCGTACATGCGTTTTTTGGCGATGCTGCGTTTCATGGATTTATCTTGTCGCAGCAGGTTCATGGTGATCTTTCTGACCGTGTTGAAGTTCTCGGCCGCGTGACCGGTGCGGGTTCGACAGGCATCTTCCTTGTACGTGACATCAAGGCACCAGTGCAGTTT
>JBBQZA010000380.1:0-3352 GCA_038208175.1 Burkholderiales bacterium
TACTTCGACCAACTCAAGCAGCGCGGCGCAATGCCCGCCAGTGTCATCAGCGCCACCCGTGGCAACCACGGCCAGAGCATCGGCTGGGCGGCGCGTGCGCATGGTGTCCCCTGCAGCATCGTCGTGCCGCTAGGCAACTCGCTGGAAAAGAATGCCGCGATGCGCGCTTTAGGTGTAACGCTGATCGAGCATGGGACCGATTTTCAGGAAAGTCGGGAGTACGCCATGGTGCTGGCGGCGCAAACCGGTGCCCATATGGTGCCCAGTTTTCACCGGGATTTGCTTCGTGGCGTCAGCACCTACTGGTGGGAATTCTTCAAAGCCGTGCCGCAACTCGATGTGGTGTACGTCCCCATCGGCCAGGGCTCGGGCGTGTGCTCGGCGATCAGCGCCAAGCTGGCACTCGCTCACCGGGCCAGAATCGTTGGCGTGGTCAGCCTTCATGCCACCACCTATGCCGATTCGCTGGCAGCCGGGCGCATTGTGGAAGCGCCGGTCACAACCGAGCTGGCCGATGGCATGGCCTGTCGTGTTGCCGACCAGGCTGCGCTGGACATCATGACGCCTCACTTGGACCACATCGTCAAGGTCAGCGATGCCGAAGTAGCGCAAGCCATGCGCGACCTCTACACCGACACGCACAACGTGGCCGAAGGCGCTGGTGCTGCCAGCTTTGCCGCCGCTATGCAAGAGCGCCATTTGTTGCACGGCCAGGTGGTGGGTACCACACTCAGTGGTGGCAATGTGGACGCCGCCACACTGGCCAAAGTGCTACAGATTTGATGGCTGTCGTCGCTCGCGCGACAACAGACAAAGTGCCTCCTGGTTTAGATTCGCGGCATGGGAACTCTTTACCTCGTACGCCATGGCCAGGCTTCGTTTGGCACCGAAAACTACGACCAGCTCAGTGCGCTAGGCCACCAGCAGAGCGTGCGCTTGGGCCAGTATTTTCGTCAAAAAGGGTTGACTTTTGAAGCCGTACTGAGCGGCACCATGCAGCGGCAAAAACAGACCTATGCGGGTATCAGTGAGGGGGGTGCATTTGAGATGGCGGCGCTGGCGTGGCCCGGACTGAACGAATACGACAGCGAAGCAGTGATCGCCACCGTGCATCCGCATCAACTTGAAAAGCCGACGACGCCGGAACTCTATCGCCATCATTTTCGCTTGTTGCGCGACGGCCTGACACAATGGATGAATGGCGTCGTCAGCCCTAACGGCATGCCGAGCTACCAGGAGTTCAAGGCGGGAGTCGTCAGCGCACTGGACCACGTCCGAAAGAACTGCGAAGGCGATGTGCTGCTGATCTCCAGCGGCGGACCGATTTCCACTGCTGTCGGCCACATATTGGGCACCACTCCCGAGGCCACCATTGAGCTCAATATGCGCATCCGCAACAGCGCCATCACCGAATTCGCCTTCAACCCGAAGCGTCACTCCCTGGTGACCTACAACACTCTGCCACATCTTGATCACGCGGACTTTGCTGGCTGGACCACGCACACCTGATTGCGAGCTGGGCGATAACTTCGAGACCAGCGGCAAAGGGTTCGTCGACTTCCTGCTGCTCGACGCGCCACCCTGACTCGCGTCTGGGGTGAGGACGCGCCGCCGCCAGTCAAAGCCTGAGCCCCGAAAAGGCCGCCGAGTCTTGCAAACGCCTCAGGCTTAACCAACAAGGCGGGGGCCGGGTGGAAGTGCATTCACCCTGCCACCGCCGACCAGCAGCAAGGGATTCAAGCGCACACCAGCGCCGCATCAAATACCCTCGCAATGTATCTTTTAAGATATACAATGAGTACTTATGAACGCCAAGCAAGTCATCGAAAAACTCAAGGCGGCAGGATGGTCGCTGGCGCGGATTGAAGGCAGTCACCATATATTCAGCAAGCCGAATGCAACGCGATCAGTACCTGTCCCGGTTCATGGAACCAAAGACCTGGGCGATGGTTTGCTGGCAACCATACAGAGACAAACCGGAGTGAAATTGAAATGAACCTTGCTTACCCTTACACCACCAAAAAGCAAAGCAATGGAAGCGTCTTTGTTCAGTTTGTGGACTTTGAAGAAGCTTTTACCGAAGGCGCGACCATCGAGGAAGCTGCGTTCAATGCCGCCGAAGTGCTTACTGGCATCATTGCCTACCGGCTTGAGCAGGGTGAGGTCATCCCTGAACCATCACCTGCCAACAAGAACCCTGTCGCATCCCCCAGTGCAGGCGTTCAGTCTGCCATGCTGCTACGCGCTGCGCGTGGTGACCGCCCGCTGGCAGAGGTTGCCCGTGCGCTAGAAACATCATGGGCAGCAGCTCAACGCCTGGAAGATCCTCGCCACTGGCCCAGCCTCAAGCAGCTTGACCGCGCAGCCCGTGTGCTGGGCAAGAAGCTGGTGCTGTCGTTCGAATAAAAAATCCGGCTGGTAAAACTATGCTCTGCCCTGTCTATAAAGTGGCCGCCCCTAGCGCCATCAAATTGTAGGAGGCCAGCATCTGGCGCTTGGCCGATTAGGGTTTCTGTGTATCGAAACCCGGCTCAGTTCGATTGACCAGCGTGCTCAGCGGCAAGCGGTCCATTTCAGTCAACAGTCGGGCCAGGCTTCGCCCTGCGGCATCCAGCAGAGCCAGCCCTTTCTCGCGCGTTGCCGCAGCAGCGTTGCCGACCGCGCCCGCCGGGTTGTAATCCTGCATTTGCCAACCCAGTTTGGCGCTCTTGCCATTGCCCAGAATGTCGAATGCTTTGGCACGTAGTTGCGAGCTGGATGTGAAGTTTTGCGCCTGGGACATGTCCACCAACTCGGGCGCCAGTGCCAGCATCATCGAAGTTTCAATATCTCCGCCGTGAATGCCAAAACGGTGCTCGTCTGGGCTGAACAGGGTGTTGACATCCTGGCCCTTGGCGTCGAGCAGGGGCAGATTGAACCAACTGGCGCTGTAGACCAGCATGTCAAGCCGTGCCCTCAAATCGCGCGCCACCAGGTCCATCACGCTGACCTGGCCACCGTGCGAATTGAACAGTAGCAGTTTCCTGATACCGGCTGCGGCGACCGACTCGGCGATCTCGGTCCACAGACGCAACATGGTCTCGGCCTTGAGCGTTAGCGTGCCCGGGAAACGCGCATGCTCGGGGCTGAATCCGATTGCTTGCGTCGGCAGGAATAAGACCTTCAGGTCCGGCGCCAGATGCGGTAGCGCCGCCGCCACGACACCGTCCAGCAGCAGCGTGTCGACGCTCAGCGGTAAATGCGCGCCATGCTGTTCGGTGGCAGCAACCGGCAGCACGGCGATGCTGTCTGCTGTCTGAGCGGATTGGATCAGTTGGGCAAAGTCCTGCGTCGAAAGATCGGCCCAGAATCT
>JBBQZA010000381.1:0-3299 GCA_038208175.1 Burkholderiales bacterium
GCTGTAAAGTTTTGAGCGTTCCGTCGGATCGCTGATGACCTTGGCTTTTTGCACCAGATCTTCAAAGGGCTGGAAGCACCATTTGGCCACATTGCCGCCACCCGGTTTTGCGGCATCACATCCCAGCAGGGTGTGCAGGAAGTTATCAGGATCGCCGTTGTCGCCGGTCCAGCCCAGCATGCCCATCTGGTGCTCGCCGTTTTGCATGCGCTTGCGGTACTCGCCCCATTCAAAACTCTTGATCTCGGCCTTGACGCCGATCTTGGCCAGGTCGGCCTGCATCAGTTCGGCAATGCGCTTGGCGTTCGGGTTGTACGGGCGCTGCACCGGCATGGCCCACAGATCGGTACTGAAGCCATTCGGCATGCCGGCGGCAGCCAGCAATTTCTTGGCGCCTTCGGGGTCGAACGGGTCGTCCTTGATCGCATTGTTGTACGACCACTGGGTCGGTGGAATCGGATTCTTGGCCGCGACGCCGGTGCTCAGATACACCGCGTCCACAATCGCCTGCTTGTTGATCGCCATGTTGACGGCCTTGCGCACGCGCACATCGTCAAACGGTTTCTTGGTCGTGTTGTAGGCCAGGTAACCGACGTTCAGTCCGGCCTGTTCCAGCACCTGAACCTTGGGGTCCTTGCGGATGGACTCCATGTCGGCCGGGTTCGGATACGGCATCACGTGGCACTCGCCCTTTTGCAGCTTGGCCCAGCGCACCGAAGCGTCCGGCGTGATGGAAAATACCAGGTCGTCGATCTTGGCCTTGCCGGCCCAGTACTCGGGGAAGGCCTTGTAACGGATGACAGCGTCTTTCTGGTATTGCACCAGCATGAAAGGACCGGTACCAATCGGCTCCTGGTCGACTTTTTCCGGAGTGCCGACCTTCAGCATGGCATCGGCGTATTCCTTGGATTGCACGCCGGCGAATTCCATGGCCCAACCCGACAGGAAGGGCGCTTCAGGTTTGTTCAGCGTCATCTTCAGCGTCAGGTCGTTGACCTTCTCGACCGACTTGAGCAGTTTGTCCATGCCCATGTCACCGAAATAGGTGTGATTGGAACTGGTCACCTTGAAGTAGGGGTTGCTTTCCTTCCACTGGCGTTCGATGGCAAAAATGATGTCGTCAGCGTTCATGTCGCGCGTCGGCTTGAAGTTCTTGTTGCTGTGCCACTTGACGCCCTTGCGTAGGAAAAAGGTGTATTCCTTGCCGTCCGGTGACACGGTCCAGCGCTCGGCCAGGCCCGGCACGACGGCGGTGCCGCCGCGCTCGAAGTCCACCAGGCGGCTGTAGATCTGGCTGTTGGCATCAAACGAGGTGCCGGTGGTGTTGATGGCAGGATAAAAGTTCTCCGGGCTGCCTTCCGAGCAAAAGACCAGTGTTTTGGCCGACACCGGTGCCAGCGCGAGCAGGGCAGGCAGCGCGACGGCGCCTAATAGCGTGCGCTTGACAGCAAACATGGTGTTACCTTTTTTGATTTGGATCATCTTGTGGACTCCTTCTGAGTTAATGCTGCAAAGCAGCGGTTTGGGTAAATTGTTCAGCCTCATGGCAAGCGACCTCGCGTCCGGCGAGCTCGCGCAGTACCGGGCGCTCCTGCTGGCAACGTGACGTGACGTAGGCACAGCGGGTTGAAAAAACGCAACCGCTCGGCGGGTTCAGCGGCGACGGCAGTTCGCCTTTGAGCACGATGCGCTTTCTGGCCAGACCGCCGCCCATGATACCGGGTGTCGAGGCCAGCAGCGCCTGCGTGTAGGGGTGTAGTGGTTGCGTGAACAGGGTTCGCTTTTCGCCCTGCTCAACCGCATGACCCAGGTACATCACCATCACATCGTGAGCGATATGTCGCACCACGCCGAGGTCGTGCGAGATGAACAGATACGCCAGACCGAGTTCCTGTTGCAGATCGGCCAGCAAGTTCAGCACCTGCGCCTGGATCGAGACGTCGAGCGCGGACACCGGCTCATCGGCCACGATCAGTGCCGGCTTGAGCATGAGGGCGCGCGCAATCGCAATGCGCTGGCGCTGGCCGCCGGAAAACATGTGCGGGTAGCGCTCGTAATGCTCCGGGCGCAAGCCCACCAGCGCCAGCATGGCGCGAGCCTGCTCAGCGCATTCGGCGTCCGACTGCGTGGTATTGATTTGCAGGGGTGCCTGCAGGATGGCGCCAATTTTTTTGCGCGGATTGAGCGAGCCAAAGGGATTCTGGAACACCATTTGGACGTTGCGTCTCAAGGCATGGCGCTCCTCTATCGCAGCCTTCATGACGTCCACACCACTGAGCAGCAATTCTCCGTCAGTGGGCCGCTCGATCAGCGACACCATGCGCGCCAGGGTCGACTTGCCACAGCCCGATTCGCCGACGACGGCCAGAGTTTTGCCGGCGTTCAAGGTGAACGATACGCCGCCGACCGCCTGCAAATGATCACTGGCCTTCAGAAAGCCGCGCCTGATGGCGTAGACCTGGCGCAGGTCGCGCGCCACGACAACCGTCTGACCGGTGGCGCTCATGCCTGCACTCCCAGCGGAAAGTGGCAATTCACCGTCCCCTGTTGCCAGGGCCGCAGGGCAGGGCGCTGCGAGCGACAGCGGTCCTGTGCGCGCTCGCAGCGTGGCGCAAACAGGCAGCCACCCGGGCGGTCATACATGCCGGGCACCATGCCGGGGATGGTGGTCAGGCGCGTCAGGCCCTCGCTGCGTTCCGGCAGCGCTGTCATCAGGGCATGTGTGTAGGGATGCTGCGGATTCGAAAACAGCTCTTCGGCGCTGCGTTGCTCCATGATCTGTCCGGCGTACATCACCGCCACCTGCTGCGCCATCTCAGACACGACCCCCATGTTGTGGGTGATCAGAACCAGAGCCATGCCACGTTCCTTTTGCAGACCGTGCAGCAAATCAAGAATCTGCGCCTGGATCGTCACATCCAGCGCCGTCGTCGGCTCATCGGCGATCAGCAGCTTGGGGTTGCAGGCGATCGCCATGGCAATCATGACGCGCTGGTTCATGCCGCCCGACATCTGGTGCGGGAAGTCCTTCAGACGCGCCTCGGGGGCTGGAATGCCGACCTGCTCCAGCAGTTCTATTGAGCGTTTGTGCGCTGCGCGCTTGTCCAGATGCAAATGCAGCTGGAGCGTCTCGGCCAGCTGAAAGCCGATGCTGAAACACGGGTTCAGGCTGGTGGTCGGATCCTGAAAGATCATCGCCACGTCCTTGCCGGTCAGCTTGTTGCGCTCGCTGCGACTGAGCGTCAACAGATCGTGGCCGTCAAAGCGCAGAGTGTCAGCCGTGACGTGCCCGGGGAATG
>JBBQZA010000382.1:0-3284 GCA_038208175.1 Burkholderiales bacterium
GCGATCGTGCAACGCGATCTGGTGGAAAAAAAACAGTGGCTGACGCGCGAAGAATTCATTGAGGACTGGGCGGTGGCGCAGATCCTGCCCGGCCCCAACGTCGTCAACCTCTCCTTGATGATTGGCGACCGCTACTTCGGCTTGCGCGGCGCCATGATGGCGCTGGCCGGCATGCTGACCTTCCCGTTGCTGATCGTGCTGGCGCTGGTCATCGTCTTTGCCGGTGTTTCCGATACGGCCGGCGTCCAGGGGGCGCTGCGCGGCATGGGTGCGGTGGCGGCTGGCCTGATCGCCGCTACCGGTTTGAAGCTGATTGCGGCGCTGCAAAAGAATGTCATGGGCCAGCTGGCTTGCGCAGTGCTGGCTGCGGCTACTTTTGTCGCCATTGCCGTTTTCCGCATGCCGCTGGTTTGGGTGCTGCTGAGTATCGGTGGACTGGCCTGCGCCTGGGCCTACCGACAGCTCGGAAAAATGCAGGCACGGGAGCGCGCGCCATGATCATCAGCCTGACAGCCGCCGACTGGCTGGCGCTGCTGACGCACTTTCTGTCGCTCTCGCTGCTGGCGGTGGGTGGCGCCATCACCACGGCGCCCGACATGCACCGCTATCTGGTGACCCAGCAGCATTGGCTCAGCGATGCCCAGTTCACCTCCTCGATCGCGTTGGCGCAGGCGGCGCCCGGTCCCAATGTGCTGTTCATTGCGCTCATCGGCTGGAACGTCGGTATCAACGCGGGCGGTGGTGTGGCCGCCGGTGTCGGGGCCTGGCCCTACGCGGCATTGGGCCTTTTGTTTGCGATGCTTGGCATCCTGATACCCAGCACCACCTTGACCTTTGCTGCGGCACGCTGGGGTCATCAAAACCGCGAGCGGCGCTCGGTACGCGCCTTCAAGCAAGGCATGTCACCGGTCGTGGTCGCACTGCTGGTTTCTACCGGCTGGATTCTGGCCGCCAGCCATGGCGCCGCACTCAAGAACTGGCCGCTGTGGCTGCTCACCGCCGTCACCGCCCTGCTGGTCTGGCGCACGCGGATACACATGCTGTGGTTGCTGGCGGCGGGCGGCCTGCTGGGGTGGTTTGGCTGGGTTTGAAGCCAAAGTCGGCCTGGTACGATACCGATTCTTGAGCTCCACCCGGTGCACACAGCCACTCTTTCGCAACGTTACCGTTGGCTCGCCCGCTTGCCCTTCCTGGGTATCGTTGAAGTAAACAAACCTTAGTTTCAGCGCGACGCATCAAGTCCGTAAAAATTCCGAATCACATCCCACGCCGCCTGCGGTTCATCGATGTAACTAAGCAGCGCCAGCTCATGCGCCGATATGACGCCTTCTTCAATCATCATCTCGGTGTTGAATATACGTTTCCAGTAGTCGGAGCCAAACAGCACTATCGGTACCGGTTTGGCTTTGCCGGTCTGCACCAGCGTGATTATTTCAAACAACTCATCCAAGGTGCCAAAGCCGCCAGGAAAGGCCACCAGTGCCTTGGCGCGCATCATGAAGTGCATTTTGCGCAGCGCAAAATAGTGAAACTTGAAGCTCAAGCTGGGCGTGACGTAGGGGTTGGCACTTTGCTCGTGCGGTAGCGCAATGTTCAGGCCGACGCTCAAGGCACCCACCTCGTGCGCACCGCGATTTGCCGCTTCCATGATGCCGGGGCCACCGCCGGTGGCGATGAACAACCGCTCGGCAGCCGGTCGCTGCGTGCTGTAGCCCGCAACCAGACGGGCAAACAGGCGCGCCTGGTCATAGTAGTGGGCGTTGCGCAGTTGCCGCTGGGCCACACTCATAGCGTCGACGTCGGCACTCATTTGCGCCTGCTTCAGAGAAGCTTGCGCTTGTTCTGGTGATGGAAAACGGGCGCTGCCAAAAACAACGACGGTGCTGTTAATGCCTTGCTCAGCCTGGTCAAGATCGGGCTTTAGCATTTCGAGCTGAAAGCGAATGCCGCGTGTTTCACGCCGCAACAAGAACTCGGGGTCGGCAAACGCCAGTCGATAGGCATCGGCCTGCAAGGGGTTGCCCTGGTCAGAGTAATGCTGCAGTTCTGCCCACGCGTCTGCCAGGCGGCGCTCGCCAAGTCGCTCAGGTTTTTTCATGGTTACTTGCCACTCAATGCGGGTTCTCAAAGAAGATGTAGTTCGAGCCGTAGTCACTGATCTCGAAATACACTTTTTTCTCGCCCGGATCAGCGATGAAGTTGAGGTTTTCGTCCAGCACACCGTAACCATAGCGGTACGAGCGCGGCTTACCGTCGTCAGTTCCCATGGCGGTGCTGAGCTTGTCAATTTTCAGGAAGCGGCGCACCATTTTGTCCCCCGCGTAGAACTCCAGCACGCCATTGGTGCCGGTCCAGTTCTGGATGTCGCGGTTGATCTTGTTTTGCTGTTCCTGCGTACAACTGGAAAGCGCCAACACGGCGGCGATGGACATCAAAAATAGGGTGATAAGTTTCATGCTTGCTCCTAATCAGTTGGCTTCAAGATATAACTGCGCTGGCGCACGGCTTCATACAGACAAATGCCGCTGGCCACCGACACATTCAGACTCTCCACCGCACCGCGCATCGGAATGCTGACCAGTTCATCACAGGTCTTGGAAGTCAGCTGGCGCATGCCGTCGCCCTCGGCTCCCAGCACCAGTGCCAGCGGGCCCTTCAGGTCGGCCTGGTAAAGGGTTTTGCTGGCCACGTCACTGGTGCCGATGATCCAGATATTGCGCTCCTTGAGTTCGTTCAGAGTGCGCGCCAGATTCGTCACCATGAAGTAAGGCACGGTTTCAGCGGCACCGCTGGCCACCTTGGCCACCGTGGCATTGATGCCGGCAGCATGGTCTTTCGGCGCAATCACCGCGTGCACGCCCGCCCCGTCAGCTACCCGCAGGCAGGCGCCCAGATTGTGTGGATCGGTGACACCATCGAGGACCAGAATCAGCGGCACCTCGCGCTCAGGCAGCGGCAACTCGGCCTGTGTGGCTTCCAGTTGTTCCAGCAGTTCGTCCAGCGATTTCACCTGCGCCAGTGCCTGCACGCGCGCCGCCACGCCTTGGTGACCGTGACCGCCACAGAGTCGGGCCAGGCGAACGCCGTCCGCCTCGATCAAGCGCACGCCGGCTTCATTCGCTTTTTCAACAAACTGGCGCATACGCGCATCGCGCCGCGTTGGGTCAACGTAAATTTCGACAATCGATTTCGGTGCCGTCTTCAGACGCACACCGACCGCATGAAAACCGAACAGAACTTTGGGGGAAGACATGCACCAATTATCGCGGGTTGCCAAACCCGCC
>JBBQZA010000383.1:0-3253 GCA_038208175.1 Burkholderiales bacterium
AATGAATTGCACTGTGGCCTTGGAAGAATGTTGCTTACGCATGGTGACCTCTTTCCTCACTAAATTGTGAGATGGAGGTGATGCAAGTCATTCTGGCACGGGGGGCACAAGTGATGAACCTGATTGCACATAAATGCGCACACGTTGAAATAACGCGATTTTTTGACTCTGCATTTCCCGGCGTGCTCCTCAAGCGAAAGGGGAGCGCGCTGGACATCTTTCGTTGGGATGTAACCCTTGCTGGGATGAATTTGCAGCTTGCTGGCGCAGTGCGCCGTTCGGTTTCGTCCGTAGCGATGAATATGAGGAGGTATTCATTTCTCGCGTGCTTTCAGAGGCCTGCGGCGCGTATGGGAATCTGATGAAGTACAGCGCCCACCACCTTGGGAATCGTGAAGGCAATAACCAAAGTTGGCGGCAAATGCCCAACTCCCCGGACTGCACCACCACCAGCATTTTTTGAAGCCCGTCCATTGCGATGGGCTTTTTTCATGGCAGATCGGCGGCATAGGGCAGTGCGGGGTGCCCTTGGTTCGGCTGGGGTTCGGCAGTTGGGACTCAGCGCTGGGTGCGCGCGGCCGCCTTGCCAGAGAGGGTCGGCATCTGGATCTGGCACCCACGCTGGCGCAGTGGCTTCAGATCGCGGCCCCCGCCTCGTCCTAGGGGCGTCCCTTGGCCGTACCGGCGCCTTGATGTGCCGCACCCAACTCGATGAAGCAGCGCTCGAATTCCTGAATCACGCGCGGATCTTCGAATAGACAGGAGCAACGATCGAGGATTTGTGCGCTCAGGTCTGCCCGATAGACAGCGTCGTTCGCGACCTTGACCGCGATATCGACATAGGCTTCAAAGCTGCCGGCAACGCATTGCGTGAGACCCATCTTTCGGTACATTGCCTGCGTGTGCCTGCCCCTATGAAATTCGCCCGGCCAGGTCACCACCGGGGTCCCAACCGAAAAGGCCTCCAGTGACGTGTTCATGCCATTGAAATGAACCGTGTCAAGCATGACGTCAGCCAAGGCAATGAGACTCAAATAGTCCGCACTGTTCATGCGCGGAACAAAAATGATGCGCGATCCCACATCCGAGATGCTCCCTGACCAGCGACGCCGCAACAAATCAGTCCAATGCTCGATCTTTCCCGAGACCATGACCATTTTTCCCTGGGGATCACGACGCAGAATGGCACCCATCAGCTCATCCATATCGGGATGCACTTTGAACAGGTTTTGCGGACAAAGATATATTCTGTCGTTCTCTGATAGTCCAAAATCTCCGCGGCCTTTGGCTTTGTCAGGCAAGTCGGGACGGTCATAGTAAGACAGTGTGCCCAGATCATGCAGCAGGTACAGTTTTTCGCTGTAGTGTTGAGACGATTGCGGCGTTTCATACAAATCGTTCGACAGAAAATAGTCGACCGTCGGAATACCTGTAGTGTCTGGGTGTCCAAAAGACACGCATTGCACTCGAGCCAATCTGGAATAGGCCAAAAAGTAGCCAAAGGGTTCCATTCCGATGTCTTGATAAAACAGAATATCCAGCTTTTGCGCCTCGATCAGAGCCCGCGCCGATTTGAGATCCTGCGGCACGACGACGCTTCGGTCAGCGTGCTGTCTGATAAACCTGGCATATTCATCGTCAACAGTCGGTGCGATGAATACAGCCGTGATGTCGAAGAGGTCTTTGGATAGTCGCGCAAAAAATCCACGGCTGGTGCGCCCGATGCTGTGGTCGTAGAAAAACTGGGATATAAAACCGATTCTGATTTTTCCAGCTGCGCGTCCAGGCTTGATGCAATGCGCCGCCACATGGTCCAGCGAAGGAGCAATCCGCCGGTACATCTGAGCCGTCTTGATCTGCAGCGCCCGATTGGACAGTCCGTGGTAGGCAAGGTAGAAATTGGTCCAAAGCGCTGCCCGCATCGGATCGTCAACAACGGGTTCTATCAGTGGCGTCCCAATCATCGCATCGAGATTGCTCTGCATCTGCTGGCGCTCCGAACGCATCGCCGCCAACGACGACACGATGGGCGATATCAAGGTCGCAATTTTGGCGCGTAAGCCCAGGCCGGGTTGAATTTCGAGCGCCTTTGCATAGGCTTGCGCGGCCTCACCTGTGTCCCCCACGTATTGCAGAACTAGTCCCAGATTTTCCCAATGTCCGGCACTTTGGGGCTGTTCCTGACACAACCATCGCCACTGGCTTACCGAAGCTTCGATTTCGCCCAAAGATTCCAGGGCTTCAGCATATCGCTGCCGGGTTGGTGAATCAGAAGGATCGAGTTCAAGTATCTTGGCCAGAATATTGACCGCCGCTTTGACGATCCCGACCTCAAGAGCGACCGTCGCCAGGCCCCTTAATGCATCGACCCTGGCAGGTTCAAGTTGGAGGACCTGCTCGAATCCAAGCTTTGCCTCACGCAGGCGATGCTCAAGAAGAAACAACTGCGCCTCGCGCAGCAAGCGGGCCGCCTTCGGGTTGCCGTCAAGATGGAGCAACCCTGCGGCGGCACGACGCTTTTTTTCACCCATGCTGATAGTCCCCGGACTTGTTGAAGCGAAAGTTTAACGCGGTGCGGGGTGGGTAAAGAGTCTAGAAAATTCGTTCTACAGGCGTTCCTGCTGAGCCAAGGGTAGTTCCTTTCATTTGTTGGACAAGGCTGGAGCTTGAACATTTGCGCGTATAGCGGCAGGGCGTTGCTGGTGACCTTTTTGCTACCAACAACCCTGCAGTCCTGAAGAATCTGGCCGACTGGATTTTGGCGCAGTAACCGGAAACCACTGACGTCCTTTGTCGGATACCTATCCTAAGCATTGTTTGGCACTTGGCCGTTATAAATGGTCAGAAAGGCTTCTCAGCCAGCCCCGCAACATCCGTAACGGTGCTGATGAGTTACATTGGAACGAATATGGCCAGCGTCAACGAAACCCGCCAAATTTTAGCCAACATTGAATTGAGCGACTGGTTCAAGACCGCTCTCCTGTCTGCGCTTGACCGTGAACCAGTGGAGGCAGCAATGGATGCTGAGCTGTTATCCATGGTTCTAGAACATCGCGCCCTGGCAATCTCTGCAGAGATGCTGGCCTTCAAGGTTATCGCCGAAGCTCAGGGGAAGTGATGCGTCAGCACCGTGTTGTCGCTGCAATCCGGCCACCTCTGCCTGGCACGGCTGTTCCCAGTTAGGCTTTTTTCATGGCAGATCGGCGGCATAGGAACTGCGGAGTTCGGTAGGGGGTCGGCGCCGAACTGGCCA
>JBBQZA010000384.1:0-3235 GCA_038208175.1 Burkholderiales bacterium
GGTTGGCTTGCTCATCAAGACTCACTTGACTGTCACCGCAGCGCCCGAGCCGCGCTCGGCGATGATGCCGATCCGGTATATCTGCTCGCCAGCGGCTTGCAGAGAGGCGGCGCAGGCGTCGGCGTTGGACGCGTCAATCACGATGACCATGCCGATACCGTTATTGAAAGTGCGGTTCATCTCGTGGTCGTCGATGCCGGCGGTCATCTGCAGCCAGGCAAAGAGTTCGCTCTGCGGCCAACTGCCTTTGACCAGATGGGCCGCCATGCCTTCGGGCAACACACGCGGGATGTTTTCCAGCAGGCCACCGCCGGTGATATGGGCCAGAGCCTTGATCGGATGCAAGGCGAGGGCGTTCAACACATTCTTGACGTAAAGCCGGGTCGGCTCCATGATGGCCTGCTTGAAGGGTTTGCCGTCCAACGACGCCGGGAGCTTGCCCGCAGCCCGCTCAATGCACTTGCGTACCAGGCTGAAGCCGTTGGAGTGTGCGCCGCTGGAGGCCAGGCCCAACACGACGTCCCCCGGCTTCACCCCGGCGCCATTCAGAATCTTTGATTTCTCGACCACGCCTACACAGAAACCCGCCAGGTCGTACTCTCCGACCGGGTACATGCCCGGCATCTCCGCGGTTTCGCCGCCAATCAGCGCGCAACCCGACAGTTCGCAGCCGCGCGCAATGCCGCCGACCACCGCCGCCGCTGTTTCCACATCGAGCTTGCCGCAGGCGAAATAGTCGAGAAAAAACAGCGGCTCAGCGCCTTGTACCAGGACATCATTGACGCTCATGGCAACCAGATCGATGCCCACCGTGTCATGCATGGCCCATTCAAACGCAAGTTTGAGCTTGGTGCCGACACCGTCGGTGCCGCTGACCAACACCGGTTCTTTGTAGCGCTTGGGCACTTCAAACAGCGCGCCAAAGCCGCCGATACCGGCCAGCACGCCCTCGCGCATGGTTTTTCTCGCCAGGGGTTTGATGCGCTCAACCAGCGCGTCACCGGCGTCAATATCGACACCGGCATCTCTATAGGAAAGGGGAGAACAGGAAGTGCGGGTTGACATGTCAAGAGCTTGAAATAATGCAGTGTGGCAGGCAGGGTCATGGCGCCCTATAGAATTCGCTCTGATTCTAAGGGTTCGTACTGACCAGCCAGATGCAATTTTCCTCCACTCAAAAAAGGGCCGCGGCTTGGGGCTTGATCGCCCTTGTCTTTGCTTACCTGCGGTGGCTGCTGACGCCGGTACTGGCACCTTTTGTGATTGCGGCGGTGCCAGCAAGCTTTATCTGGGTTGATGACACAGCATGAAGCAGATCGCTCTTGACATCGGATTGGCCAGCGGGCCGACTTTGGCCAGCTTTTTTGCCGGACCCAATGAAGCTGCGCTCAGGCACCTTGAACTTTGGGTGGGCGAGGCAGGTTCCGGCGGCAGCACGCGTTCTCCGGTGCCGAGCTACCTGTGGGGCAGCGAAGGCAGCGGCAAGACCCATTTGCTGAAGGCGGTCCAGGCTGCATTGAGTGAGCAGGGCGCCAGTACCGGATGGCTGGACGCCAGCATGCTCAATCCACCGGAATTCAGCGAACAATGGGCCGCTGTAGTGCTGGACGATGTGCACCTGTATACCGAGAGACAACAGCAGACCGCATTCAACTGGTTCGTCAACGCGCAAACGCAGCAGCGCGGTGTGCTGGCGGCGGGTGCCTTGCCGCCGGCTGATCTGCAGTTGCGTGATGACCTGCGAACACGCCTCGGCTGGGGCCATGTATTTCAGTTGCAATTGCTGGGCGAGCCGGAGCGGCGCGCCGTGTTGCGCCAGGCCGCTGATGCACGCGGCCTGTTCCTGGGAGATGACGTGATGGACTTCATGCTGACGCGTTTCAGCCGCGATCTGGGCAGCCTGATGGAACTGCTCGAATTGATGGATGGCTATGCCATGCAGACCAAACGTGCGATCACCATCCCCCTGATCAAATCCATGATGGAGAACTCCTGAGCGCATGAAGCTGGCCCTGTTCGATCTGGATCACACCCTGCTGCCCATCGATTCTGATTATTCGTGGGGCGTTTTTACGACCACCATAGGCTGGACCGACCCGATCGACTTTAACCGTCGCAACGACGAATTTTTTGCGCACTACAAGGCGGGCACGCTCGATATTCACGATTACGTCCGCTTTGCCACGCAAGCAGTGCGGCGTCAGGGTGCCGCGAAGGCAGAGGCCGCGCACGCCCAGTTCATGCGCTCCGTGATTGAGCCGGCCATCAGGCCGCAGGCGCTGGCGCTGGTTCGCGAACACCAGAGGGCCGGCGATGAAGTGTTGATCGTGACGGCCACCAATGAATTCGTGACGCGTCCGATTGCGCAGGCCTTCGGCGTCGTGGAGTTGATCGCTGTGGAACTGGAGCGTGATGGCAGGCCCGGTAGTGGCGGCTGGATCACGGGTGAAATCCGGGGCGTGCCTTCGGCGCGGGAAGGCAAGGTGACCCGGGTCGAACAATGGCTGGCCAGGCGCGCATTGGCTTGGTCCGATGTCGAGAGTACTTTTTACACCGATTCGATCAACGATTTGAGTCTGCTGGAGCGGGTGACCCACCCGGTGGCTACCAACCCGGACGAACGGCTGCGCGCGCTGGCGAGCGAGCGCGGATGGCGCATACTTGAGCTCTTCTGATATTCAGATCTAAATGATTAAGAAATTTATCGAAAAACTGCTTGGCAAATCACCTTCAGCAGCCAAGGGCAAGAAACAGCAATTTGGCAAGCGCGAGGAAGTTGGTGTCGCCAAACATGGCATCGATCCGGCGCTGGTGGATGAGCGGGCCCGTAACGTGGTGCGCACGCTGAAAAATGCCGACTTTGAAGCCTACATCGTCGGTGGTGCGGTGCGCGACCTGATGGTCGGTTTGCGGCCAAAAGATTTCGATGTGGCGACCAACGCCACACCGGAACAGGTCAAGGGCCTGTTTCGACGCGCCTTCATCATCGGGCGGCGCTTTCGCATCGTGCATGTGGTGCATGGGCGCGGCCGCGAAAACGAGGTGATCGAGGTCTCCACCTTCCGTGCCTACATGGACAACGCAGCGGCCGAAGCGGTGTCGGGTAATGAGCGCACCAGCAAGACCGAACTTGCCGGAATGAAGCACGCGGTGGATGCCTCGGGCCGGGTCTTGCGCGACAACGTCTGGGGTCCGCAGGAAGAAGATGCGGTGCGCCGTGATTTCACCATCAACG
>JBBQZA010000385.1:0-3235 GCA_038208175.1 Burkholderiales bacterium
AGCCGTTCGACGACGTGCGAGTGCGCCAGGCACTGAACTACGCTGTGGAAAAGGAGCCCATCATAAAGGGCATCCTTCGTGGCAATGGAACCGTTTCCAACTCGCCGCTGCCCCTGATGGCGCACCACAACGCGGAACTCAAACCCTACCCGTTCGATCTCCTGAAAGCCAAGGCCTTAATGACTGCGGCGGGTTATCCGAATGGCTTCAAGACAAGCATGCTGGTGGCAGGTGGCGACGCGACAGCGCGTCAGGTGGCGTCAGTGATTCAATCTTCGTTGAAGAAGGTGGGTATCGACGTGGAGCTCCAGGCCATTGAGTCGAGCTCGCAGTTCAGCACAACCAAGGCCGGCAATTTCGAGATGGCCCTGAGCAGGGCTTCGAGTGACACGATCGATCCGGACCAGCTGATCGGGTTCCTGGTCGTCAATCCCGAACGCGCGAACGCATACCACACCCAATGGAAAGATGAACGCATCAACGAACTGTACGCGCTGGAGCGCAAGACCGCCGAGGGTCAGGAGCGCGGCAAGATGTTCAGGGAGATTGAAGCGCGGGCACACGAAGGCGCTCCATTCATCTTTCTGTATCGCCAGGCTCAAACGTTTGCGCATCGCAAGAACATAACTGGATTTACCCTGATGCGCACTTCAAACTACGATCTGAGGGATGTGGCCATCAAATAACGGAGCCAGGTATTGAAGATTGTCTGGTTCTGCATTGGCCGGTTGGTTCAGTTGGTGCCGGTCCTGATCGGAATTACCCTCATCGCCTTCCTGTTGTTGCGTGTAATGCCGGGCGATCCAGCCACACTGATGCTGGGCGCCCGAGGGAACGCTCAAGATATCGCTGCGCTCACCAAGCAGCTCGGGCTTGATCGCCCCTTGTGGCAGCAGTACCTGAGCTTCGTCAGCGATGTTGCCAGCGGGAGCTTTGGCACTTCGATTGCCTCCCGGCGTTCGGTTGGCACCGAGATGTTTGAGCGGCTTTGGCCCACTCTCGCGCTTGTCGGTCTGAGCACCTTGCTGGCGGTGTTGATGACCGTACCCCTGGCGATGCTGACGGCCGTGCGACGTGGTGGTTGGGCCGATCATCTGGTGAAGTTCGTATTCGTAGTCGCGCTGTCGATGCCGGCCTTTTGGCTTGGCATTCTTCTGGTACTGTTGCTATCCATCGCGGTTCCGCTGTTTCCGGTCTCCGGCTATGGCGACAGCTTCGCGAGCCGTCTGCACCACCTCGTGCTGCCTGCGCTTGTGATCGCGCTGGGCACTGCCGCGCTGACCATCCGATCATTGCGCAGCTCCATCATCGGCGTACTCGGCGCCGATTACATCGATACAGCTCGAGCCAAGGGCTTGCCTGAGAGCATGGTACTTTGGCGCCACGTACTTCGCAATTCGTTGATGTCGACGATTTCAATCCTTGCAGTGCACACCAGCTGGGTGATCGGCGGCACGGTCGTGGTCGAGACGGTGTTCGGCATCCCCGGGCTGGGTTATCTACTGGTGGCATCCATCTCGGCGCGCGACTACCCCGTGGTACAAGGGTTGACGGTACTCTTCGCTCTACTCGTCGTGATCATCAACCTGATGGCGGATGTGGCGTACGTCGTCGTCGATCCACGCCTGGACCTCGCATGATGCTGGCGCGGCTTCGTGAGCGCTGGCCCGGTCTTGCTGGAAATCACAACCTCCAGGTCGGCGTCGCGATGCTGGTGCTGTTGCTGCTGGCAGGCTTCTTCGGGCCCGGGCTTGTGGGACACGATCCTCTCGAAGTCGATTTCGGCATTTCACTGTTACCCCCTGGCGCCGCGCATCCATTTGGAACTGACGAACTGGGCAGAGATGTGCTGGCGCGTGTGCTCGCCGCCACATTTGTCGATCTGCAGGTCGTAGCAGTGTGCGTGATCCTGCCTTTCTTCGTGGGCAGCCTCATTGGGCTGGCCTCCGGATACGCGGGCGGCTGGTTCGACCTGATTCTGATGCGAGTGGTGGACGTTCTACTGGCATTTCCGCACTACGTCCTGGTCATCAGCATCGTTGGCGCGCTCGGCCCCGGTATCCAAAACCTTTACCTTGCCTTCACGCTGGTTGTATGGATTTCGTTTGCTCGCATCGTTCGCGCCGATGTTCTGGTCGCTAAGCGCACGGAATACGTCCAGGCGGCCCGCGTTCTCGGATTTAGCCATGCCAGGGTGATGCTGCGCCACATTCTTCCGAACGCCATCACGCCTGCGATCATCTTCATGATGTCGGACGTGGTCCTGACCATCCTTGCGGTCACCTCGCTCGGATTTCTCGGGCTGGGCATCCAGCCACCGACCCCGGAGTGGGGCCTAATGATCGCGGAGGGGCGCACGTTTCTGCAGGATGGCTGGTGGATCTCGGTCTTTCCCGGGCTGGCTATCGTCTATGTCGGCATCACCTTCACCCTTTTGGGTGAAGGACTCGATGATCTTCTAAGGCCAAAAGCGTGAGCTCATCGACCGATAGCACCTTGCTGCGCGTTGAGAATCTTAAAGTCAGATTTTCCAGCGGCGCACAGCTTGTGACGGCGGTCGATGACGTCAGTTTCGAAATCATGACGGGCCAAGTTTTCGGTCTGGTCGGCGAGTCCGGCTGCGGCAAGACCGTGACCTGTCGTTCCCTGATCCAGCTCTTTGGGGGCTCAAAACCTGCGTCCACGACCGGCAGCATCCGCTTTGACGGGCGCGAATTGAGAGGGTTGAGCCAGCCAGCGTGGGGCCAGGTCCGCGGCGCCGAGATCGCCATGATCTTCCAGGACCCAATGACGTCGCTGAACCCCACCATGCGCGTCGGCGCCCAGATCGCAGAGGGCCTTCGTTTACACCGCGGACTGGGCGCTGCGAAGGCGCGCGCCTCAACGATCGAATTGCTTTTGTCGGTCGGTGTCACTGCTGCCGAGCGCCGACTTGACGATTATCCGCATGAATTCAGCGGCGGCATGCGCCAACGGGTGCTGATCGCAATTGCCCTGGCATGCCGGCCGCGCCTGCTGATTGCAGATGAACCTACGACGGCTCTGGATGTGACGATTCAGGATCAGATCCTGAAGCTGATTCTGAAGCTTCGAGCTGATAGCGGAATGGCTGTGCTGCTGGTAACTCACGATCTGGGCGTCATCGCCCAGACCTGCGACACCGTCGCGGTCATGTACGCGGGGAAGATCGTGGAAAGCGGCAACACGCGCCAGATTTTCGCGCGGCCATCCCACC
>JBBQZA010000386.1:0-3221 GCA_038208175.1 Burkholderiales bacterium
GGAACATCCCGCCTTCGCTCTGAAGTTGTCAGCGTGGTTCCGGGGGCTGGCCCGTACAACGTCGGCCTGACTCTGGACGAAGGTCTCAAATTGATACGTCGGGCTTATCCCTTGATCGGCGCGCTGCTCAACCCAGGATTCCTGAAATACCTCAGCGATGCCGATCGGAACAATGTCCGCGATCAACTGATGGGGCAACTGTTTGGAGGCAATAGCGAAGTGACCTTTACGCCAACTGTGATTGACTACTACCTGGCGGACGACAGAGCGTCCATTGAACGCCTGAGCGATGTCTATGACTGGCGCGCAGAAGTCCCGGTGAATCTTTTTCATGGGCGTGACGACCAGACGGTGTCTTACCTCAATGCGCCTGCCACATTGCAGGCCATGCAGGCGCGGGGTTCCGGAAGTTTGGTGACGTTGACGGATTGCAGCGCTCGGCCCGCGGGACACCCGGAGTGCGTGCTGCCCTATTGGCGATTCATGCTCGACACTTTCGCCAAACTGGCCAAGGATCTTTGAGAGTTGTCAGGCGAGCCGCGAATCCACGCTCTGGATGACCTGTCTGAGTAGCTTGATGCCGATGCCGAAGCGGCCATCATCCACCTTCTCGACGCGAATCACTTCGCCTTCGGCGCTCAACTTCAGATCGCCAGTGGGCGTCTTCAGGTCGACCCAGAATTCGATGTGCAAGCCCTTCTTCTCACAAGGCTGCTCCTGCACGATATAGACGCCGGTGACGCTGACATCACGGGTCACACCGCGCACACCATCGGCAAAAGTCGGCAATTCAGTGCTGACTCGTCTGCTACGCTTGAGTTGGCCAAGAGAACTGTCCTGAGTTTTCTTCATGATGATTTCCTCTTTCTTGACCACGACGTACCTTTGCTGATATGGAGCCTATTCTGTGCGGCTTGCTGTCGCTTGCCAATGTGATCAGGGCACCTATTTGCCCAGTAGCTTGCTACTGGCAATCTTGTACAGAAGTGATGGCCAGGCACCAGTCAAGTTGGCCTATCCGTACTGACGTTGACTGCATGACGGCTTCAATCTGAACGATGAAAGTTGTTCAAACAATCGGGGCCACTTCTGTTTTGCCCGGCGCATGCTCCAGCAGCGCCGTCATTTGATCCAGCGGCAGC
Source organism: Burkholderiales bacterium (assembly GCA_038208175.1). Lineage (GTDB taxonomy): Bacteria > Pseudomonadota > Gammaproteobacteria > Burkholderiales > Burkholderiaceae_C > Rhodoferax. The sequence goes on from JBBQZA010000386.1 coordinate 1,143, forward strand.
GGCTTGCTAAACAAGTAGCCCTGCATTTCGTCGCAGCGCAGCAAGCGTAGTATTTTTGCCTGCTCTTCTTCTTCCACGCCTTCTGCAACCACCTTCAGCCGCAGCGAATGCGCCAGGCTGATCATGGTCGAGACCAGCGACATGGCCTTGGCATCCTTGAGCATGGTGATGATGAAGGCGCGGTCGATCTTGAGCGTGTGCACCGGCAATCGCGCCAGGTACGCCAGCGATGAGTAGCCGGTGCCGAAGTCGTCGATCGCGATGTTCATCCCAAGGCTTCGGATCGCCTCCAGTTTCTCGATATTGCCAGCCACGTCCTCCATGATCAGGCTCTCGGTAATTTCCAGGTCGATGCCGTGCGGGCGGGCGCCCTGCTGGAGTATTTGCTCGACGGTTTGCACAAAGTCGCGCTGGCGCAACTGGATCGGCGACACGTTGACCGCAATGCGCGGCGCCACCAGCCCACGCTCGCGCCAGTGGTCGTAGTCGCGCACTGCCTGGCGCAGCGCCCAGGCCCCGGCTTGCAGGATGATCCCGGTTTCCTCCATCAGCCCAATGAATTGCAGCGGTGGCACCAGGCCCCGTTCCGGGCTCAGCCAGCGAATCAAGGCCTCGACCCCGACAATGCGCCCGCTTTCCAGCGCCACCTTGGGCTGGTAATGCAGCACGAATTCATCGTTCTCCAGCGCCCGGCGCAGCTTGTTTTCCAGCACCAGATGCTCTGCCACGCGCTCGTTCATCTGTTGCGTGTAATACAGATAGTGTTCTCCACTGGCCTTGGCCTTCTTCAGCGCCGCCTCGGCGTTTTTGAAGAGATGTTCGGCATCGACGCCATCGGCCGGGAAGATCGCAATGCCGAATCGCGCGGAAATCTTGAGTTCGGAGCCGCCCACCACAAGCGCCGCACCAAAAATCTGGCGGTCCCTGAGCAAAGCCATGCGCGCCACATCGTCATCGGCTTTCAAATCCGGAATCAGTAGGGCGAACTGGTCGGCCCCGACCCGGGCAAACAGCGCGGGGTTTGCCGTCACAGCCAGACAGCGATCGGCAATCTGTTTGAGGATCTCATCACCGGCTGTGCGTCCCAGCGAATCGTTGATGATTCTGAATCGCTCGATATCGATGATGATCAGCGCCAGCTTCGGACGCTCCGGGCTCGCGGCGTGCAGGTGCTGGGCAACCCGCTCAAGAAAAAGTTTGCGATTGGGCAGCCCGGTGAGCGCGTCGTGCAGCGCAAGATAGTCGAGCCGTTGCGCTTTTTCTATGTGATCCAGGCAAAACGCGATGTCGCCGACCAGCTCGGTCAGCAACTTCATTTCCTCGGCATCGAAAAAGTCGGTTTCCCCGGCGTTCAACACCAACACCGCAGTCACTTCGCCCGCAACCAGCAGCGGTAGCACAGCGATTGAGCGGGTACCGGTCGCGACAGCGTCTTCCTGGCAGATCACCTGCGGGTCCTGACTGATATCGTTCGAGATCACCGGTTGCTGCGCGCTGATGGCGCGCGCGACAAGGCCGCGACCGTGGCCTCTCTCTTCGTTGACCTGGGCCACCAGCCGCTCGAAGAAGCTGACCTCCATGCCGGCACTGGCCACCAGCGTCACACGCTTCGAATCGGGTTTGACCGTGGCCATCCAGGCCTTGGGAAACTTGCCCACTTCGACCGCAATGCGGCAGGACTCGCGAAACAGTTCGTCGCGGTCGAGCACCCTGATGATCATCGTGCTGATGCCGCTGAGCACGGCGTACACACGGTTGAGCCGGTGGATGCGCAGCTGTGCGAGCGTGCGCACGGTGATGTCGTTGGCGGTGCCGCGATAGCCCTTGAATTTACCCTGCGCATCGAACATCGGTTCGCCGCGTGCGCTGTAATAGCGCATGCTGCCATCGGCGACGACGATCCGGTATTCGAAGTCAGTGAAGGTTTGGTGCGCCTGCAGCGCCCCGCGGTGCTGCGCCCATTCGGCTTCGCCGAGTTCAATCGGCAGTTCCCACCGGGTCTTGCCCAAGGCTTCGCTGATCGTAAATTGGCCCTTGTTTGTGACTTCGCCCGATAGCTGTGTGAAGCGGAAATTCTCA
>JBBQZA010000387.1:0-3210 GCA_038208175.1 Burkholderiales bacterium
AGGCGACCTGAAAAAGGTCTATGAAACGCTCAGCTCCCGGCTGACCGTCGAGAAAAAGGAAACCGAGATTTCCGGCTTGCTGGCACTGGTGGCGGCGGCACTGGGGCTGCTTTCCGCTGCCCTTTCGCTGCTGTGGTTCAACCGGATTTTGTGATGCGGCCACATCGATAAGCTCGGCAAAGACTCCCCCGTCCAACCTTCCCCAAAGGCGGGAAGGCTCAAAAGATGGAATCAGCCGATACTGACCAATTGAAGGCCTCAGCTTTGACGGTTTATGAATAAAATAGCCCTCTAGCCCAACAGTGTCGGGCATATATAGCTATATTATTAATAGCACGGCAATTGCTATTTACGCACTGTTTTTTTCTTCCTGGGCGTCGCAGCGCCTGGCGTCAACGCATCGGTCCAGGCCTTGGTCACCTGCCTGGCGTTTTTTGCCGATTCGCGCTTCACGGCGGCCGTTGCCTGTGCCCGCGCCGATCCGGCAACCTTGTTGGCGCCACTCAAAAACATGCTCATAAAGGGATTTTTCATTGCCGCAATTCCTTTTTTCAAAAACCGGACTCGGATTTCATCGAACGAGGATCTATATTGCAACGCAGCAATGAAGCGCAGCGACGGTCATTTACGCAAGTCCGCGTAATCGCAGGCTTACAACCGGCTTTGCGCTCTCGCGTTGGTTGCCAGCTTGCCGGCAGGGTTCCGAGCCGGACCCTGGCTTTAGTAAAAGAGTTCGGCCAGATCGACCGTTGAACGCTTGCCGATCTGCCCATGGTTCGCCTTCAGCCATGCATTGGCCTGTTCACGCCCGAGGTCTTTCAGCATTTCAAAAAATCGCATGTTGGCAGCGAGTTTGGTTTCGGTCTTCAGTTCGCCCAGCATTTCCTGGGCATCGATGACGTGGAAATTCACCTTGGCTATGCGCCGTTCGAGATTTCCCATGCGAAACCACGACTGGTCCACATGCTCCCGCGCATGCGCAAACATGCGCATCTCGCGCAAAAAGGTGGAATTGAACGCCAGTTCGAGTACCCGGTCCTTGATTTCCTGCGCGGAGTGGGGCGTTGCCTTGTGCTTCAGGGGCGTCAGCAACACCAGAAGAATGTCGCTCGTCTCGCACTCGTAGAAAAGCGGAAATACAGCCGGGTTGGCAGCGTAACCCCCGTCCCAGTAGGGCTCTCCGTCGATCTCGACCGCGCGCGCCATCGTCGGCAGGCAGGCCGAGGCAAGAATCGCATCGGCGCTGATTTCAGGCGACCGGAACAGCCTTACCTTGCCCGAGTTGGCATTGGTTGCCGCGACAAACAGCTTCACCGGACTGTGCTTTTGCAGCCGCTCGAAATCGACCTGCGCGCACAAAATGGCTCGCAGCGGGTTCAGATCGAAGGGATTGAGCTGGTGCGGCGAAAAGTAGTGGGCAAACTGCATCATCATCTTCATGGCCGGCACCAGGCGGACGTTTTGGCCATCAGCAGACGGCACCGCGACCTCGAACGGCAGGCTGCCAGCCACCGTAGTCCAGAACGTTTCCAGTGCCGAGCGCGCGCCATCGCGGCCACCGGTCATCAGGCCGTTGGCAAGAATCACCGCATTCATCGCGCCCGCGCTGGTGCCGCTGACGCCTTCAAAGCGCATTCGCCCGTCCTCGAGCAGGGCATCGAGAACGCCCCAAGTGAAGGCACCGTGGGCGCCGCCGCCTTGCAATGCAAGGTTGATAGTTTGTTTTTTCTTTTTTCCAAAAAGCATGCAGCACCTCGTCTGTCGGTATATCGATGACCTGGGAACCACCGTTCGGGCAGATTGCCCGTTCAGACCACCCGTGAAGCCGGACACGGTCTAAAAATAAAGTCGTCAGCCGTGGAAAAACAGCCGATCAACGATATTTGTTGCAGTGCAGCATAACTTAAATGGCCGTGCTGGTCGTGTCAGGAATCCTCCTAAGAGGCGGAAAGGCAACAGCTCAGCGGCAAGAATCCGCCCTGCTCAGGCTTTCACATGGCACTCGCGCCGCAGCAACGCCATGGCATCTTGCAGGGCGAAGGTCGAATCGCATTGCAGGATGGGCTGTGCCTCGTCAACGAATTCGGCCCACAGCTGCAGATAGCCGTCCTGGTACTGCGCTGGCGCGTGATCCAGAATGTATTGACGCGCAAGTTCAGCGTTGAAACCCGGATTGGCGCCCGGCTTCTGGACTTTGCGAAGCAGCGCACTGGCCGCTTTTTCGGTAAGAAGCGTCTTGGGCGCCGCACCGGCTGCGACGCACACCAGCAGCGTCAAAAGCGATCCGTCGTCGCTGTTTCCGCCGGTGACCTTGTCCCAGGTCCGGCTGATCAGGCGCTCGTGGTGCTCAAGCTCGACCGCCATGTCTTCTATCCAGAAGTAACGTCCCAGAAGCGGCGGATGATGGTGTTCGCTGTCGTGCGCAAAAAGCGCCCGTGCCGTCAGGGAACTGTCCAGTATCTGGGGCAGATCGGCAGCGACGGATTGCTGCACCAGCTGCACGGCCGGCATCAAGTCCTCAGGCAGGTCTTGTGGAATGGCAGTCAGCAGCTGTAGCGCCGTGTCGCCGCCTGCCGTTTTCTTTGCCTGCGCCGCCGCCCGGTTCCTGCCTGTGCCGTGCTGCTTTCGCAACCCGGCGACCAGATTTTCAAACCCGGGCCAGTCGGGCATTTCGGTGCGCTGCGCCGACAGCGCCAGCAGCGCGGTGCGAATCACCGCTTCGGCATGGGTGTGCGCCTCTTCGAGTTCGTCGGCTTGCATGCCGAGTTTCGCGGCAAGCCAGACGGCGGCATCTTTTTCCTGCTGGATCGGGCGACGCCTGGCGAGTTCGGCCTGGTAGTCGGCCCAGCTTCTGAGCGACCATTCGGCCAAGCCTTTGGGAGCATTCCTGGCATCGACAGCGTTGTCCAGGTTTGCATAAAAGCTGGTGCTTTCAGGCAGCGCCAGCAAGGCCTTGAGCATGTCCGAGCCGCCCTTGGAGCGCGACAGAAAGGAATGGTCGCGCAACGATTCGGCGGCCTTGCGCAAGTCGCCGCCGCAGCTGCTTTGCAGGTAGAGGCTGACCAGATTGACGATACGCTCGCGCGCTTTTTCAATGTCCGGGCGCAGGAACTCGTTGCCGAAGTAGCGCGCGATCTGCACCATGCCCTTGGGAGCTTCGGTGCGGATCGCATCGAGCTTGCCGCTGTCGATGATGGCGTTCTGGATGCC
>JBBQZA010000388.1:0-3179 GCA_038208175.1 Burkholderiales bacterium
TGGAATTCGTTACCCTTGGCCTGATGGGCAGCAATTGCTGGCTCGAAGTACCGGATGACGTGGAACGCCTGATCGCCTTCGTCAACGATCTCGTGGCGGATACGATCGAGGTGGGCGCCACCCTTGGCGTGCTGATGCAGGCGGGGCAGGGCGCCTTCGGTGATGTCGGATTCATGATGCGTGCGCTGGACGATATCCGTCAGGGCAACGAGCGCGGTCGCCTGTTCGCCCAAGGTACGGCTCGTGTGGGTGAGCACTTCCGGGTAGCCCGGGTACCCGTCATCAAGCGCCAGGGCATCAGTGCCTACGACCCTCGGGTGATTGAGGTGACCGGCATCTCCATGATGCTCACGGCACAAGGGGCCGACCACACGGCGGGCAACCTGCTGTCATACGACTGCAAGGACAAGACGACTGCGCAGCTTGTGGCCGCCAGCCTGAGCGCACAACTGTCCGCAGCTTTGGCCGACTCCATCGGTTTGTGCATTTTTGGGCGATCGGTCACCGACACCCATCCAGAGTTAATCATTAATGCCATCAACGATGCGCATGGCACGAACCTCGATGTCTCCTTTCTGAAGGCACTCGGTTCGGAAGTGCTGGACCTGGAGTGGAAGTTCAATCGGGCAGCCGGATTTGCCGAGAGTGACGATGAGCTTCCAGACTTCTTTTACAGCGAGGCCCTGGAACCCACAGGCAAGACGGCACGCCATCACAGCGACGAGGTCAATCGCTGCTTGCGCGAGCTTCTGGCGTATTAACGGCGGGGGCTGGGCCCAGAGATCAGCTTTTTGGCTCTGCTCCGACCCAATATTGACCCCCAGCGCCCATGAAAAAGCATTTAGGCTTTCGCTCTAAGTGCATGATTCTGTGCTGGCTTTCGGTGGCTCCTCGCGATGGTCGATTCTGAGAACTGGGAAATTGAGTTCTATTGATTGGGGATTGGCATTCATGGTGAACCGCGCGCGCCGTTCATTTGCGCGTCGGATTCGACCGTGTGGCTAGAGTCTCAAGCTTCTCGGTACGCAGGGAGACCAGGTCGGGTTCGACTTCTGAAAGCACGCGTAAAAAAATGGTAGCAACAATTATTTACATTACTTTTCGATTCAAAGTCGGCTCATCCGGGCTCCGGCGCGTTGTTGGTGAATGAAACCAACCCTTGGAAAGCAGCATCTCACCAGACTAATGCTTGGCGCTACGGTTCTCGTAGCCGCACTGGCACTGAGTGGATGCGGTGGAGGCGATCTGTATGTCGATACGCCGCCGTTTGATATTCACGTTGCCGTCGCGGGGCAACCGCTGACGGGTGTCGTTCTTACACCCGGGCCTTTGCAACGCGTATCGCTGCGAGCCGGACAATCTATTGAGTTGAATGCAAACGAACCCGTTACGTGGTCACTCAATGTGGGTGGCACAACCGTCTCTGGACCAGGGGTCACGGTTTACTATGGCGACGTGGCCATCACCCTGACAGAACTGACCGCTTCACGAGTCGCCATTGACACGGCCATTCGCTACCCGCTGGCTGCTCCGCTCTTCATCACGCTTGTCGCGACATCCACCTACGATTTCGCGCAAGTCGCCACGATCCAAGTACTTCTGACTCCCTAGAGTCTGTGCCTTCAAGCGCAGTCTACTCGAGATTCGGCGCGTTGTGTCTGAACTCCCAGGGTAGCACTGGGTCAGCATCAAGGCGATTCTTTATCCTGATCTGCTCACCCATGAGGAACAGGAACGGTGAAAATTGCTGACTGACAGCCAGCTGCTTGCCCCGGCTACCTTGCAAAATACGTCGCCACCTTGCGGCCTGGCGAACAGTGGCTTTTTCCCTCACCAGTAGCAAAACAAGAAAAAGAGGTCAACAAGAAAAAGGGGTCTGACCCCTTTGTTCCTTGTTCCAAGAAAAAGGGGTCTGACCCCTTTGTTCCGACCCCTTTGTTCCTTTGTTCAGGCGAATGCTCCAGTGGTAGCTTTGCCCAAACACATCGAGCACGGGGCACAGCCACTGGGCATAAACGTCCAAACGCTGGTGCAGCATGTCGGGACTGATGGTATCGGCCAGGGCTTGGGCGCGGGGCGAGTTGTCGATGCGCAAGAAGGCGTTGTCGGCCTGCGCAAAGCCAATGCCTTCGCGCTTGAGCGACTGGGCCAGCACGCTGTGGCCATTGCAGTAAAACTGCAAGCCAAACGGTGTCCCGGTGGGAACTCGCAAATAGCACAGGCCCAACTCGGCGCCGATGAAATAGAAGTAGTAGTGCAGGCACTTGCCGGTGTCCCCACGCAGATAAGTCTTGCCACTGGCCTTGTCGTGCCATGGGCGGTAACCAGTCAGGATGATGCATGGTATTACTTGTTTGGTTCCGGCTCGTCCGGCTTAGGATTGGTATGAGCGATCCGCCTTGTGCGTCAGAACTGCAACGCCGGGTCAATTTTTGGCGGGCTGACCAGACCGATTAGCCTGGATTCAGTGACCCAAGTCCTGGTGTTCGTTGAAGCAAATTCTCCGACTATTTTTCATCATCAGCCACCCCTGACATTAGATTCTTGTGTATCTTCAGGAAGCTAAGCCTTGTAGTGTTCGGCGCCTACTGGCGTAAGCGGATCGACAGACTCTGGGTGGCCCGGCCAATGAGGCCGTTCTCGTCGTACAGCGTTGATTCGGCCAAGCCACAACCATTGGAGCCAAGGTAAGTGCAGGCATCCAGGCATATCCATTCGGCCACCGGTCGGCGCAGCAGGTTGACTGTCAGATCCCGATTGATAAAGCTGTAGCGTTCAAAGTCGAGAATGGCGCTGGTGCCGTTACCCGAGTCAGCGGCCACTGCAACCCTTTGGTAGGGGCTTGGTGTTTCCAACGCAACCAGCGGATGGCGCAGGCGAAACCAGATGGCGCTTGGACCGCCGAACATACGCCCGCGCGCCACGCGAGTCTCTACCAAATCTGCGTAGCCGATATGCCGCCCGGCAAAGGGAAACTTGACAGGTCCAGAGTCGGCAGGGGTTTGCGGCGCCATGGGCAGTGGGTGGCCGGTCAGTCCATCGGGCAGCACCACATCGTTCTCGCGTTGCGCCAGCGCCGTGAAACGCCCCACTTTCTTGCCTTGTGCCATCAGTTGCGCTGAAAAATGACCGGAGTTTCGACCCACGTAATCCTCCGTCACGTTTACCACCAGATCACA
>JBBQZA010000389.1:0-3142 GCA_038208175.1 Burkholderiales bacterium
GTGATCCTCGGCGGCTTTGGCGGCGAAGCGGCCACGGCTGCGACTGGCTCCAAAGAGCAACGGCCGGTTAAGTCGGGCTCGGCGGATGATGCGGCCTACATCCTGAGCAATGCCGAAACCGTGATCATCGTGCCGGGTTACGGCCTCGCCGTCGCGCGCGCCCAGCACGCCGTGAACGAGCTGGCCGAAAAGCTGATCCACAAGGGCGTGATCGTCAAGTATGCGATCCATCCGGTGGCAGGACGCATGCCCGGCCACATGAACGTTCTGCTGGCCGAGGCCGAAGTGCCCTACGACCAGGTGTTCGAGATGGAAGACATCAATGCCGAATTCGGCCAGGCCGACGTCGCCATCATCCTGGGCGCCAACGACGTGGTGAATCCGGCTGCGCACGTCAAGGGCAGCGCCATTTATGGCATGCCGATTCTGGAAGCCTATAAGGCCAAGACCGTCATCGTCAACAAACGCTCGATGGCGGCGGGCTATGCCGGCCTGGACAACGAACTTTTCTATATGGACAAAACCATGATGGTGTTTGGCGACGCGAAGAAGGTCATTGAAGACATGGGCAAGGCAATCGAATAAGCAACGCAGTGCGGGTCACCCGGGATAACGCAAATGCCAGAAACAGCGAAGTGCCTAAGAGTTCGATCAAGCAAGTAAAGCAAGGGAGAAGAACATGAGTGCAGACAGCAACGCGGAGATGATCAACCGGCCGTGGCTGAAACACTATCCGGCGGGAGTTCCGGCGGACATTGACGCTTCGCAATATGCTTCGCTGGTCGCATTGATGGAAGAAAGCTTCCACAAGCATCGCAACCTGGTGGCCTATAGCTTCATGGGCAAAGACATCACGTTCGGGGAAACCGACAGTCTGTCGGTCGCGTTTGCCGCCTATCTGCAGGGGCTGGGGCTTGCCAAGGGTGAGCGTGTGGCCATCATGATGCCCAATGTGCCGCAATACCCGGTCGCCGTCGCGGCCATCCTGCGCGCAGGTTTTGTGGTGGTCAATGTAAACCCGCTTTATACCCCGCGCGAACTGGAGCACCAGCTCAAGGATTCAGGCGCCAAGGCCATCGTGATCGTCGAAAACTTCGCCAGCACGCTCGAGCAGTGCCTGGAGAGCACGCCGGTCAAGCACATCGTGCTGTGCACCATGGGCGACCAGTTGGGGCTTCTCAAGGGGACTCTCGTCAACTACGTGGTGCGCAACGTCAAGAAACTGGTAATGCCCTTCAACCTGCCAGGCGCCGTGCGTTTCAACGATGCCCTGGACACAGGCACGCGCGCAACGCTGAAGCGGCCCGACATCAATCCCGACGATATTGCCGTGCTGCAGTACACCGGCGGCACGACCGGTGTTTCAAAGGGCGCTGTGCTGCTGCATCGCAACGTGATTGCCAATGTGCTGCAATCCGAAGCGTGGAATGCCCCGGCCATGGGCAGCCTGCCGGCGGGCCAGACGCCGACCTATGTGTGCGCACTGCCGCTGTACCATATTTTTGCCTTCACGGTGAACATGATGCTGGGGATGCGGACCGGCGCGAAAAATATCCTGATTCCCAATCCGCGCGACTTCCGGGCACTGCTCAAGGAGCTTTCCAAGCACAAGGTCAATACTTTCCCGGCGGTCAATACGCTGTTTAATGGGCTGGCCAGGCATCCTGATTTCAGTACCGTGGACTGGGCGCACCTGAAAATCTCGCTCGGGGGCGGCATGGCGGTGCAAAGCGCGGTGGCCCAGCTGTGGCTGGAGAAAACCGGCTGCCCGATCTGCGAAGGCTATGGGCTTTCAGAAACGTCGCCCTCTGCCAGCTGCAACCCGACCGACAGCAAGACTTTTACCGGCACCATTGGCGTGCCGATTCCCGGCACTTACTTCAAGCTGCTGGACGATAGCGGTCAGGAAGTGCCCCTCGGCCAGCCCGGCGAGATTGCCATCTAGGGGCCGCAGGTCATGGCCGGCTACTGGCAGCGACCTTACGAGACCGACAAGGTGATGACGCCCGATGGCTATTTCAAATCAGGCGACGTCGGCATCATCGACGAAAACGGTTTTTTCAAAATCATCGACCGCAAGAAGGACATGGTTCTGGTCAGCGGATTCAATGTCTATCCCAATGAAATCGAAGAAATCGTGACCAGGATGGAAGGCGTGATGGAATGCGCCTGCGTGGGCGTGATCGATGAAAAAGCCGGCGAAGCCGTCAAACTGGTGATCGTGAAGAAAGACCCCGATCTGACCGAGGCGCAGGTACGTGCCTACTGCAGGGAAAACCTGACAGCTTACAAGCAGCCCAAGGTGGTTGAATTCCGCACTGAACTTCCCAAGACGCCAGTCGGGAAAATATTGCGGCGCGAATTGCGCGACAAGCGGTAAGCCGCCCGGTCATTAATCCCCTGCAACCGGTCGCAAGTTTCCGACGGGAGGGCAGTCATTTTTGATACCGATCCTTTCTGGCAGGCGCTTTGCCACGAAAATCGGCAGCATGCCATTGACATTTTCCCCTGCCGCATCGCCCATTGCCATCCTGAGCGCCTTGCCACAGGAGCAGCGCGGCCTCAGGGAACTGTTGCAGCACCCACGCAGGGTGACCCATGCCAGCCGGGAATTCTGGCTAGGTGAACTGCACGGGCAGCAAGTGGTGCTGGCTTTATCGAAAATTGGCAAGGTCGCGGCCGCTACCACCACGACAGCCCTGATCGAACGCTTTGGCGTTCGCCGTATCGTATTCACCGGCGTTGCCGGCGGTTTGGCGCAGGGCGTAAAGGTCGGCGACGTGGTGGTGGCGACCGATTTTGTGCAGCATGACCTCGATGCGTCACCGCTGTTTCCCCGCTATGAAGTACCGCTGTACGGCAGAACCAGGTTTCACTGCGACACGGCCTTGAGCGCGCTGCTGTTCGATGCCAGTTGCGCGGCATTGGCGCACCAGAGTCTGGCGACGAACGGTTTTCGCAGCGCCTGCGTTCACGAAGGCCTGGTTGCCAGCGGCGACCGCTTTGTTTGCGGCGCCGACGAGTCACGCCTGCTGCGGGACTTGATGACCCTCGCCGGTCACGAGGTGCTGGCGGTCGAGATGGAAGGCGCCGCCGTTGCGCAAGTCTGTGCGGACTACGGCGTGCCGTTTGCCGTGATGCG
>JBBQZA010000390.1:0-3119 GCA_038208175.1 Burkholderiales bacterium
ACACCCGAAGCGCTGGCGCAGCGTGCCAAGGCCAACGGCGTTGAACTGTGGGCTCTGACCGATCACGACGAAACCGGCGGCCAGCAACGTGCCGCGGCTGCCGCCGGCGCCATCGGTCTGCCATACCTGACCGGCGTTGAAATCTCGGTGACCTTCATTTCGCAGACCGTGCACATCGTGGGCCTGGGCTTCGATGCGCAGGACCCGGCGTTGCAACTTGGCCTGACCCGTACCCGCGGCGGACGGGGTCAGCGCGCGCGGCAGATGTCTGCCGATCTGGAGCGGATCGGCATCCGCGGCGCCTATGAAGGCGCCCTCAAATACGCCGGCAACCACAACCTGATCTCCCGCACCCACTTTGCCCGTTTTCTGGTGGAGACTGGGGTTTGCCGGGAAACCAATGAAGTGTTTCGCAAATACCTCACCGAGGGCAAACCCGGTTATATCGAACATCGCTGGGCCAACCTGAAGGACGCCGTGCACTGGATCAGGGAGGCCGGCGGTGTACCGGTCATTGCGCATCCGGCCCGCTACAAGTTCAGCGCGACCGAAGAATTCGCGCTGTTCAGCGAATTCAGGAACCATGGTGGACAGGCGGTTGAAGTGGTGACCGGCAGCCATACCGCGGCCGAGTACATCAGCTATGCCAACATGGCCACTGAATTCGGCCTGGCAGCCTCGCGCGGCAGCGACTTTCACAGCCCGGACGAAAGCCACACCGATTTGGGCACCCTCCCCGCCTTGCCCGACCACCTGACACCAGTGTGGGAATTGCTCTCGGACAAAATCCAGAAGCTCCAATGACGTTCTGGCGAAGCCCGCAGGGCAGCGGCATTTTGCTGATCGTGCTCACCGCGCTTTGCTTTGCAGTGCTCGACAGCGCCACAAAACATGCCGTCCTGCTGGCGCCGGTGCTGATGCTGTTGTGGTTTCGCTACGCTTTTCAGGCCGTCGCAACATTTATTCTGCGCTTTCCCGTGCAGCGCTCCAAACTGTTCCGCACGCCCAATCCCCGTTTTCAGACACTGCGCGGGGTGCTGCTGTTGATCACCAGTGCCTGCTCCTTCTTTGGTCTGCAATATCTGCCGGTCGGTGAATTCACCGCCATGGTGATGCTGTCGCCGCTGGTAGCCACCGCGCTGGCAGCCCGCGTGCTGAAGAACCACGTCTCGGCGCGCCGCTGGTGGCTGATGCTGGCCGGCCTGGCCGGCGTCCTGCTGGTGATCCGACCGGGTGGCCAGGTATTCAGCTGGGCCTTGCTTTTTCCGGTGCTGCTGGTCAGCGCCTATGCCTGGTTTCAGGTACTCACCAGCCGCTTGAGCGCTGATGAGAACCCCTACACCACCCACTTCTACACCGGCCTGGTCGGCACCGTGGTGATGAGTCCGATTGTCGTCTTCAGCTGGAACACCAGCGCCCTGACAGCGCATTGGCCCTGGTTTGTCGTGATCGGTTTCCTGGGAACCTTTGGCCACCTGATGCTGATTCGTGCCTTCATGCGCGCCTCCGCCCCGGAGCTGACGCCCTATCTGTACGCGCAAATCGCCTTTGCCACACTGGCCGGCTGGCTTTTTTTCCGGCATGTGCCCGATACCCTGGCCTGGCTCGGCATTGCCGTGATTGCGGCCAGCGGCGTCGGCAACGCGGTGCTGTCGGCGCAGGAACTGGCTGGGCGCCGCGCGCCCGGATGAATACCCGGGATTCGCAGACAATACGCGCATGGCCCAGCTCTTTGTAGTTCATCCTGACAACCCGCAAGCGCGTCTGCTCAAGCAGGCAGTCGCGTTGCTCGACAAAGGCGAAATTCTGGCGGTGCCGACCGACTCGAGCTACGCGCTGGTCTGCCATCTCGATGACAAGGCGGCGGCCGACAAATTGCGCCAACTGCGCGGCCTGGGCGACGAGCATCATCTGACCATGCTGTGCCGCGACCTGAGCGAATTGGCCAACTATGCGCGGGTTGACAACTGGCAGTTTCGACTCCTCAAATCGACCACACCCGGGCCCTACACTTTCATACTGGACGCCAGCAAGGAGGTGCCGCGGCGCCTGAGCCACCCGGCGCGCCGCACGGTTGGCCTGCGCGTGCCCGAGCACAAGGTGCTGCAGGCTCTGCTGGCATTGCATAGCAAGCCGCTGCTGGCCACAACCCTGATTGCGCCGGGCGAAACCGAGCCCCTCAACGAAGCCCAGGCCATCATGCAGCGTTACCAGACTCAGATCGGTGCGGTGATCGACGCTGGCGCCTGCGCCCGCGAACCGACTACCGTTATCGACCTCAGTGGGCCGGAACCGGTACTGATTCGCCAGGGCCGCGGCAATCTGTCGGCGCTCGGGCTCTGAGACAATAGCGCCATGGATATTTCCCACATGATTCAAACGATCGCCCTGTATGCGCTGCCGGTGCTGTTCGCAATCACGATCCACGAGGCCGCGCACGGCTACGCCGCGCGCCACTTCGGCGACAACACCGCTTTTGCGCTGGGGCGCATCACGCTCAATCCGATCAAGCATATTGACCCACTGGGTACGATCCTGATGCCCTTGCTGCTTTATTTTGCAACCTCGGGCGCCTTCCTGTTCGGTTATGCCAAGCCGGTGCCGGTGCGCTTTGGCAACTTGCGCAATCCGAAAAGCGACATGATCTGGGTGGCACTGGCCGGCCCCGCGGCCAATTTCGTCCAGGCTCTGCTCTGGGGTGTTCTGCTGTTCATCCTCAAAGGTGGCGGCGTCTCCGAGGCCTTCTTTCTCAAAATGGCCCAGGGCGGCGTGCTGGTCAATGTGGTGATGTTTGCGTTCAACCTGTTTCCGCTGCCACCTCTCGATGGCGGCCGAATTCTTGTCGGCCTGTTGCCGCATCGCCAGGCCGAATATGTCTCGCGCATCGAACCCTGGGGCTTTTTCATCGTCATGGGTCTGGTGATCATTGGCGTTGTCAGCCGGCTCTGGATGCAACCCCTGATGGCACTGACCTACTGGCTGCTGGACCTGCTGCTGACGCCGGTGGCCCTGATTTTCGGCTAGGCATGAGCACGAATCGTTTTCTGACCGGCATCACTCCCTCCGGCACCCCCCATCTGGGCAATTACGTCGGCTCGATCCGACCCTCGGTGCAAGCC
>JBBQZA010000391.1:0-3114 GCA_038208175.1 Burkholderiales bacterium
TCGAATCAGCAGCGCGTCGCCAATCAATGAGCGGTGACAGCGCCAGGGAACGGCCTCGGCGCACATGAGTGCGCACAACTGCACATGCGCAAGCCCTGCCACCTGCTCGACGTTCTGGGCAAACTCCGCGGACTGCATGTAGTCCGCATAGCCTCTGAACGAAAGGTTGCGCCAGCCGCTGTTGGGCGAGCCAGCGTGGGAATGGCGCAGTCCGCCCAAGCCTGGCATGTGCACGTACGATATTCCCGCAGCCCTCAACGATGCCGGGAGCGAATCGAGATTGAATTGGGGATTGTGGCGGGAGCGCGGGACGGTTCTTACATCGATCACCCGCGCGATCTCGTTGCCTCGAAGCAGGTCTGTGAATGCGTCGATCGATCGGTTGGAATGACCGATGGTGCAGACCAGAGGTTCATGCATCGGGGTGCAGCCGCTGGTTTGACGCGGCGTTTGCGGCACAGATATTTTCACCTCCGCACCGCCGCTGTCGCAGCGAGCCCGGTCGCCATAGGCATGAGCAGGAGTTTTTTGTCATCGCAGCGCCTTGAAGCAGTCCTGGCTAGAAGCGGTGGACGAAAACGCCGATGACGATCGCTGCGTCGAGCACGATCCATCCGATGCAGGCCAGATAGATCGTCTTGTCGCGCTTCTGGATTCCGTAAACAAACCACAGACAGGCCGAAAACAGATACGCACCCCATGACAGCAGCGAAATCCCGCCAGCATTGCCACCGACCCAGATGCTGAGGACTTGCGGCACCGTCATCAGCATCGTGACGACGGACAAGACGCGCAGAAACTTCTCCATACCGCTCGGCGGTGGCGCGGTTTGGCGCTGTCGTCATAGCCGCACAGCCAGCGGGTCCAAGATCATCCATGATTCAGCCCAACAAGATTAAAAGTTTGGTCAACGCCAACAGCGGACCGGGACAGTTGTCATGCCGTAGGAGTAGCCCACGTCGCTACAAGTAGTAATAAAAATCCCGCGACCGCAATACTCGCGTGCACACCGATCAGCCACTTGGGCAACGGCAGTTGCTTCCAGTGGTAGTTCAGATTCAGGACGACGCCGCCACCGGCAGCGGCGATGAATAGAACGAGCGCCCAGACCGCCATTTTGGGCAGCCCGACCGTCGCGGCTGCGTACAACAACAAGGTGACTGCCGCACCAGCCAGGAAGCCATGCAGCATCGCTAACGCAGCAGGCGGCTGTCGGTCGGTGACGAAACGAATACCCGCCATAACCAAGCCGCCAACTGCCGCGATGGCCAGCAAAACCGTCGACGTCCGAAGAATTAATGCGGGTTCCATGTAGTACTCCCTTAAAGATTAAAGTTATTTCTAGAAATGAGATTGGACGCCTGCACTGGTCCAGTTTCATGCTTACCGCCATGGCCCGCTGCAGCGTGTCCGGGTCACACAAGCCCGTGCATTGTCTATACGCCGGGCCGAATGCCATCAATGGTCACCTCACGGTCAGCACGGCCTTCATACCGGGGTGCAGCGTGCAGACGTAGGGAAATACGCCCTTTTTGCCTGCCTTGAACTTCCACGATTGGCCGCTTTGAATGTCTTGCGAATGAAAGCTCTTATTTTCCGCAGTGACGTTATGCGGGAACGCATCCTTGTTCTTCCAGATGACGGTATCTCCCGCTTTCACCTCAAGATTCGGCGGAGAAAACTGCAAGGCCTCGATGGTGACGGCATGTGTCGTCGGCTTCGGCGCTGCAGACGCTAAAGCGCTTAGTCCCGAAAATACAACCGCGAGGAGCAATGTCATCGAGCGATGACCTTGCTCCTCCTGCGCCAAGCCTGGTAGCCGGAAGGTCACGACTGGCCCTATTTCAACGATGATTGAATTTGCTTGGCGTGCTCCAGGTGAGCGACGAAGGCAGGCCGCACTTTTTCCAGCGTGTCTTTGAGTTCGGCGTTCTTGGCGCTAGGGATCAGCGTTTTATCAAGCGCATCGATCACCGTTTGGTGATAGGTCACTTCGTTGTCGATGTAGGCTTTGTCGAACTCAGCGCCTTTCAGCCCCTTGAGCTTGCTGATGTTCGCGTCACCGCCATCTTTCATGCTCTTGCTGGTATCGCTTTCCGCCGGTTTTACCTTCAGCTTTTTAACCAAGGCGGTCGCCTGCTTGTTGACGCCCGTGTGATCGGTGACCATTTGCTTGCCGAACTGCTGGACCTCCTTGTTTTTGGACGTTTTCTGTGCCAGTTTGCCGGCATTGATATCGACCGTGTTGGCAGTGACGACGATGCCGGCAATCTGGGCGTCGTCGGGCGCCGCTGACTGGGCGAATGCCGCGGTTGTGGCCAACGCAAAAAGGCTGGCGATGACGCTGGCGGTGATTTTTTTCATGGTAATGACTCCTTTTGGACGGTTGATTGCAACTACTTTTGACTATCTTTTAACGCTGCTGCTCACTGCACGACGCATTAGCGGCTTACAAGGACTTCAGGTACTGGACCAGATCAGCGGCTTGCGCCGGCGTCAGGCCCAGCGCCTGCTTGGTGTTGTAGGTCTGCACCACGGCCTCCAGTGTCGGCGCCGTGCCGTTGTGGAAATAAGGCGGGTGCTGCCACAGCCCTCGCAGCGGCGCGGTCCGGTACTGCTTGGTCGCGCTGCGCGAGGCGTAGCTGGGCGCTCCATTCGGCTCGGGTTCGCTAACGGCGTCTGTGGGCGGGTGCAGCCGGGTATTGGCATCGGTGAACTTGTCGCCGCTGTGGCAGGTCGCGCATCTGCCGGCGTTGTCAAACACCAGCTTGCCGCGCGCGGCCGCTGCCGCATTGAAGCTGCCGGCCGGTGGCGGTGGCGCTTCGATCGAGAGCTGGTAGGCCTGCAAGGCTGGCAATTTCGCGCTGATCAGGTCATCCGTTCCGTTGGTGACATTGACACCGGTAGTGCCGATGCGTGGATCGGAAAACGTGCCGTGGCCGCCCATTTGCGTGACGCCAACATAGCGATTCCAGTAGGCCAGGTTGTCGCCGTCGCCGGTCGAGATGATCTTGTTGATGCCTTGCAGGCCGTAGGCCGGCGGGATGACCTGTGGGCCATTTATGCCGTCCTGATTGAAGCGGGGGTCGTACTTGCCTGCGCCCCAAGAGTTAT
>JBBQZA010000392.1:0-3092 GCA_038208175.1 Burkholderiales bacterium
CCATCAGCAACGAACGTGTGGTGAGCGTCGGCACCGATCAGGTGGCGTTCAAGGTGCGCGCCGATGAGGCGGGTGGCAAACGCATCGTGCGGCTCGCCGGCGTCGAGTTTGTGCATCGCTTTTTACTGCATGTGCTGCCCACCGGGCTCAAACGTATTCGCAGCAAAGCACGGGGCCGCCATGACAGCAGCGAATGTATGGATTGGCGGGGTGTTTGGTGTGGCTGGTTTGCACCGCCAGGGGGAGCCGTGTGCCAAACGGCGTGCAAGGCTGGTTTCAGGGGTGTCGCTGCCAAGAGTTGCCCCGGATTATTGCTGCGAAAACGGGACTCTCCGACAGCAATTGTCGGCAAAGCGCCTAAACGGTGCCCCGGACCCTGAGCTCCAAACTTACAATCCCCTGTAATCCACCGCTACCTCAAGCGGTTCAGTCCAACGTGGTTTATCTGCCGAAAGGGGTAGTCGTGGTTTCTTCCAGCTTTGCCTCGCGGCAGATAAACGCTGATCGTTATGCATCATGACTTTGGGTAAGCGATCTGCTATGAAAACGGTAGCTGCCTGTGTACGTTCCATGAGGGCTGTAGGAACTTTTAGCTTACAAAGCACGGCGTCAAGGCGTTCGCGGCCTCCAGCTTGGTCAAACGCCACCGCGACCTTGGCTGGTGCGCCACCAGGCATGAAGCAAAATGCGCTCATGTCGCCGTTCCCATTTCAGCATTCGGTGTGCCAGTTGCTCTCAGGCGCTCGGTCGTCGTTGACTCTGGCCAGCACGGCTTCACATAACGGGTTGCTCGGCGCGGACACGCAACCGAAGGCAGCCGCTTCGCGGCACGGGTTGCGTGCCGGGCAGCGCCAACGTTCGGCGCTACGGCAACGCCCTATTTGCCGTAATTTTGGAGGAAAAAAGATGAACGCTTTACAAAAAATAGTTCTTGTATATATACCGAGAGTGGAAACCATGAAAACCGACATTGCCCGCATGCTTGTTCCCGTTGTCTTCGCGCTCGCCGCGACGCCTGCCTTCGCCAACGAAGCCAACTTTCTTGAGGAAGCGCGCAATGTGGCTTCGAGTATCCCGCCCAAGCTCCTGGCTGTCCTCCAAAAGGAAATGACGAAGGGCGGCCCCGAAGGCGCCATCGACGTCTGTCGCGAAAAGGCGCCGCAAATGGCGAAGGAGGCCTCAGAGAAGACTGGCTGGAACATTCGCCGGGTCAGCCTGAAGAACCGCAACCCTAAAGCCGTTCCCGATGCCTGGGAACAAGCCGCATTGCAGGACTTCGACAGGCGCAGCGCCGCAGGCGAGAAACCCGCCTCGCTGGAGAAGGGCGAGATCGTCACCGAGGGTAATATCAAGGTTTATCGTTACATTAAGGCTCTGCCCACTCAGAATCTGTGCATGAGCTGCCACGGCACCTCTGACAACATCAGCCCGGCGGTCAAGGCCAAGCTCAACGAGCTCTATCCGCACGACAAGGCCACTGGCTACGCACCAGGCGAAATCCGCGGCGCCATGACCATCAAGCGGCCGCTCTGATGAACAATCGGTGAACCATCGGGTTCAGATCTATAGTCGTAGCATTGTGCTGCTTATATGGCCAACCCGGCATTCGAGAGGGACGCGCATAAAGCCGCGCATCGCGGGTTACTTCCACGTTAAAGCGCTCAACCCTGAACCATGCAACGCTACGTAAAAAAAGTGTTTCTGTCACTTCCAGTGGCGACTACTACCAGCTTACTCTTGACGACGGGGACACCTGGGAAGGGCAAATGCCTCAGCCGGAGCAATCTGGTCCCTATGTGTTGCTGCAGCGTCAGTTTGAAATGGCCGATGATGGCGAGTGCTATGTTGAATCTGAAGACGAAGTTTACATTGGACATTATCGGTTAGCTTTGATTGAGTTCTCTCCGCATCGTTTAGCGTTCGAGATTGACTTCGTATTGTCTGCCGCTCAATTCGAGGAAGTGCTGCCGATTGTCGAGGTCATATTTGAACTGCGAGAGCCGGAGTGTGACGACGCCGAGCCTTAACTCGCTCAATCGTCCCGTGTTGTGCGTCTGCTGAGCGCCAGCGTTGAATGGCTGGTTTCCTTTTTGGCTACGTCGGCTTACGCAGCATTGCGGGTACAGACGGTCAAACCCTCACGCTCAGCAATAGGCCCTCAACAGACAGTTGATGTTGAGCAAAAAGATTGGCGGTTCCAAACCCAAATTTTCATCACCTTAACGGAACGCCACGGGCCAGAGAGTGGATACCCGGTCCGCCGGCCAACCACTGTCAGACGCGCGCCAACCCGCGATAATCACTTGAACACGTTGTTAAACGCCTTGCGCTTGGTGGTGCGGTAGACGGCAAAGTCTGCGCGATCGATGGTGATGATGTCAGTCACCCCTGTTCTGTTGGCCAGCCACACCAGGGAAGCGTCGGCCAGATCCATCGGGCGGTCGGCATATTTGCGCATCATGGCGGACAACCCCGGCAAATCGTCCACCCCCAGGGCGGCGATCTCCATCGATCCGTTGCCGTGGCACGCATGCAACCATTCCAGAAAGTCTGCCTGCGCATTCGCGCTGAAATCAAGAAAGTACATCACCTCGCTAATCACCCCCCAGGTCGTGAGAAAGCGCATGTGTGGCGCATGGCTGTGAAAATAGGCCAGCGCCCGCTTGTGATGGTGGTCGCTCGAATTGAACAGTGCGGCCAGCGGCCCACTGTCAGCCAGAACTTGCGTGCGACCCAGTCTGGCCATCGGTCAACGCCCAACAATCTGCGAACTGCGTTTGTTAGCCAGTCGTTCTCTGACCACCTGCTTGATGTCCGAAGACTGGCGCTGCGCGTCTCCATATCGTCCAAAGAGCCCTGCACCTGCCGCGAATGCATCGACTGGCTGTGGCTGGTTGACTTGCTCAGCCAACAGCCGCAACGCCTTCTTTACTACCTCGGATTTGCTGACACCCAGGCTGGCATGCAGGCGCTCCATCAAACGGGACTCGTCGCTGGAGAGGCGTAGGCTCAAAAACTGTGGATGTGTGCTCATGCGTCAAAGTGTACTACTAAAATAAAAGTTTTGTAGTACATAAATCGCGCTATTGGCG
>JBBQZA010000393.1:0-3075 GCA_038208175.1 Burkholderiales bacterium
GCATGCCTGCTCTTTCCTGCTAATAACTCTGCAGCGAGCTCGCGCTTGTCTTCTTCAAACAGCACGGCGATCAAGACGCTGCAGTCCACCACCAGCGGTGGGCGAATCAGATAAGTGGCCGGTGGCTCGGCAAGATAGAGCGTGCGTCCCGTGCTCATCGGGAATCCCGATCTTCGCGAATGATTTCCGTGCCACTCTGGCCCCCACGAATGGGTTCGGGATACATCTGGCGGCGCTCAGCCACCAACTGCTCAATCGTTTTCCAGCCGCGGCGGACGATGGGGTGCCCGAGGCGGTCATGCCCCACCACCGTACCACGCGGATCGTAAGTGGTCGGCTTTACGCCCGCACCGGGGTATGCACTGTTGTTGGCCACTGGTGAGACCTCATTGGCGGCCTGCTCGATGATGGACATCAGCTCACCCTGTAGCGAGCGGTGGTTGCGGGTGGCGCGCTGGCGCAGCGCTTCGGCCCAGGCTTCGGGCACATCTTTGATGGATAAATTGGACATAAAACGGCTGCAATAAATATAATTGGCTTGAATTTGGAGCTATTTTGAATCATTTGCAACTGTTACGCAAGGCGCCGACTGAATTTGATGCCTTCAAACCAGAGCCCACCGAGCAAGCCCAGGACCATCGCCAGCAGCAAATCTGGAATTGTCAGCGGGACAAAATAAAACAGGCGCGCCAGCCAGGGCAGGTACAAGGTCAATCCCAGCAAGACCAGGGTCACGCCGGTCACGATCCACAAGGTGCGGTTGGGTACGCGCAGCGAGGCCCACAGCGACCCCCTTTGCGAGCGATTCGAAAAAATCAGCGCCAGGTTACCCAGCACCAATGTGACAAAGGTGAATGCACGTGCCGCCGACTCTGTCAGCCAACTGGCACTCCAGACATGGGCCGCCAGCACCACCAGCAACACGCCAACACCTTGCAGCAAAGCCTGCGCCAGCGTCATGCCGGCAAAAAGAGGGGCCCGGGCGTCACGCGGCGCACGCCCCATCACGTCCGCCTCGGACGGCTCGTTCTCGAACACCATGGAACAGGCCGGATCGATGACCAGTTCCAGAAAGGCGATGTGCAAGGGAAACAGCACCACCGGCCAGCCCAGCAGCACCGGCAGTAGCGCCAGACCCGCAATCGGAACGTGCACGGCCAGGATGTAGGACATCGACTTGCGCAAATTGTCAAAGATGCGCCGCCCCAGCCGCACCGCGCGCACGATGGAGGCAAAGTTGTCATCCAGCAGCACAATCGAAGCCGCTTCACGCGCCACATCGGTGCCGCGTCCGCCCATGGCGACGCCCACATGCGCGGCTTTGAGCGCTGGCGCATCGTTCACCCCGTCACCGGTCATGGCAACAATCTCGCCGTTCGCCTTCAACGCCTGCACAATGCGCAGTTTTTGCTGCGGGGCAATACGGGCGCAGACGCTGACCCTTTTCATGCGCTCCTGCAGTTCGGCATCACTCAGGGCTGCCATGGCATCACCGGTGAGCAGGCGGTCGCTCTCGCCAACGTCAAGCTGCGCTGCCTTTGCAATCGCACGCGCCGTCGCCGGGTAGTCACCGGTGATCATCACGACCCGGATGCCGGCGTTGCGACACTCGACCACCGCGTCCACAACTTCGGCGCGCAAAGGGTCAGCGAGACCCAGCAGGCCGACGAATTCAAACTCGAAATCATGCTCGACGCTGGGCCATTGCTCACCCGCAAAGCGCGCCTGCGCTACCCCCAGCACCCGCAAACCCTGGGCTGCCATGGCTTCGACAGCGGCGGCAATGTCCGCCTACGCACCGACGTCGAGGTGGCACAGATCGATGATCGCCTCTGGCGCCCCCTTGGCCGCCACCACATGCGCATCGCCCTGCGCCGCTTTCCAGACGTGCGACATGGCCCGCAGCTCAGGCGTTAGACCGTATTCCTGCACCAGGGTCCAGTCGTGGTGCAGATGCTCGGTGTCGCTTAAAAGTGCTGGCCCAGGCGGTGGAAGGCTTTTTCCATCGGGTCAAAGGGGTCGGTCACGCTGGCCAGAATCGAGTACTCAACCAGCGTATGAAATGCCTCCGGCAATTCGGTGCTGGTTGCGTAGTCGATCGACAACGCCCCGCCCTCTTGTTCATTCGGTCCCTGTACATACAGTTGCTCCACCGTCATGCGGTTTTCGGTCAAGGTGCCGGTCTTGTCGGCACAAAGCACCGATGTGGCGCCCAGCGTCTCGATCGCCGCGATGCGCCTTGTTAACACGTTTTGCTTAGACAGACGCCATGCACCCAGTGCCGGCAGCACGGTCAGCACCACCGTAAACTCCTGCGGCAGCAGGGCCATGGCCAGCGCAATGCCGGCCAGCAGAGCCCCCAGCCAGTCGCCTCGCAACAAGCCATAAGCAACGATCAGGAAAAGGCTGGCGCCGAATGCAATCAGGGCCAGTACTCTGACCAGGCTGGCGGTCTGGGTTTTGAGTGGTGAACGCTCACTGGACAAAGTCTCGAGCGCGCTGCCGATACGGCCAATTTCACTGCGTGCGCCGGTGGCCGTGACCCGTGCGACGCCGTGTCCCTTGACCACCAGCGTGCCGGAAAACAATTGGACCTGACTCTCACCACCGGGCGCTGCCGAAACTGATGCCTGTTGAGCTGAATTCACCTCCTTGCCGACCGGCACCGCTTCGCCCGTCAACAAGGATTCATCGACTTGCACCTCGGTTCCTGAAATCAGCTTTGCGTCAGCCGCAATGCGATCGCCCTCGGCCAGCAATAAAATATCACCGCAGACCACTTCACTGCCAGCGATACGCTGCGCCTGGCCATCACGCATGACCAGCGCACGCGGGCTGCTGAGGTCGCGCAAGGCCGCCATCGCGTTTTCGGTCTTGCCCTCCTGGTACAAGGTCAACGCCAGTACCACTAGCACGAAACCGAACAAAATCAACCCTTCCTGCAAGTCACCCAGCACCAGGTAGAGCACAACCGCCGCCAGCAACAGCGAGAACATCGGTTCCTGCAGGGTCTCGCGAACAATCGCCCGCAGGGTGCGCCGCTGGTCCCCCGGTAGCGCGTTGGGGCCGTCCTGC
>JBBQZA010000394.1:0-3075 GCA_038208175.1 Burkholderiales bacterium
GCAGGCGGTGATTCACAAAATGAGTGGAACGTCGTCATGGCCACGGCGCTCTTGGCCATGCTGCCCCCAGCAACCGTGGTCATGCTGATGCAGAAGTGGTTTGTCAAAGGGTTGGTGGATACGGAAAAGTAATATGTTTGCGGGACAGACCGAAGCTGTGCAGCGGCAAGCTCTGTCCCCAACCGACTAAAAGGACCCATGGCCTCAATCACATTCAAGAACGTCATCAAGCGCTACGGCAAGGGCAAGGGCGCCAATCAGGTTATCAACACCATCAATGCCGAAATTCTTGATGGCGAATTCGTTGTCATCGTCGGCCCGTCGGGTTGTGGCAAATCCACGCTGTTGCGCATGTTGGCCGGTTTGGAGGAGGTCACCGAAGGCGAGATTTCTATTGGTGGGCGCGTCGTCAACGACCTCGAACCTTCCGAGCGCGACATCGCCATGGTGTTCCAGAACTACGCGCTGTACCCGCACATGAGCGTGTTCGAGAACATGGCCTACGGACTCAAGATCGCCAAGGTGTCGACCGACGAGATCAAGGCCCGCGTCGACAAGGCAGCCCGGATTCTGGAAATCGGACCCTTCCTGCAGCGCAAACCACGCGAACTCTCGGGTGGTCAGCGTCAGCGCGTGGCCATGGGCCGGGCCATCGTGCGCCAACCGCAGGTCTTTCTGTTCGATGAACCCCTGTCCAACCTCGACGCCAAACTGCGTGCTCAGACCCGCATCGAGATCCAGAAACTGCACCGCGAGCTGGGCATCACCTCGCTTTTTGTAACGCACGATCAGGTCGAGGCCATGACGCTGGCAGAGCGCATGATCGTCATCAATCTGGGTGCCATGGAGCAATTTGGCACACCGGAAGAGGTCTACTCGCGCCCCGCCACCATCTTCGTTGCCAGTTTTATCGGCTCACCCCCGATGAACCTGTTGAAGAATGCACCGGGCGCTGCGCCCGGCATCATCACTGGCGTGCGCCCCGAACACCTTGAGATCACTGAGACGGGTTGGGCGTTGCGCGTGGAAACGGTCGAAATGCTGGGTGCCGAGCGTCTGGTCTATGGCCGCTGGATTCTCGGCAGTGGCGACGAAATGGTGATCGTTCGCACCGAAGAGGGGCAGCCTGTACCTGCCATTGGCAGCACCATCTGCGTCACCCCTCGCGCCAACAAGATTCACTACTTTGACGCCAGCACCGGCAAACGCAGAGAATCCCGCTGATGACAGAGGTCACCTTCGATCACTGGCCTTACCCGCGCTGGATCGCCCACCGCGGCGCCGGCAAACTGGCTCCGGAAAACACACTGGCCGCCTTTCGCCTCGGCGCCGGCTACGGTTACCGCATGTTTGAGTGCGACGTCAAACTCAGCAGCGACGGCGTTCCCTTCCTTTTACATGACGCTACTTTGCAGCGCACGACCAGCGGTCCCGGGCAGCTCGGTGCGCCAGCCAGCCATGTCGCTGGCGACCATCCCTGGAGCGCCCTGTCTACACTGGATGCCGGCAGCTGGCATTCACGCGCTTTTGCTGGAGAATCGGTCCCCAGTTTTGAAAATATTGCCCGCTATTGCCTGCACAACAGCTATTTTTTGAACATTGAAATCAAGGCAACACCGGGCCTGGAGCGTCAGACGGGCGAAGTGGTGGCAAACCATGCCACCCGGCTGTGGCAGCAGGCTGCTGTACCACCACTGCTGACTTCATTCAAACCGGAGGCGCTACGGGCAGCCGGCGCAGCGCAATGGCAATTGCCGCGCGGTCTGCTGCTGGATTCGCTCTGGAACGGCTGGCTTGACACGGCACTGGCTCTGGGCTGTGTTGCCGTTGTCTGCAATCATGCCCTGTGGGACCGATCAAGCCTAAGCCAGGCCAGGAACGCGGGTCTGCGTTGTTTGAGTTACACCGTGAATGACGAATGGGCGGCCCAGCGGTTGATCGATCTGGGCACAGATGGCATCATTACCGACCGGGTGGATCTTTTTTCACCGTTTAGTTGAGCGCCAGCCACGCAACATGAGCCACTGACTTGTGGTGCAGGCCAGCGTCATGCCGGTGTAGCTGGCCATTTTTCCATCCCGACCGAAATACCACAAGCCGATTACAAGCACCAGCATGTTCACTGCAAAATTCACTGCCACCTGCATCCAAAGACGGGGATTGGCCGACTTGCTTTTGAAGAAAAGCCGACCCAACAGCGGCACCAAAATCGCGAGCCAAAAGGCGGGCGCCAGAAAATTCAGAAAATGATTGAACATAAGAGCGAACGACATCAGCGGCTGATTTTATAATCGGGTCATGGCAGTCTGGGCTTTAGGAATTAATCACACGACCGCGCCGCTCGATATGCGCGGACGGTTTGCCTTCGCCATTGATCAGGTGGCTCCTACTTTACAGGCCTTGCGTGAGTCTCTCTCACGCCGACCGGAGGCCGCACTTATCTCTACCTGCAATCGCACGGAAATTTACTGTGCCGGTGATCAACCCGAACTGGAACACACGCTCGACTGGCTGGCCCACAGTGGTGGGGTCGCACCTTCGTTGCTGCGCGCCCACGCCTACACAATGGAAGATGGCTTGGCAGCACGCCATGCTTTCCGGGTTGCCAGCGGACTTGATTCCATGGTGCTCGGAGAGCCTCAAATACTGGGTCAGATCAAGGATGCGGTGCGTGCTGCAGAATCGGCGGGAGCTCTTGGTACGACACTGAGCCAGTTGTTCCAGCGCTCTTTTGCGGTGGCCAAAGAAGTGCGCACGTCGACCGAGATTGGCGCCCATTCAATCAGCATGGCGGCTGCGAGCGTGCGCCTGGCCGGACAGTTGTTTGAAGACCTGACTCAGGTTAAAGTTTTGTTCGTAGGCGCTGGCGAAATGATCGAGTTGTGCGCCACGCACTTTGCTGCCAAGAATCCAAAGAGCCTGGCCATTGCCAACCGCACGCTGGAACGCGGTGAAAAATTGGCCAGCCGCTTTGGCGGCGAAGTCATGCGCCTGGGCGATTTGCCAGACCGGCTGCACGAATTTGATGCCGTCATCAGTTGTACCGCCAGTACCCTGCCCATTATTGGTCTGGGC
>JBBQZA010000395.1:0-3039 GCA_038208175.1 Burkholderiales bacterium
GAGAAAAAGCCTTGCCGCAAGGCGGCGCGCGGGGCCGGATCGCGTGGAAGCAGTGGCACGCGTTTCTCGGCGTCGCCTTGAGCATCGTCACCGTCACCATACTGGCGACGGGCTTAACCTGGAGCAAATACGCCGGCGAGCAGATCCGCACTGCACGCAATGCGCTGGGCCAGGCGCCGCCCCGCGTGCCCGGCAATCTCGAATCGGCCATCCCGCACGAGCAGGCGTTGTTGTCATGGCAGGCCGCGTGGGAGGTCACGCGCCGGCTCGCCCCGGACGTTGCCGCGCAATTGACTCCCCCGCGTGGCATTTTGGGTGTCTGGCGCATCAGCGCGGCCGACCCGAGCCACCCGACCAGGCGCTTCGACTTGGTGCTCGATGCGTTCGACGGCAAGCAGCTCTACTACGCCGGGTGGGACCAACAGACGGCGTTCGGGAAGGCGACAGCGATCGGCATACCTTTCCATCGCGGCGAGTTCGGCTGGTGGAATCAATGCTTGCTTCTGCTGTTTGGGACTGGGGTCCTATTTTCCTTGCTGTCGGGCTGGGCGATGTATTTCAAACGACGCCAACGCGGGGCCTATAGCCTGCCGCGCGTACAGCTAGGCGCATGGAAATCAGCGGCGGTGCCGTTGGGGCTGACCACACTGATCCTGGCTGTCCTCATGCCGGTGCTTGGCATTGCGGCGGGTGCCGTGCTGTTGCTTGAGTTGTTGATCGCTAAGGGTATGTTGAGGCGGGAATCCACCTGTAAAGAGTAGGAATGGATACGCCGAGATTCTTGGCCACGTCTTTCGGCGGCACCCCGCTGGCTAGCAACTTCTTAGCTGATTCGACCTTACTGTCGGTCATTTTTGGCTTCCGGCCCCCTTTGCGGCCAAGCTGGCGAGCCACTTCGAGCCCGGCGCGTGTGCGCTCGACAGTTAGCTCGCGCTCCATTTCAGCCAGGCTGGCCATGACGTGGAAGAAGAACCGGCCTGACGGCGTGCCTGTGTCGATGGAATCGGTGAGGCTTTTGAACTGGCCCCCCTGCATGTTCAGCTCGCCAACCAGATCGACCAGTTGCTTGACGCTACGGCCCAAGCGATCCAGTTTCCAGACCACTAGTGTGTCACCGTCACGCAGCATCTCCAGCGCCTTGGCCAAGCCGGGACGGTCTGCCCTTGTGCCGCTCACCTTATCTTCGAACACCTTTTGGCAACCGGCCTTGGTCAAGGCGTCGCGCTGCAATTCAAGGTTCTGATCCTGCGTCGATACACGCGCATAGCCGATCAACATGGCTTGTCTCTCGCATGGGCGAAACGCTCCTGCATTGCTTGCATCACTTCCTCATGGCTATACGACCTGGAGTTGGGATCATCGGCTTCTCGAAGGGCATCCTCAACATCGCGCGTCATGCGCTCATAGTCTTCCGTCCACAGCGTCCTCTCCATTCCCAGCGAAGCCTGACCAAGCAAATGCAGCAGGCCAAACAGGCGCATGTCGTTGGTTGCGACAATGTGGTCACGAATCCGTGCCTGGATGGCCTCGGACGCCTGGTGGGCCTCTGCCGACGCAGTGCCTTCGTAGGAGGGAGGAAAAACCGCTTCTCCCGTGATCTGCGTCCGAGCGTTGGCCAAGGCCTCGATGCTGGATATGCTCACCTGGTCATCCCATTGACATTACCGTTCTCGTCGTCGGCATCACGGCGAACTGCGGGCAACTGTTTGAGCAATCCCGGTAGCCATTCTTGTGCCGTCTCCCAAACCACATCGAGATTGATGTCGAAATAGCCGTGGGCCATGCGATTACGCATGTTGCGCATGCTGCGCCATGGAACCTCGGGGTGCGTCTGCGTGAACTCAATGTAGCCGTCCATCACTTTCGTGGCGGCCTCGCCGATGATGATGAAACTCATGATGACGGCCTGCTGGGTGCGCTTATCCTCAAGGAAGTCGTCTTTGCCCAGACCTTCCACGAACGTACACGCATCCGCTGCGGCCTGCTGTATGTGATCGATGTAATCAGAAAGGCGGTTCTCACTCATACCGGCTGCGCCTCCGCAAGCACCTTGGCCCGGAACTTTGGCGGCAGGTCGCCTGGCGTCAACAAATCAACGTAAACGCCGAGCAACGATTGCAGCTCGTCTTGTAAATCGCCCAAGTCCAACAACGTGGCGCCAGGCAGCGCATCGACCAGCAGATCGAGATCACTGCCGTCCCGGTCGGTGCCACGCAGCACTGACCCGAATACACGCGGGTTCGCCACGCGAAAGCGGCCGGTTGCCTCCCGAACGGCAATTCGCTTGAGGTCAAGTGCAACTGATGGGCGCATGGCAATCCTTTTTTATCGAAACTCATTGAAATAGTAGGCGCTTGAGAATAACATTTCAAGAACTATTTTCGAGAACGATAACCAGTTGATCTGCGCGCAAATTCGGCGCTCTCGTCAGTCCTCTCAAAATCCTACGTTTTCAAGAAGAAGGGAACCGCATGCCCCGCCGTGTACTGTTTTCCGAGACTGAACGAGATAGTTTGCTGGTATTGCCAGAATGCGAGGATGACCTGATTCAGCAATACAGCTTCACAGATTCCGACTTGGCGTTGATCCGGCAGCGCCGTGGCGCCGCCAACCGCCTCGGCTTCGCGGTCCAGATGTGTCTGCTGCGCGACCCCGGCTACGCGCTGGCCAGCGACACCAAGCTGCCAGATCCAGCAATCCAATGGATTGCCAAACAGGTTCGCAGCGACGCCGGCGCCTGGCCGGAATACGCCGGGCGGGAAAAAACGCGCAACGAGCACCTCCATGAGCTGCGCGCCTACCTGGGGCTGTCCGTATTCGGACTGCCGGATTTCCGCAGGCTGGTGCACAGCCTGGCCGACCTGGCCATGCAGACCGACAAGGCGATGATCCTCGCGGCGTATTCCCTCGAAACGCTGCGCCAGAAGCGCATCATCCTACCGGCGCTGACCGTCATCGAGCGGGCCTGCGCCGAGGCCGTGACCAGGGCGAACCGGCGAATCCATCGCACGCTGATCGAGCCGCTGGAGCGCCACCACA
>JBBQZA010000396.1:0-3034 GCA_038208175.1 Burkholderiales bacterium
TGCCGCATTCACGGCGCAGGTGCTCGGATCGACACGCTGCACCGACGAAGCAGCCGTGGCTGGTGGAACAATCGATGCAGTGCTGTAATCGACGTTGCTGTTGCAGCGACTCTGGGCATCGATGCCCCATTCCACGGCGAAACCTTCGATCCCCTCAATCAGCGGTTGGGCGGCGGCTTGCAGCGGAGCGCCGCTCGCCACATCGAAATTAGACCGCATCAAGGTCGGCACACCGTCGCCGACGGTCACCGCGTAATCGCGGATGTAGTAGATGTTGGAGATGTATCTGCGTTTCTCGGCCACGCTGTTGCAATCCATGTTGCGGA
Source organism: Burkholderiales bacterium (assembly GCA_038208175.1). GTDB lineage: Bacteria > Pseudomonadota > Gammaproteobacteria > Burkholderiales > Burkholderiaceae_C > Rhodoferax. The sequence continues at coordinate 327 of JBBQZA010000396.1, forward strand.
GAACAAAATCAGCGCTGGTGCCAGACAAGACATAGTTGGTGGCGGCCGCTATTTCAGTACTGCAACGGGATGCCTGAAAGTCCACTTCGCCGGCCACGCTCGCGGCACAGTTCCCAACGCCCGGCACGCAGGTGCCCGCGTGGCGAACCACCAGCACGTCGGTACTGGCCTTCTTGTTGGCAATCAGTGTCGTGCTGCAACCGGTCGGGACCACATCAAAAGACTGAACCGCGATGCCAATCAGGTTGTTCTTGTGTTGCGCGGTCCAGTTGGCCGTACTGTAGGCAAGGCACGGATTGGGTGCGCTAGAGGGTGCCGTCGCAGGAACGCTGCTGGAACTCAGATCATCAAAATCGGGAACATAACCGCCCCAATAACCGGCGTGCTCCAGGTCTTCCTGCAACAGGTCAATCGCAAAGCGCCCGTTCTCGATCAGGCTGTTCGTTTTTGCCATCTCGCTGTTGGTGCGGCTGACGTTGAGGTAGACGGCAATCATCGCCACCATGATCAGCAACCCCAAGGTCACCGAAATCATCAGCTCCACCAGGCTGAAGCCGCGCTGCAAGCGCCTTGCTACGCCGCTACGGCGCGCGGCGTTGATTGCAGGGTTGGGTGCCAGAGCGCTCATGTCGATCAGGCTAAGGAAGCGATGCGAACCACGGTGGTGACGGTGCGGCGGCACAGGTCGTTTCGGCAAGCGCTACCGCTTGCGCCGTCATACAGGTCTTTGGCGCAGGCAACGCTGGCGGGTGCTGCCGTCAGCGGCACCAGCCCCTGCCAGGCGATGGTGATCAGGTACTCATTGTTGCCAAGACTCTCGACGCAGCCACGCCCGCCAATGACCGCACCGAGCTTGCTGCTGCCGCTGACTTCGGCCGAACCCAGCAAGGCGTTGCACCACTCGCCCAGGTCTTTTTGCGCCAGCGTGGAGGTGCTACCCGGACAGCCACCATTGGTTCCGGCGCCCAGCGGACTGCCGACCGCGACCAGATAGGAACTCGCGCTATTGCCGTTGGTCGCTATGCGATTTGCCATGTCGTTGAGCAGTACCAACGCCTGGGCTCTTTGGTAGGACTCCATTTCAGACACTTGCAGGCGCGCCTGCAGTCCGGCCATGCCGAGCAGGCCGAAGGCCAGAATCACGATCGTGACCAGCACCTCGATCATGGAGACGCCACGCTGCAGGCGTCGGCCCAGGAACAACGGCGTCACCATTTTGAGGCCGGGCTCTTGACGCCCTGGTTGTCAAGTGTGAGGTCGCCATCGCTGGCCTGCGCCCCGATGGCGGTGAAGGTAATGGCGTAGGAAGGAACCGCGTCAGTCCCCACTGCAATGTCATAGCTGTAACGGCTGCTGAGGTCGGATGGCAGACCATAACCGCTGGCCTCCAGCGTCGTCTTGCTGGCATAAGCCCGATTGGCCAGCAAGAACTGCTGCTCGCGGTTGGCTATATCCATCATCTGCGACTGGGCGGCACTGCGGTTGGCCCGAATGACATACTGGGTATAGGACGGCAAGGCCACCGCAGCCAGAATTCCGACAATCATGACCGTGATCATCAATTCGATCAGCGTAAAACCGTGCTGCTTGACGTTTCGCATGCCGGACCCCTTTTGTGCAATTTATGGATGATCTCCCAGCATAACGGAACCCGGGTCGGTCGGAGCCATCGATCCGACCAGTGGTCGGTTTTGGCGTATGAAAGGCGCCGTGGATGCCAAAACTCAGACCCCGCGAGCCCGTGAGATACTGCTGCGCAGTCTGAATATCAGCCCTTCAGGATGCTCAAAACGTCGGCCATGCCCAATCTTCACCCGCCCGAGTTGCTCCAGGCCCTGCAATTGGCCAAGCAGGCATTGTGGCTGTCCAGCCCCAATCCGCGCGTCGGATGTGTCATCACTTCCGCCGCTGGCGCGATCATTGGCCAGGGTCACACACAGCGCGCCGGCGAGGCGCACGCCGAAGTGATGGCGCTGCGCGACGCCCAGGCGCAAGGGCACTCCACCAAAGGTGCGACCGCCTACGTGACGCTGGAGCCCTGCTCGCACCACGGCCGCACCGGTCCCTGCTGTGACGCGCTGATCGCCGCCGGCATTAGGCAAGTGGTGGCCAGCAACACCGACCCGAATCCGCTGGTGGCCGGCCAGGGCTTTGCGCGGCTGCGCGCGGTCGGCGTCGAGGTCAGCGTATTGCCGCCAGACGACCCGCTGGCACAGCAATCGCGCGAACTCAACCTCGGCTTTTTCAGCCGCATGATCCGCAAGACGCCCTGGGTACGCATGAAGATCGCGGCCTCGCTCGATGGCCAGACCGCACTGGAAAATGGGGCCAGTCAATGGATCACATCCGAAGCGGCTCGCGCCGACGGCCATGCCTGGCGCGCCCGTGCCTGTGCCGTGCTGACCGGCATTGGCACCGTGCTGGCCGACAACCCCAGGCTTGACGTCCGATCAGTACCGACCCCACGCCAGCCGCATCTGGTGATTCTTGACAGCCAGCTCGAAACCCCGCTTGACGCTCATCTTTTTATAGCACAACGTGCTTTATTCATCTACGCTGCAGCCGTAAATGATGCAAAAAAAGCGGCACTTGAAGGGAGCGGCGCCACGGTCATTCACCTGCCTGGCCCTGACAACAAGGTCGATCTGATCGCCATGCTGCAAGACCTGGCGCGGCGCGAAATCAACGAGCTGCATGTCGAAGCCGGC
>JBBQZA010000397.1:0-3031 GCA_038208175.1 Burkholderiales bacterium
TTTCAGCAGCAGCAGCCTTCTTTGCATCCGCAGCAGCCTTCATGGCAGCATCTTTTTCTGCCTTGGTCATTGCAGCGGGCTTGGCGGCAACAGCAGGTGTTGCAGGGGTTGCGGCAACAGCAGGCATGGCCGGCTTAGCAGCCACAGCAGGCATTGCTGGCTTGGCTGGGGTAGCAGGAGCAGCAGCTTGAGCGAAAGCGCCAACGGCGAAGAGACCAGCAACCAAAGCGGCGAGAAGTTTGTTCATTTTCAGTTTCCTTGAGATAACGTTATTTCAAAAATTTCCTCCCATGCTTTGGAAGGTCTGTCCGTAACGGGGATGGTTTGGCGCTGGTTGACAGAAATCGGTAATTTTTTAAGACTAGAATTCAAAAACGCTTTCAAACCAGCCTAAAACTGAGTTTTTTTGTCTGGTTTTGGCCAAAAAAACACCCAAATTCGACTTTTTAACGGAGTAATTACATGTACCAGCATATCAAGGTGCCATCAAAGGGCCAAAAAATCACAGTCAATGCCGATATGTCACTGAATGTGCCGGATCAACCGGTCATCCCGTTTATCGAGGGCGATGGCACCGGCTTTGACATCACGCCCGTCATGCTCAAAGTGGTCGACGCGGCCGTTGCCAAAGCCTATGGCGGCAAAAGACAGATTCACTGGATGGAAGTTTATGCCGGTGAGAAGTCGACCAAGGTGTATGGTCCTGACGTCTGGCTACCGGAAGAAACCCTGCAGGCCCTGCGCGAATATGTGGTCTCCGTCAAGGGCCCGCTGACAACCCCGGTCGGCGGTGGCATTCGTTCGCTGAACGTGGCGCTGCGCCAGGAACTTGATTTGTATGTTTGCCTGCGTCCGATCCAGTACTTTGAAGGTGTGCCCAGCCCGGTCAAGGAGCCGCATAAGACCAACATGGTGATCTTCCGTGAAAATTCGGAAGATATTTACGCCGGCATCGAGTTTGAGGCCGAGTCTGACAAGGCCAAGAAGCTCATCAATTTCCTGCAGAAGGAAATGGGCGTTACGAAGATTCGCTTCCCGAACACCTCCGGCATCGGTATCAAGCCGGTTTCGCGCGAAGGTACCGAGCGTCTGGTGCGCAAGGCGATCCAGTACGCGATTGACAATGACAAGCCGAATGTGACCATTGTTCACAAGGGCAACATCATGAAATACACCGAAGGTGGTTTCCGTGATTGGGCTTACGGTCTGGCTCAAAAAGAGTTCGGTGCCGAGTTGATCGACGGCGGACCGTGGTGCAAATTCAAGAATCCGAAGACGGGCAATGAAATCATTGTCAAGGACAGTATCGCCGACGCCTTCCTGCAGCAAATCCTGCTGCGGCCCGCTGAATACAGCGTGATCGCTACCCTGAACCTGAACGGTGACTATGTATCGGACGCCTTGGCGGCCCAGGTCGGTGGCATCGGTATCGCTCCGGGAGCGAACCTGTCCGATTCGGTGGCCTGTTTTGAAGCGACGCATGGCACCGCCCCCAAGTACGCTGGCAAGGACTATGTGAATCCGGGTTCCGAGATCCTGTCGGCGGAAATGATGTTGCGCCACATGGGCTGGGTCGAGGCGGCCGATCTGATCATCAGTTCGATGAAAAAATCAATTGCCAGCAAAAAAGTGACCTATGACTTTGCCCGGTTGATGGAGGGAGCAACCCAGGTCAGTTGTTCCGGCTTTGGTCAGGTCATGATCGACAATATGTGATAGCGTCTAAAGCCGTATAAAGACGGCTAGAAATGAAGCCCCAGTAGACTTGTTCCACTGGGGTTTTATTTTTTTGCGTGCAAAGAAAGTTCATGAGAGCCGACAGGTTAGCGGAAATTTCATCAAAAGTAGGTCGACAGCCTCATGTGTGAGCGCGTTGTTATTGGTATCTGACGCCATTAACAACCGAGGACTGTCGATGCCAAGGTGTAGTCCATCGTGTGCTTGCCCGCTTCGTTCAGGTGTTTGTGCGTTTGGGACGCTCCAGGAAAGCTCGGCTGGCAGGCCGATCCTGAAGCCCTTTGCTCCAGCGCTGCAGCACCTTTTCGATCCTTTGTGCGTTCACACCCAACTGGACCATCGCAACCCCGCCATTGACGGATTCGCTGTAGTCGCTGATCAGGCCGTCCTTCAGCTCAAAGCGGCTCATTCCGTCGATGATCACGAAGCGGCCCGCAAATTCCGGCACCTTCGAGGTGAAGCTGGAGAGAGACCAGGCATAAGCGATGTGGCCGTTGCACACCGGATCGAACATCTCCCACCGGTAGTCACCCGCATCGCGGTGAAACAGATTCGAGATCATGTGCTCGATCTCGGGCCTACCGGTGTGGTCGCCGTAGATGTAGTCGTGGTAAGTGCCGTCTGGCGTGAAGCAGGCGGCAAAGGCATGGCCATCGCCTGCCTCCGCCGCGGCTGTCAAGCGCTGCAGCAATGCGCTAAATTCCTCGGAAGTCATGATGCAAGTTCCCCCTTATTCTGAAACGTTCCATATACTGGGCTCCGGTTGGCGGCATAGAGGGCCAGACGCACTGTATCCTATGGCACGAAAGCCATTGATATTGCAACTGCAGTCTGCCTGTGGCGACAAGATTTCGACCTGGCTTTTGCTTGGAGAGGTCATAGCAGTCCACATTGCCAAGGCGTTGATCAAGAATGGGGCGTACGACACTGCCAATGCCGAGCACATCATGCGCGGGGGGAGGTCCTGCGGACTACTTCAACATGGGTCCGGAACAGTTGTTTCAGATGTATCGACCAGCCTGACAGACTCCATCATCCTTGTGGGGTTTTTTATATGCTTGAATTTGGGAAAAGTGGCACCAGTTCCAAGTTGCGCTGCAATGCTTTGGTGCGCTCGATAGAATGAAAGCATGGCAAGCAAATCTCCCGAAAAATCGCCAGTCACGCCAACTCGTTTACCGACCCCGGACGATGGGGGCTCAGTGGTGCTTGAGAGGCGAACGCAAAAGGTCAAGCCGCCACAGATGTACCAGGTCGTGATGTTGAACGACGACTACACGCCGATGGAGTTCGT
>JBBQZA010000398.1:0-3027 GCA_038208175.1 Burkholderiales bacterium
GGAGCGCTGAGCGTAGCGAGGCGCGGGGGACATTCGCGGAGTCGTCCACCCGAGTTCCCTGGCTTGCCACTACCGTCATACCAGTTCTTGCATTTCGAAGGTGACTATCAGAAAGTCCTCTTAATGAGTTCGGCTGATTCATGTACCAGCGCTGGCCCTTGGTAGATCAGGCCGGTATAGATTTGCACCAGATCGGCGCCGGCCCTGATCTTGCTCACTGCGTCAGCGGCGCTCATGATGCCGCCGACGCCAATGATTGGAAAGCCGACTCCAAGGGCGGCGCGCAACTGCGTGATGATGCGGTTGCTCTGCTGCAGCAAGGGCGCGCCTGACAGGCCGCCGGACTCGTTGCTGTGCGGCATCCCCTTGACGGCGTCGCGGCTCATAGTGGTGTTGGTGGCGATGACGCCGTCCATGCCATGACGCTGCAGCGTCATGGCAATGACGTTAACCTGGGTCGGCTCCAGGTCCGGTGCGATCTTGACGAACAGAGGAGTTCGCTTGCCATGCTGCTGGGTCAGCGCGGCGCGGCGCTTTGCCAGGGTTGCCAGCAGACTGTCGAGCGCTTCATCGCTTTGCAGGGAGCGCAAATTTTTTGTGTTGGGGCTCGATATATTGACCGCCACATAGTCGGCGTATTGATAGACACCGTCCAGGGCCAGCAGATAGTCATCGGTGGCGAGTTCCATCGGCGTGGCGGCGTTCTTGCCGATGTTGAGTCCCAGCAGCATGGGCGCCGTGCCATTGCGGCGCTGACGGTAGAGCGAGGATTGCTTGACGTTGGCAACAAAGGCATCCAGTCCCTGGTTGTTGAATCCCAGGCGATTGATCAGGGCACGCACCTGCGGCAGGCGGAAAATTCTTGGTTTCGGATTGCCGTCCTGTGGCAGTGGCGTGACGGTGCCGACCTCGACAAAACCGAAGCCGATGGCGCCAAGTCCGTCGATGCAGCGCGCATTCTTGTCGAGCCCGGCCGCCAATCCAACCCGGTTTGGAAAAGTCAGACCCGCCAGCGTGATCGGGTCGGCAACCCGCTGCTGGCTGTAAGCCAGTTGCAACGGTGTGCCTTGCGTGCCGGCCAGCGCGTGCAGCGTCAACTCATGGGCGGTCTCCGGGTCCAGGGCAAACAAAAAGCGCCGTGCCAGTGCGTAGGGAACGAGAGACATTGGATAATTCCTGCAAAGTGTTTCATTAACTTCAACGATTTTCCCAGATGACTCAAACCCCACGCACCGGCGCTGCCGCCCTGTCGCAAGATGAACTGAAAACCCTGGTCAGCCAGGCGGCGTTGAAATTTGTCATTCCGGGTGAAATCATCGGTGTCGGTTCCGGCTCAACCGTGAACAAGTTCATTGATGCGCTGGCTACGATGAAAGGCCAGATCAGGGGCGCGGTGTCGAGTTCGGCTGCCAGCACGCGGCGTCTGCAGGCCTTGGGTATTGAAGTGTTCGACTCCAATGAAGTGGAGCGTCTGCCGGTTTACGTCGATGGTGCCGACGAGATCGACCCTCAGGGCAATATGATCAAAGGCGGCGGCGCGGCACTGACACGCGAGAAGATTGTGGCCGCCCAATGTGCCAGCTTTGTCTGCATCGTCGATGAGTCCAAACTGGTTCAGACCCTGGGCAAGTTTCCGGTCCCGGTCGAAATTATTCCGATGGCGCAACGGCGGCTGATACGCCAGTTTGCCGCGATCGGAGGGCAGGCCCGCGTGCGTTTGAAGGAGGGGCAGCCGCTGATCACCGACAACGGCCAGATCCTGCTGGATGTAGCAGGCTTGAAAATCACGGACCCGCTGGCGTTCGAGTCCGAGGTCAGTCAGTGGCCGGGGGTCGTGACGGTGGGTGTCTTTGCTTTCCAGAAGGCCCAGTTGTGCCTGTTCGCGACGCCCGGGGGCGTCAAGACGCTGAGCTTCGAGCCGCTCAGCGACTGATTAGAACCGGATGCCTGCCGGGTTGGCCGGCGAATTGAGGCCCGGCTGGCGTGCCTCCGGCGCTGGCCGCGCTGTCGGCGCATCCTCCGGTTTGGCGGCTGGCGCCGCCTTCTGTAGCACCACCAGCGGTGTTGCCATCGGCTGGCGGTAAGTGGCCGGCAAGACCGAGGACTTGGGGTAGTCGGCAGCGTCCAGAAACTGTTTCCACTCCGATTCGGAGAAACCCTTGATTTGCTGGCTGCCAATGGTCAGGAACGGCAACGAACTGCTGCCGCTGATGCGCTGCAGGGCTTCGTTGTCGTCTGCTGTGCTGATTGTTCTTTCCGAATACGGGATGCCACGCCGGCCCAGCAATTCGCGACCCGAATTGCAGGGATCGCAATTGGACATCGTGTAAAGCGTCACCGGGAATTTGCTGACCGGCTGGCGTAACTCCGCTGGCAGCAGCGCAGCTTCCAGGCTCATGGCCCTGCCGCCGGCACCGACGACGGTGGCCTGCTCTGCCGCGACCGGAGGTTTGTCCGAGAAAGTGACGCGTCCATCGTTGCCGACGATACGGTAAATCGTTTGCGCCTGCGCTTGCGCCGCGCAGCTCAGTACCAGGCTGGCGCAGACGGCACTAAAGACCCGCAGGCGCATGGCCCACGCTGCCGGCTTGCCTGAATGACTCATGTTTTTTTTCATTGTCCCTTTTACTTAGCTCGGTTCATACCCTGATGCCGCAACAAGGCATCGAGTTGCGGCTCGCGTCCGCGAAAAGCCTTGAACGACTCCATCGCCGGGCGACTGCCACCCGTTTCCAGAATCGTTTGCCGGAATTTTCTACCGGTTTCAACGTTTTGCAAACCGTCCTTGTCCATTGTCTCTTCAAATGCGGCGTAGGCGTCGGCACTCAGCACCTCGGCCCATTTGTAACTGTAATAGCCAGCTGCATAGCCACCGGCAAAGATATGGCTGAAGGTGTGCGCGCTGCGACTCCACTCGGGTGCCTTGAGCACCGCCACTTCGGCGCGAACCTGCCTCAGCAGCGGCATGATGTCCAGTGCCGGATCATGAGCGGTGTGCAGCAACATGTCGAACAAGGCAAACTCGAT
>JBBQZA010000399.1:0-3027 GCA_038208175.1 Burkholderiales bacterium
CCACCAAACCTCAGCCGCCTGGCTAAAGCAGTACAAGACCACTTCATCGGCTTTGTTGCAAGCTTTCAACAACGGCTTGTCGTCGGGTTGACCGACTTCGATCCACAGACGCATCAAACCGGTGAAGTCGCGCAGATACGCGTCCGGTTCGTCAGGGTCAGAAAGACCGGCGCCAAAAGCCAGTGTGCCATCGCCGGCACAGATGGATTGCAGCTTGTGGGCTTGCAGCGCTAGAGCGCAAAGGCGCACCATCATGCGTTCGTCGGTTTCGCTCGGATGCCGTGCCAGCGTCAGCGTGTGGTCGGCGTAATAGGCATTGTCAATGTCGGCAATCTGCAGGCTGGCCTTGAATACCGTCGATTTGAGGGCCATCAGACTTTATATTCTCTTTGCGAGTTCCGCTGCTTTGCCGGTGTAGCTGGCCGGCGTCATGGCGAGCAAACGCTGTTTTTCTGCCGGCGGCAGGTCCAGCCTGGCGATAAAACCCTGCATCAACTCGCGTGTCATCGGTTCGCCGCGTGTGAACTCCTTGAGCTGCTCATACGGCTTGGGTAAGCCGTAGCGGCGCATCACAGTCTGAATCGGCTCGGCCAGCACTTCCCACGAGCGCTCCAGGTCGGTCGCAATGGCCGTCTGGTTAAGCTCCAGCTTGCCCAGGCCGGTAGCCAGAGACTGGTAAGCCAGCACTGCATAACCCAGCGCCACGCCCATGTTGCGCAGCACTGTGCTGTCGGTCAGGTCGCGCTGCCAGCGGCTGATGGGCAGCTTCTCGCTCAAGTGCCTGAGCACTGCGTTGGCCAGCCCCAGGTTACCTTCAGCATTTTCGAAATCAATCGGATTCACCTTGTGCGGCATGGTCGATGAGCCAACCTCACCTTCGCGCGTCTTTTGCTTGAAATAACCCAGCGACACATAAGCCCAGATGTCTCGCGACAGGTCGATCATGATGGTGTTGGCGCGTGCCACCGCGTCAAACAGCTCGGCCATGTAGTCGTGCGGCTCAATCTGGATGCTGTAGGCTTGAAATGCAAGACACAAACCCAGTGGCTCGGGCGTTTCAACCACTTTGCGGCTGAAAGCCTCCCAGTCAAACTCGGGCCAGGCCGACAGATGGGCGTTGTAGTTGCCAACGGCACCGTTCATTTTGGCCAGCAGCTTGATGCTAGCGATCCTGTCACGCGCGGTCTGCAGGCGCACCACGATGTTGGCCATCTCCTTGCCAACCGTGGTCGGACTGGCGGTCTGACCGTGGGTGCGGCTGAGCATCGGCACATCGGCAAAGGCATGAGCCATGTCACGCAACTTGGCGCTGACGGCGTCCAGCATCGGCAGCAGAACCTGGTCGCGCCCGGTCTTGAGTTGCAGCGCGTGGCTGGTGTTGTTGATGTCCTCGCTGGTGCAGGCAAAGTGCACAAACTCCTGGGCGGCGAGCAATTCCGGTCGTGCTTCAAACCTGGATTTGATCCAGTATTCGACCGCCTTGACGTCGTGGTTGGTTACTTTTTCAATCGCCTTGATGGCTTCGCCATCCGCTTCCGAGAAGTTTTTGACCAGACTCAGCAGGTAGGTACGCGCACCGGGTGACAGCGGCTTGAACTCGGCAAAGCCACAATCGCTCAAGGCGATGAACCAGGCTACTTCGACCTGAACGCGGCGTTGCATATAGCCCTGCTCGCTCATGGCAGGACGGAGTTTGGCAAGCTTGGCTGCGTAGCGGCCGTCCAGCGGGCAAAGGGCTGAGATTGCAGAGAAATTCATGAACTCATTGTAGGTTGTGCACCACACCTTATCGCCAGTGATGGATGTCGACCGGCTGGTGGATAGAATCAATTCTTCTGCAACACTTTACTTCTCATGAAATTACTCGGATCCAGCACCAGCCCTTATGTGCGAAAAGTGCGCATCGTTATGCTCGAAAAGAAACTTGACTACGTTCTTGTGCAGGAGGATGTATGGAGCGCCCAGACCACCATTACAGAGATCAACCCGCTGGGAAAGGTTCCCTGTCTGGTCATGGAAGGCGGCGAAGCGCTGTTTGATTCACGTGTGATTGTTGAATACCTCGACACCTTGTCGCCGGTTGGCAAACTAATTCCATCGGTCGGCCGGGAGCGCTCCGAGATCAAGACCTGGGAAGCACTGGCCGATGGCGTCCTGGATGCGGCGATATTGGCGCGCCTCGAAGCCACCTGGGCGGGGCGCAAGCAGACCGAGCGCAGCCAGGCCTGGATTGAACGTCAACTGGGCAAGATTCATGCGTCCCTGAAGGCCATGAGCAAAGGCTTGGGCGACAAGCCCTTTTGCGCCGGGATTCATCTGAGTCTGGCCGACATTGCTGTTGGTTGTGCCCTCGGATATCTCGACTTCCGGTTCTCAGAAATTGCTTGGCGCGCCGCTTATCCCAACCTGCAGAAGCTGCACGAGAAGCTGGCGCTGCGCCCGAGCTTCGTCGACACCCAACCCGCGTGAGCGCGGCGGGGGTCGGCAGTCAATCCATGACAGATCTCACCGCTCTTGTTGCACTGTCAGACAAGATATGTATTCGGGCCGATGTTTTAGCCCGGATAAGCGCGATGCCGCGACCGCTGGTGTTTACCAACGGCGTTTTTGATGTGCTGCACCGAGGCCACGTCATCTACCTGGCGCAGGCACGGGAACTGGGGGCAAGTCTGCTGGTTGCGCTAAACACCGATGCTTCAGCGCGCCGACTCGGCAAAGGGCCGGATCGGCCCCTCAATAATGAAGAAGACCGGGCCTTTGTCATGGCCGCTCTGGCCAGTACCAGCCTGGTGACCTGGTTTGCCGAAGATACGCCGCTGCAACTGATTGCAGAGGTGAAGCCCGATATTCTGGTCAAGGGTGGCGACTACGACATGTCCAGCTTGCCCGAAACGCGCCTGGTCGAGTCCTACGGTGGGCGCGCGCTGGCGCTGTCATATGTGCCCGGCTATTCCACCACGGGCCTGGTAGAAAAGGTTCGCCAGCGCTGCGATTGAGAAAAGAGAGAAAAGGAAGAGAAAAGGGGTC
>JBBQZA010000400.1:0-3011 GCA_038208175.1 Burkholderiales bacterium
CAGTGAATATACGGCCCTGCGCTATGACGCCTGGTTGAATCGATTGAACCGGGACCCGCTACAGGTGCATGTGATCGTGACACAGACCGAAAGCAGCGATGAGATCATCGTCGAGTTGTTACCGCTGGAATTGCAGGCGCGACAGGATCGGGAAGAGAGGTTGTCGGAACAGGCCCAGGCCAACAAGGAATTGATCCGTAATCTGGCGCACGAAATCAAGAATCCGTTGGGCGGCATTCGGGGTGCAGCGCAATTGCTCGAGATGGAGATTGAGTCGCGCGAACTGATTGAGTACACCCAGGTCATCATTCACGAGGCGGATCGGCTGCAATCCCTGGTTGACCGTTTGCTGGCGCCGCACCGCAGTCCTCATGTGGTGGGTGATGTCAACATTCATGAAGTTTGCGAACGCGTGCGTTCGCTGATTCTGGCCGAGTTTCCCAAGGGCCTGAATGTGGTGCGCGACTATGACACCTCGATCCCGGAATTTCGCGGTGACCGTGAGCAACTGATCCAGACCGTGCTCAACATCGCACACAACGCCTGTGAGGCCCTGACCGAACAGATTGCGCAGGGTACGGCCCGTCTGACCTTTCGTACTCGCGTCGCGCGTCAGACCACTTTTGGCAAGCAGCGCTACCGGTTGGCACTGGAATTGCATGTGATTGACAACGGGCCTGGTGTACCAGACTCGATCAAGGACCGCATCTTTTATCCGCTGGTGAGCGGACGTGAGGGCGGGTCTGGTCTGGGGTTGACGTTGGCGCAAACTTTTGTCCAGCAGCACCATGGATTGATCGAGTGCGACAGTTTTCCAGGCCATACCGATTTCAAAATATTGATTCCATTGCCCTGAACGATAAAAAATATGAAGCCGATCTGGATCGTAGATGATGACCAATCCATCCGCTTCGTGCTGGAGAAGGCACTGCTGCGCGAAAACCTGCCAACCCGCAGCTTTACCAATCCGCGTGACGTCCTCAATGCACTGGAGGCCATGACCGAAGAATGCGTTCCCCAGGTGCTGGTTAGCGATATCCGTATGCCCGGGGGGTCGGGCCTGGATTTGCTGGACAAAGTCAGGCAAAAATTTCCCGCGTTGCCGGTGATCATCATGACCGCCTATTCGGATCTGGACAGCGCGGTGTCAGCCTTCCAGGGCGGAGCCTTCGAGTACCTGCCCAAACCCTTTGATTTGCCGAAGGCGGTGGAACTGATTCGACGCGCGGTGGAAGAAGGTCAGCGTGAAGAGGTAAGCGAAGAGCAAATGGCGCAGACGCCGGAGATGTTGGGGCAGGCGCCAGCCATGCAGGACGTATTTCGCGCCATTGGCCGCCTGAGCCAGAGTAATGTAACGGTCATGATCACCGGTGAGTCGGGATCCGGCAAGGAGTTGGTGGCGCGAGCGTTGCACAAACATTCCGCCCGTGCCAAGGGTCCTTTTGTGGCGATCAACGCCGCAGCGATTCCAAAAGATTTGCTGGAATCGGAACTGTTCGGCCATGAGCGTGGCGCCTTTACCGGTGCGCAAACCATGCGTCGCGGTCGTTTCGAGCAGGCTGATGGTGGCACCCTGTTTCTGGATGAAATTGGCGACATGCCGTTTGATCTGCAAACCCGGCTTTTGCGCGTCTTGAGCGATGGTCATTTTTACCGTGTCGGCGGTCACAACGCGGTCAAAACCAACGTCCGGGTGATTGCCGCCACGCACCAGAATCTGGAGCAGCGGGTCAAGGAAGGGGCATTTCGCGAGGATCTGTTTCACCGCCTCAACGTGATTCGGTTGCGCCTGCCCGCTTTGCGGGAACGAAGGGAAGACATTTCGATGCTGGCGCGTCACTTCCTGCAGCAAAGCGCCCTGCAGCTTGGCGTTGAGCCGAAGCGGATCTCGGATGCCGCGCTGGCCTGGCTTGGCAATTTTTCCTTTCCGGGCAACGTGCGGCAACTGGAAAATATCTGTCATTGGTTGACTGTGATGACCTCGGCGCAACTGATCGAATCGAAGGACTTGCCACCCGAGGTAGGGGTCTCGGCGAGCGGGCTGGAGGCCCCGGTTCAGTCGGCGCCAGCCGTTGCAGGTGTGCCTGGGCCTCCCCCACAGACTTCACTTGGCAGTTGGGAACTCGGTCTGGAGGCGGACGCGCTGGCGCTGCTGGCCAGCGGACGCAGCGATATCTGGGATGAGTTGACGCGCCGCTTTGAATCCAGGCTGATTCTGGCTGCGCTGGCTGCGACACGGGGGCGGCGCATCGAGGCGGCACAAAAGCTTGGCATCGGCCGCAACACCATCACGCGCAAGATTCAGGAGCTAGGCCTGGAGTAGCTCCACGATCACCGGCGCGTGATCACTGGGGCGTTCATTCTTGCGCGGTGTTTTGTCGATCACACATGACTTGACCAGCGGTTTGAGTGCGTCGCTGACAAGAATATGGTCAATACGCAGGCCCCGGTTGCGCCGAAAGGCAAAGTCGCGGTAGTCCCACCAGGAGTAGCTTTTGCTGGCTTGCGGGAACAGCCGCAGCGCGTCGTGCAGGCCGAGCGAGATCAGGGCGCGCAAGTGATAGCGTTCTTCTTCGGTGCAGTGGATGGTGTCTTTCAGGCCCACCGGATCCCATACGTCGGCGTCGTCGAAGGTGATGTTGTAGTCACCCATCAGCACCAGTTTGGGGTGCTTTTCCAGCTCGTCACGCAGCCACTGGCGCAAGCCTTTCAGCCAGCTCATCTTGTATTCAAACTTGTCGCTGCCAGGTTCCTGTCCGTTCGGGAAATAGCCGCCGACAACCCGTATGCCATCGACGTCGGCGCTGATGACACGCGCCATGTCGTCGCTAAACCCCGGGATGTTTCTGATCACGTCGCTGGCAGGCGAGCGCGACAGCAAGGCCACGCCGTTGTAGGTCTTCTGACCGAAGCATTGGGCCTGGTAGCCCTGGCTCTGGAAGGCCTCGAACGGGAACTTGTCATCCGTGAGCTTGAGTTCTTGCAATGCCAGCACATCAACCGGGTTGATG
>JBBQZA010000401.1:0-2991 GCA_038208175.1 Burkholderiales bacterium
ACACCGCCACCATCCTCCTTGTTGACGACCTTGAAGAGAATCTGATCGCCATGGCGGCCTTGTTGAAGGCCCCCGGCGTTCGCTTGTTGCTGGCACGCTCCGGTGCCGAGGCGCTGGAATTTGTTCTGGTGAACGAGGTCGCACTCGCACTGGTGGATGTGCAGATGCCCGACATGGACGGCTTCGAGCTGGCTGAGCTGATGCGCGGCAGCGAGTGCACCAAGCATGTTCCGATCGTCTTCGTCACCGCCGGTGCCCATGACCGCCAGCGGCCAATTAAAGGTTTCAACTTCGGTGCGGTTGATTTCCTCTACAAACCCGTTGAGCCGCATGTCCTGACCAGCAAGGTCGCAGTATTTGTTGAATTGTTTCGGCAGAAGAAGGCGCTTTCGCGTGTAACCGCCTTGCAAAATGCCATTTTCAACAGCGCCAACTTCTCCAGTATCGCCACCGACGCGCAAGGTGTGATCCAGATTTTCAACGTCGGGGCCGAGCGCATGCTGGGCTACACGGCCATGGAAGTGATGAACAAGATCACGCCGGCCGATATTTCTGATCCGAAAGAAGTGGTTGAGCGCGCCCGGGTGCTGAGCCTGGAGCTCGACACTGCCATTACCCCTGGTTTTGAGGCGCTGGTGTTCAAGGCCTCACGCGGCATTGAAGACATTTATGAGCTGACCTATATCCGCAAGGACGGCAGTCGCTTTCCCGCCGTCGTGTCCGTCACTGCGCTGCGTGATGCGCAGGACGCCATCATTGGCTACCTGCTGATCGGCACTGACAACACCGCCCGCAAGCGGGTCGAAGACGAGCGCAGGGAAATCGAGAAACTCCTGCAGCAAAATAACGCCGAACTGGAGGAAGCGATCGCGGTCGCAGACAAAGCCAACCGCGCCAAATCGGAATTTCTGTCCAGCATGAGCCATGAATTGCGCACCCCGCTCAACGCAATTCTGGGTTTTGCCCAACTGATTGAATCCGGCTTGCCAACGCCATCGCCTGGCCAGAAACGCAGCGTTGACCAGATACTCAAAGCCGGCTGGTACCTGCTGGAACTCATCAACGAAATCCTTGACCTTGCACAGATTGAGTCTGATCGGACGACCTTGTCCCAAGAACCTGTTTCACTGCACGAGGTGTTGCTGGAGTGCCAAAGTATGGTCGAAACACAGGCCAAGATGCGCGGTATCGGCATGACGTTCACGCACATCGATGCGCACTGCTTCGTCTTTGCAGATCGAGTCCGAATCAAGCAGGTGCTGGTCAATTTGTTGTCCAATGCCATCAAGTACAACCGGGCAGATGGTTCAGTTTCGGTGGAGAGCGCCCTGAGCCCACCGCATTCGATTCGCATCGGTGTGCGCGATACCGGTGATGGTTTGACCCCGGAGCAGCTGGCGCAGCTCTTTGAGCCCTTCAATCGTCTTGGCAGAGAAGGTGGTACCGAAGAAGGCACGGGCATTGGGCTGGTGGTCACCAAGCGGCTGGTCGAATTGATGGACGGCCGTATTGGGGTCGATAGTGTGGTCGGGGTAGGCAGTGTGTTCTGGTTTGAATTGAAACTGACCCCCGCTGCGTTGCCTGACGCTGAGGACGCGGCACATGAGGCGCTGGCGCCAGCACCGAGCCCAGCTGGCCCGCTCGTGTACACCCTGCTTTATGTGGAAGACAATTCGGCCAATCTGGATCTGGTGGAGCAGCTGATTGCCAGGCGCGCCGACCTGAACCTGCTGACTGCGGTCAACGGCAATGCCGGGGTCGAGTTGGCGCGCTCCTTTCTTCCAAAAGTGATCTTGATGGACATCAACCTGCCTGGCATGAGTGGAATTGATGCGATGCAGATTCTGCGCGCGGAACCCTTGACTGCGCATATTCCCATTATTGCGGTGAGTGCCAGCGCATCGAAAATTGACATCGAAAACGGTATCAAGGCCGGTTTTTTCAGCTACCTTACCAAACCCATCCGGGTTTCCGATTTCATGAAATCCCTTGACGAAGCGCTGGAGCATTCCAAGGGGCTCTGAGAGGTCCCTGGTGCCGGTAGCCCTGATCGGCGCGGTGCTGGTCTGGCTTTGGCGTCAGCAGCCACACGCCGACACCGTATGTCGAGAAGCCTTGTTTACAGCAAGAGGATTTGTTAATACAATAATTGATGCAAACATTAACGAATACTTTAAAATGACTTTCCAAGCCTCTGACATCGTACCCATCAGTGAAGCCCGTGCGAGGCTTACCGAACTTGCTGAAGAAGTTGTTGGCGGCGGCTCTGAAAAAGTCCTTACCAAGAACGGTGCCAGCTATGTCGCCCTGGTAGACGCTCGTCGGCTTGACTACTACCACCTACTCGAAGCCGAGCATGCCAACCTCCTGCTGGCAGAAGATGCCATCACTGGACTTCGCCAAGCCCAAGCCGGGCAGTTCTTGTCTGGCGCCGAACTCGATGAGGCACTTGGCGCCTGCGTGACTTCTGCGCTGTGAGCATCCCCGTCAATGCACAAATCAGGGCAGTTCCGAACTTCCGAACGCGTCTAAGTGCTGCGCACGAGTTCATGCTGGAACAAGATGCCGTCACGGCGCCGGCGCGATTCAAGAAGCTCCAAGCCGAACTTCAAAAAGCCTGTGCCCTTCTTTCATTCGCACCCACCAGCGGGCGGCCAGCACGCTTTCTGGACGCCAAATCTGGTTGGGGGCAGTTCCAGGCAGAGCAGGCCAAACAACTGTCGCAAGCAATCGGACTACCCGAGCTGCGTGAGCTGGTGCTGGCGCGACACGTCGTGCTCTACGCCAACTCGCAGACCGAGGTCGTTCTGCTGTCCATTCGGCATGAGAAGCAATTGGGCTACTTTTAGCAGCCTGCTTTGACTATCCTGAAAAGCTCTTACTCGCCAAAATCCAGCGGCAGACCTACATAGTTCTCGGCCACCGAGCGCGCGCCGGCTTCGGAGTGGACGATGTAGTCGAGTTCGGCTTCCTGAAACTTCTGGCCGATCT
>JBBQZA010000402.1:0-2988 GCA_038208175.1 Burkholderiales bacterium
GTAATGGCGGATGGCCTGCACACCGAAGTGTTCGCGCACCGATTTGGCGGTCTCGAAGATGGCAAGCTCACTTTGGGTGTGGGCCGAGTAGTTGGCGCCGATGACGCGCAGCGGACGGGCGTCGTTCAGCAAAGCGACCAGCAACTGACGTTTCGCCGCTTCGTCCAGTTGCCCGTAGCCGGGTGCTATCCGCGCCACAGCCAGCAACTCGGCCACGACGGCTTCGTGCTGGTCCGAGCTTTGGCGCAAATCTACGGTGGCCAGGTGAAAGCCAAATACCTGAGCTGCGCGAATCAGGGGTTGCAGGCGTTGCGCCACCAGTGCGCCACCGTGGTGTGCCAGCAGCGAGGCTTCGATGGTGCGCAGGTCGGACAGGAATTCTTGCGCCGTCTTGTAGGGATTTTGCGGTGCCACCGCGTGACGCGCGGCGTCGCCACCGGTGAGTTGCTTGAGGCTGGCGGCGAGCCGGGCATAGACGCCAATCAGTGCGCGTCGATACGGCTCGTCCTTGCGGTGTTCATTGCTGTCGGGCGAGCGTTCGGCCAGAGCCTGCATCTCGGGCAGGAACTCCACCAGCAGCGCCGATAGCGACAATTCTCCGCCCAGGTAATGCACCTCGGTCAGGTAGTGGCGCAGCGCCACGTCCGCCTGGCGGCGCAAGGCGTGAACCAGGGTTTGCGCGTTGACGTTGGGGTTGCCGTCGCGGTCGCCGCCGATCCACTGGCCCATGCGCAGAAAACTGTGCACCGGGTGCGGGTCCAACTGCTGCTCCAGTTCGGCATACAGTTTCGGGATTTCGCGCAAGAAAGTTGACTCGTAATAGCTCAACGCGTTCTCGACTTCGTCGGCGACGCTGAGCTTACTGTAGCGCAGCAGCCGGGTTTGCCACAGTTGCAGCACGCGGGCACTGATCTGTTGTTCGTTGGCGGCGAGTTCGCGCGGTGTCAGCGTGTCTTTCCTGGTGTTGACACCGGTAGCCCGGACCTTGATATCGTCGCGCGCCGCCAGCAACTGGGCGATGTCGCGTTCGGCATCGAGAATGCTCTTGCGCTGTACTTCGGTCGGGTGCGCGGTCAGCACCGGTGAGACAAAGCTGGTGGCCAGCGTATCGGCAATGGTCTTGGCCGAGATGGCGGCCGCGCGCAAGCGGGTCAAGGCGACTTCGATGCTGCCCTCCTGTGTGTCACCGGCGCGTTCGTGGATGGCGCGGCGGCGGATGTGATGCCGGTCTTCGGCCAGATTGGCCAGGTGACTGAAATAGGTGAAGGCCCGAATCACGCTGACGGTTTGATCGCTGCTCAAGCTCTTGAGCAGCTTCTTCAGGGTCTTGTCGGCGTTGCTATCGGCATGGCGGCGGAATGCGACCGACAGCGTGCGGATCTGCTCGATCAATTCAAAGGCGGCAACACCTTCCTGCTCGCGGATCACATCGCCCAGGATTCGACCCAGCAACCTAATGTCATCGACCAGCGGTCGTTCGACCTCTTTGCTGTGTGCCGTTGGCTCGGGTGGGAACGTTTTAAGCATGGTGTGATGGTGACTGGCAGGTTGAGTAGGGGCGCTGAATGCCATGCTAGCATTGCCCGACGAATTCTGATTACCAACCCCTTACAACCCAGAGTAAAGCAACAGCGTATGAGCAGTTTGACGATAGCAACACGAGAGAGCCGCCTCGCCCTGTGGCAGGCACAGCATGTCAAGGCGCTGCTGGAACAGCTCGGGCACCAAGTCGGCCTGCTCGGCATGACCACGCTGGGTGATCAGATTCTGGACCGTACGCTGAGCAAGGTCGGCGGCAAGGGTCTGTTTGTAAAGGAACTGGAAGTGGCACTGGAGGACGGTCGGGCGGATCTGGCCGTGCATTCGCTCAAGGATGTGCCGATGGAACTGCCACAGGGCTTCAGTCTGGCCTGTGTCATGGAGCGCGAAGATCCGCGCGATGCCTTTGTTTCCAACCGCTATGCCGATCTGGCCAGCCTGCCCCACGGTGCGGTGGTGGGCAGTTCCAGCTTGCGTCGCATGGCGCTGTTGCAGGCGTTGCGTCCGGATCTGAAGATCGAGCCGCTGCGCGGCAATCTGGACACGCGCCTGCGCAAGCTCGATGAGGGGCTTTATGACGCCATCGTGCTGGCCGCGGCGGGGCTCAAACGCCTTGGTTTGGCAGAGCGGATTCGGGCTACCTTCGAGCCCGCCGTGATGCTGCCGGCAGCCGGGCAGGGCGCGCTGGGTATCGAGGTGATGAGTGCCCGTCGGGATGTCATCATGGCGCTGGCCCCGCTGGCGCATCAAACCAGCTGGCTTGCGGTGTCGGCCGAGCGGGCCGTGAGTCGGGCCATGGGCGGCAGTTGTTCCATGCCGCTGGCCGCCTTTGCCACGCTGGCGGGTGATACTTTGACGCTGGACGCTGCCTGGGGTGACCCCGAAGGTCGGCTGGAATTGGTCAGCGTGCGCGGCAGCGCGCCGGTGACGGATCTGGCCAGTGCCGCTGCGCTGGGGACTCTTGTTGCGGCCGATTTGCGCTCGCGTGTTGTGGCCAAGGGGGGGGCGGTACCGCTACCGGGCGAGACTCAGGCCCAGGGTTGATCATGCGCGTCATTGTGACCCGCCCTGAGCGTGAAGCGCGGCGCTGGGTAACAGAGTTGGCGGCACACGGGTTCGATGCCTTGGCGCTGCCGCTGATCAAGGTCGGCCCGGTTGACGATCCGGCTGAGTTGCAACGGCTGGCGCAACAGGTCGGCGAGTACATCGGCGTGATGTTTGTCAGTGCCAATGCGGTCGAACATTTCTTCGCCTCGGATGCGGCGCTCCCCAGCCAGTTTGGTTCGCAGGGAAGCCACAACCCAAGGGCCTGGGCGACCGGTCCTGGCACCGCCCGGGCCTTGTTGCAGGCTGGCGTGGCGCCCGATCAAATCGACGTCCCGCCGGCAGACGCGGCTCAATTTGATTCTGAGGCCTTGTGGCAGCTGGTTGGCAGCCGGGTACGAGTCG
>JBBQZA010000403.1:0-2986 GCA_038208175.1 Burkholderiales bacterium
CGACCTGGCGAAGTTCGAGGATGAGCGGCGCTATGCGACACTGGCGGCGCTGGCCATCGAAGGCATGGCCACCGTGACGGACGAACTGGTCGACCTGCACGACCGCATCATGATCAAGCTGTTCAGCGCGGCCAAGAACAAGCATCAGCAGGACTTCCAGAAGCAGGGCAAGGCCATCAACGACAAGGTGCGCCTGTACAGCCGAATCGGGCGCGCGCTGGTCGAGGCCAAGGAATCCGGCATGGACCCGTATGCCGCGATCGAGGCCGTGCTGCCGTGGACAGACTTCACGCAGAGCGTGACCGAGGCGGCAGAACTGGCCCAGCCCGAGACGTTCGACCACCTGCACCTGGTGGGAGAGCAGTACAGCACCCTGCGGCGCTATACGCCTGAGTTCCTCGATGTGCTTCGGCTTAAAGCTGCGCCGGCGGCGCAAGCGGTGCTGGACGCGATCGACGTCCTGCGCGAGATGAACATGACCGGGGCGCGCAAGGTGCCGGACGATGCGCCGATCGCGTTCGTGAAGGCGCGGTGGAAGCCCCTGGTCATCACCGACGACGGTCTTGACCGCCGCTTCTACGAGATTTGCGTCTTGTCGGAGCTGAAGAATTCGTTGCGGTCGGGCGACATCTGGGTGCAGGGTTCGCGCCAGTTCCGGGACTTCGAGGAATACCTGCTACCCACGGAAAAGTTCGGGGCGATGAAATCAGCGCGCGAGCTGCCGATCGCGGTCAACCAGGACTGCGACCAGTACCTGCACGACCGCTTGCTCTTGCTCGAACAGCAACTGGCCACCGCCAACCGGCTCGCGCTGACGAACGAACTGCCCAATGCGATCATTACTGAGACAGGACTGAGGATCATCCCACAGGACGCCGTGGTGCCGGACGAGGCCCAGGCGCTGATTGACTTCGCCAGCGGCATGCTTCCCCGGATCAAGATCACCGAACTGCTGATGGACGTGGACGACTGGACCGGTTTCACGCGCCACTTTGTCCATCTTAAGAGCGGGGAGCAGGCCAAGGACCGGACGTTCCTCATGTCCGCGATCCTGGCCGACGCCATCAACCTCGGCCTGACCAAGATGGCGGAATCGAGTCCCGGCGCCACTTACGCGAAACTGTCCTGGTTGCAGGCCTGGCACATCCGGGACGAAACCTATTCGGCCGGCCTGGCTGAACTGGTCAACGCCCAGTTCAAGCACGCCTTCGCTGCGCACTGGGGCGACGGCACAACGTCGTCGTCGGACGGCCAGCGCTTCCGCGCGGGCGGCCGGGCCGAGAGCACGGGCCACATCAACCCCAAGTACGGCGCCGAGCCCGGCAAGCTGTTCTACACCCATATTTCCGATCAGTACGCGCCGTTCAGCACCAGAGTGGTCAACGTCGGCGTGCGCGACTCGACCTATGTGCTCGACGGCCTGCTGTACCACGAATCGGACCTTCGCATTGAGGAGCACTATACCGACACCGCCGGCTTCACCGACCACGTGTTCGCGCTAATGCACCTGCTGGGTTTCCGCTTCGCGCCGCGCATCCGCGATCTGGGAGACACCAAGCTGTACGTGCCGGCCAAAGTGGGCGATCACCCCGCCTTGCGCTCGATGATCGGCGGCAGCCTGAACGTCAAGCACCTGCGCGCACACTGGGACGACGTGCTGCGCTTGGCCGCCTCGATCAAGCACGGCACCGTCACAGCGTCGCTCATGCTGCGCAAGTTAGGCAGCTACCCGCGCCAGAACGGCCTGGCGATCGCGCTGCGCGAGCTGGGGCGGATCGAGCGCACGCTGTTTATCCTGGACTGGCTCCAGAACGTCGAGCTGCGCCGACGCGTACACGCCGGTTTGAACAAAGGCGAAGCGCGCAATGCGCTGGCCAGGGCGGTATTCATCCACCGGCTGGGCGAGATCCGCGACAGGTCGTTTGAGCAGCAGCGGTACCGCGCCAGCGGCCTGAATTTGGTGACGGCCGCAATCGTACTGTGGAACACGGTCTACCTGGAGCGGGCGACGCAGGCCTTACGTGAGAAAGGCAAGTTGCCAGACGACGGTATGCTGCAATTTTTGTCACCGCTGGGCTGGGAGCACATCAACCTGACCGGGGACTATGTGTGGCGCCAGCAGCGTATAGCCGAAGGCGGGTTCAGGGAGCTGCGCAAGCCCCAAGAGTAGGAAATATTCTAGAAAAGGGAAGATTCAGTTCGCGGCTGCGTGAATCGATTCCCCCGCCCCTCACGCAAGATTCTTAGCTTCTCTAAATAAACCAAGCCCTGCCAGCCTGGTGTGGCCAGATTGAGCCCTGGGTATTGCCGGCGGCAGTTTTCCAGGGCAGGCGACTGAGCATTGCGTTCTTCGTCACGCAGCGCATCCGAGGCGCCTCTGATAATTCGTGCAGCTTCCTCGCGCTCTCGCTGTTCTTCTTGTCTAGCGCGTAAATCCAGTGCTCGGGCATGCTCCAGTTGAAGCCGCTGTACCTCCAGCATGGCAATGAAGCGTTCAGTGTTTTCGGCTAGTAGCTGACGCTCGGCGTCGGTAAGAAGCTGTCCAGCGCTTGATCCATAAACGGGCACCGCCCCGGTGTCATAGGAGCCGTATAGGAGCTTGAAGCACTCGGAGCCGAGGACGGT
Organism: Burkholderiales bacterium; assembly: GCA_038208175.1. Lineage (GTDB taxonomy): Bacteria > Pseudomonadota > Gammaproteobacteria > Burkholderiales > Burkholderiaceae_C > Rhodoferax. The sequence goes on from JBBQZA010000403.1 coordinate 2,626, forward strand.
GAACCGCCCATTCTCCCGCACGATGTGGATGCGTTTGTACACGCTGTGGCGACAGCCGTCGCGCTGACAAATTATCCGATCTCCTTTGTCTACCTCGACTACTGCCATCAGCTGCGCGTTCGACATCTTTTATTTTTCCAAGCAAAGACCGCCCCCGGTCATAAATGTCGACTATACAGTATAGGGTCAGGGCGTTTGCAAGTCGACTGCGCGGAATGGTTTGCGGGCGATATGCTCGGCCAAATCGCCTTAGCGCCCGATTTTTTCCGTTTTCCCTATTCGCCCCTACATCACGATCACGATTCGCATTTCGTGCATTTGTACCGGATGAAATGCGCCTCTACCAGATGAGGTAACGAAC
>JBBQZA010000404.1:0-2971 GCA_038208175.1 Burkholderiales bacterium
GACCCGGTGCAAAACTTCAACCGCGAATTCACCGACTATTTTGTGCTGGGCCGGCAACAGGATATTGGCGCTTTTGACACGCCCAAGAACCCGGGACAGCCGATCGGCCACGTAACCCAACTGGGAGCGAACTGGGTCGAGCTGGAGACCCTCTCGAGCGCGACCGAGTTGCACAACGGCGACGGCCTGTGTTACTACAACCTGCAGAAGGAACTGCAGGGTCTGGCGATCAACCGGGCCGAACGCGCAGGCCCCGCCAAGGCATCCCCAGGCTCGCGTTGGCGCGTTTTTCCGAAGGATGCGATGCAGAGCCTGCAGGACCTGCGCAAAGGCACGCAGGTGAATCGCAATCGCGACGTCGACTGGGTGCGCGCACTGGACCGGAAATCAGCCGAACGGCGCATCGGCGTCTGGGCGCATTTGAGCGAGACGCCGCAAGGCCTGATACTGACGCTGACCGATGAAGAGGGTCACAGCGCGACAGCGCAGGCCACGTTCCCGACCAGCGAGCGTCAGTTGGCCAACGATGCGGACGCGGCCAGCCTTAGCCGGCGCGAGCATGTCGCAAAAATGGGCAACACGATCTTCGCCTTGCTCGACTTGCAGGTGGTGTTTTCAAAACCGTGGTTCGTGCCGACATCGCTGCTCAACCCATTGCGGCGCGAAGCCGTCGAAGCGCTTGAAGCCGCCCGTGCCGCTGCCTTTATCCGCCTGCCACGCAGCCAGGCGCTGGAGCCGCCGGTACCCTATCCGGAAAACAGTCTGTCCTACCTGGCCAATGTGTTCAACCGCAAGGCCCGCGCCTTCTATGCCAGACACGGCGTGAAAGTGATCGCACCAGCCTTCGAAGCCCTGCAGGAAACGGGCGAAATCAGCCTGATGATCACCAAGCATTGCGTGCGCTATTCATTGAGCCTGTGTCCGAAACAGGCCAAGGGCATCACTGGCGCTCAGGGTACGGTCAAAGCCGAACCCTTGCAACTGGTCAACGGTACGGAAAAACTGACGCTGCGCTTTGACTGCAAAGCCTGCGAGATGCACGTGGTGGGCAGGGTCAAGAATTCGGTGTTGCAAAAGATGCCCGTTCTACAAGGAAATAAAAATGACTGAAATACTTTTGGGCTTGCTGGTTCTGATAGCGGTGATCTGGATGATCACCCTCTTCTATCTGCGCGGGCCGGACCTGGGCGCCTTCGACCAACCGGTCGGGCAACGTCTCTCGATCGGCGAGACGCACAGTGAAGAGCACAAAGTGGTGGTTGCGTCGCTCGACGGGATTGCCAAAAACCTCAAGGGCACACCGCGCCGCCAGTACATTCCCGTGCTGCGCAATTACATGGATACCTTGTTCCCCGAGGATGACCCTGCAACCCAATTCATGAGCGTGGATGCCGCCGGAGTGAAGGCCGAATGGGTGCTGGCGCCGAATGTCGATAGCCAGCGGCGCCTGCTCTACATTCACGGCGGCGCCTACACCATGGGCAGCCCGAAAAGCCATCGGCGTATCACATCCAAGTTTTCCGAAATCTCGAACGCTGCCGTGCTGGCCATTGACTACCGCCTGATGCCGGAGCACCCCCGCATGGCCGGTGTTGAAGATTGCCGCAAGGCCTACCGCTGGCTGCTGGACAACGGACCGGCTGGCCCAAGCCCCGCGACTGCCATTTTTGTCGCCGGCGACTCCGCTGGTGGCAACCTGACCTTGTCGCTGATCGCCTGGATCCGGGACCAGGGTTTGCGTGCGCCCACTGCCGCAGTGGCTTTGTCGCCAGCCACCGACGGGACGCTGGGCAGTCCGAGCTTGAGAAACAATCTGGCCACCGATCCGATGCTGGGTCCGCTGTTCAAATCCCTGACCAAGGTGCCAAGAACCGCTCTTCTGTGGGGCGCCTGGTTGCAGACACGCCGGCGGCCCAATGATCCCATCATCTCGCCGGTATTTGGCGACCTGTCGCGTTTGCCACCATTGCTGGTGCATGCCAGCGAGGCAGAAATGCTGATTGACGACAGTCGGCGCTATGTCAACAAGGCGCTGGCCGCCGGCTCACCCGTCACCTTGCAGACCTGGAACCATATGGTTCATGTCTGGCACATCTATCACCCTGATCTGCCAGAAGGGCGCGAGGCTTTTGAGGAGATCAAGAAGTTTCTTCAGCAAGCCGACAAGTCATAGTACAGGCCGCGAGCAGGAGCAATCCGGTGCGGCGCTCAGTGCCACGCCAGAGTGGTCCGTACTAAGTAAATATTGCAAATTGAGCGCTTATCGCTCAAAATGCCAGGATGTTCGAGTCTTCAATCCCATCCTTGCTACACCGCAATCTTGTCAGCCTTGCGCTTGAACGCCTGGACTATTACCCTGGCGTGGTACTGCTTGGCCCACGCCAGGTTGGCAAGACTACGCTGGCGCGAACCATCGCTGCGCAGTGCCCTCGGGCGTTTTTTTTGGACATGGAGCGCGCCTCCGACCGTGCCCAACTGCGGGACGCGTGAGTTACCTGGAACTGCCGCCGCTTTTGGCACAAGAGGTGTTGCAACAAACCCAGGATGTCGCAGCCGCCGATGCGCCCACCGAGCATCTGCTCACACTGCAACGGCTTATGCTGCGCGGCGGTTTTCCACTGAGCTATACCGCCACTTCCGACCGGCGCTCCCTGCAGTGGCGCCTGGACATGATCCAGACCTTCCTGCAGCGCGACCTGCCGCAACTGGGCGTCACCATACCCGCTGCCACCCTGCACCGGGTTTGGCGAATGCTGGCGCACAATCACGGGCAGTTGTTCAATGCCGCGCAAATCGGGCAGGCGCTGGGCGGCGTGGCGCACACCACCATAGGCCGCTACCTGGACCTGTTTGTCGACGCCATGATGCTGCGTCGACTATTGCCCTTGCAAGCCAATCTGGGCAAACGGCTGGTGAAGTCGCCCAAGGTGTATGTACGCGACAGCGGCTTGCTGCACGCCTTGCTCAATCT
>JBBQZA010000405.1:0-2917 GCA_038208175.1 Burkholderiales bacterium
CATCGTGGAGCAGCGAACCGGTTGGGATTCGCCGTCCAGCTTTGTTACATGCGCTATCCTGGCATCATGTTGGGAGGTGAAGATGAGCCAAGCGCGCCACTGCTGCGCATGGTTGCCGCGCAACTGAGCGTGCCGGCCGATATCTGGGGCGAGTACGCCCAACGTGCCGAGACGCGTCGCGAGCACTTGCTTGAGTTGCAGACAGTATTTGGTTTTCAGTCGTTCACGACGATGCATCACTACCGGCCTGCGGTGCACGGGATGAACGAGCTCGCGGGCCAGACCGACAAGGGTGTTGTGCTCGCTGCGCAATTAGTCGAGCAACTACGCCGGCAGGCTATTTTGTCGCCAACGGCAAATGTCATCGAACGCATCTGCGCGGAAGCCATTACGCGCGCCAATCGGCGCATCTATGAGGCGCTGACCGATTCCCTGACGGTATTCCACTTCCGCAACCTGGACAAGCTGCTCACCCGCAAGGCCGACAGCAACCTCACCTGGCTGGCCTGGCTGCGGCTCTCCCCGAGCAAGCCTAATTCGCGGCACATGCTCGAACACATCAAACGCCTGAAGGCATGGCAGGCGCTCAACCTCCCGGCTGGCATCGAACGCGGAGTGCATCAGAATCGCCTGCTCAAGATCGCCCGTGAGGGCGGGCAGATGACGCCGGCGGACCTGGCCAAGTTTGAAGTCAAGCGGCGCTATGCGACGATGGTCGCGCTCGCCGTTGAAGGCATGGCCACGGTCACGGACGAAATCATCGACCTGCACGACCGCATCATGGGCAAGCTGTTCAACACGGCCAAGAACAAGCATCAGCAGCAGTTCCAGGCGTCGGGCAAGGCGATCAACGACAAGGTACGCCTGTACGGGCGCATCGGCCAGGCCCTGCTCGATGCCAGGCAAAGCGAGGGCGATCCGTTCGCCGCCATCGAGGCCGTCATCTCCTGGGACGCCTTCAAGGCGAGCGTCACCGAAGCGCAAAAGCTGGCGCAGCCGGAGAGCTTCGATTTTCTTCATCTCATCGGTGAGAGTTACTTTACGCTGCGCCGTTACGCGCCGGAATTCCTCGACGTGCTGAAGTTGCGGGCGGCGCCTGCCGCCAAGGGCCTGCTCGAGGCCATCGAGGTGCTGCGCGACATGAACGCCAGCGGCACCCGCAAGGTGCCAGCCGACGCGCCGACCGGCTTCATCAGGAAACGCTGGTCGAAATTGGTGCTCACCGGCGAAGGCATCGACCGGCGCTACTACGAGCTGTGCGCCCTGTCCGAACTCAAAAACGCATTGCGATCCGGCGACGTGTGGGTCCAGGGCTCGCGCCAGTTCAAGGATTTCGACGAGTACCTGATTCCGATCGAAAAATTCGCCGCCATGAAGCGCGCCGGCAGCCTGTCGCTGGCCATAGACACCGACTGCGACCAGTTCCTGGCCGGGCGGCTGTCGCTGCTGGAAGAGCAGCTTGCCAAGGTCAACCGCCTGGCCGCGTCCAATGACTTGCCTGATGCCGTCATCACCACGCAGTCCGGCCTGAAGATCACGCCGCAGGATACGATCGTCCCGGAGACGGCACAGGTCCTGATCGACCAGACGGCAATGCGTCTGCCGTCCATAAAAATTACCGAATTGCTGCTGGAAGTCGACCAGTGGACCGGGTTCACCCGTCACTTCACGCACCTCAAAACGAACGACGCGGCTGGCGACAAGATCTTGCTGCTGACGGCGATATTGGCCGACGCGATCAATCTTGGCCTCACGAAGATGGCCAACTCTTGCCCCGGCACGACGTACGCCAAGCTGTCCTGGTTGCAGGCCTGGCACATCCGCGACGAAACGTATTCGCCGGCGCTGGCCGAGCTGGTCAACGCCCAGACCAGTCAGCCGTTCGCCGCGCACTGGGGCGATGGCACCACCTCGTCGTCGGATGGCCAGCGTTTCAAGGCAGGCGGCAAAGCCGAAAGCACCGGTCACATCAATCCAAAATATGGCGCCGAACCCGGCCGCATGTTCTACACCCATATCTCCGACAACTACGCCCCCTTCAGCATCAAGGTCGTCAATGTCGGCATGCGCGACTCGACCTACGTGCTCGATGGCCTGCTGTATCACGAGTCCGACTTGCGCATCGAGGAACACTACACCGACACGGCCGGCTTCACCGACCACGTCTTTGCGTTGATGCCCCAGATGGGATTTCGCTTCGCACCGCGCATCCGGGACCTGGGCGACACCCGGCTATATATCCCGAAGGGTGAGGCAAGCTATGACGCACTCAAGCCGATGATTGGCGGCATGCTGAACATCGATCACGTCCGCGCCCACTGGGATGAGGTCCTGCGTCTGGCCGCCTCGATCAAGCAGGGCACGGTCACGGCCTCGCTGATGCTGCGCAAACTCGGTAGTTATCCGCGTCAGAACGGTTTGGCGATCGCGCTGCGCGAGCTGGGGCGCATTGAGCGCAGTCTGTTCATCCTGGACTGGTTGCAGAGCGTCGAGCTGCGCCGGCGCGTGCACGCCGGTTTGAACAAGGGCGAGGCGCGCAACGCGCTGGCCAGGGCGGTGTTCTTCAACCGCTTGGGTGAAATCCGGGATCGCAGTTTCGAGCAACAGCGCTACCGCGCCAGCGGCCTCAATCTGGTGACGGCGGCCATCGTACTGTGGAACACGGTGTACCTGGAACGTGCCACGAACGCCTTGCGCAGCCACGGCCGCGCGGTGGACGACGACTTGTTGCGCTACCTGTCGCCGCTGGGCTGGGAACACATCAACCTGACCGGCGACTACCTGTGGCGCGACAGCGCCAAGATCGGCGTCGGGAAATTCAGGCCGTTGCGTCCGCTGCCCAAGTCTTAACGTACTTTAAATTCCTTTTTCTGAGACGACCCCTTACACCCCCAACGCCGAAGTCGGTATCTACACC
>JBBQZA010000406.1:0-2836 GCA_038208175.1 Burkholderiales bacterium
CTGTCTTCTCCTCATTTTGGTTTGAAGTTGCGGGAAATTGGATTAGGGCCTGTTCACACTATTTTTACGAGTGCGAACGGGGTGAAAACAGCGCCAATCAAGGCGCGCGACGACGCCCAGACTGGGTGTCTGGGCTAGGAGTGCAACACCGAGTGGCGTTGTTTTCACCCCGTTCCCTTCGGGTTGCGGCCAAAAAAGCCATGCGCGGCGTTGCTCAGCCTTGCCGGGGGCCGACCCCGGCTGCGTTTCGCGCCTATCGCATGACTTTTTTGATCCGCAACGCATCTTGCAAAAATAGTGTGAACAGGCCCTAAGCGCCGAAGGTGTGCACCAGATAAAGTGAGACGATCGGGAAAAACACCAGCAGCGTAATGCGGATGAAGTCCGAAATCAGAAACGGAATCACCCCTTTGAAGGTTTCCATCAGGGGCACATCGACCGCCAACCGGTTGATGACATAAACGTTCAAGCCAACCGGCGGATGCACCAGTCCGATCTCGACCACCATCAGCGCCAGGATGCCAAACCAGATCGACTTGTCGACCTGTGCCAGGCCAAAAAAATCCAGGCCCATGATCATCGGATAGAAGATCGGGATCGTCAGAAGAATCATCGCCAGCGCATCCATGACGCAGCCGAGCAGAATGTAGATCAGCAAAATCAGGCCCATCACCAGCAAGGGCGACAGGCCGCTGCCTTTGACCCACTGCGCCAGTTCGACCGGCATCTGTGACACCGCCAGTGCGCTGTTCATCATGTCCGCGCCAAGCAGCACCAGATAAATCATGGCGGTCGCAACCGCCGTGCCGAGCAGGGTCTTTTCCAGTTGTTCGCGGCCCATATTGCCGGACAGCAGCGCCAGGACGCCGCAACTGGCGGCGCCGATCGAAGCCGCTTCGGTCGGGTTCGCCCAGCCGCCGTAGATGCCGACGATGACCACCACGAAGACCAGCAACACCGGCAGCACCTGCAGCAGGCTACGGATGCGCTCGGGCCAGGGCACGCGCGGTCCGGCCGGTCCGGCCAGCGGGTCCAAAGTGACGACGATCTGTATCACCGCCATGTAGCCGAGCATCGCGATGATGCCTGGCAGCACCGCCGCCATGAACAGTTTGCCGATCGATTCCTGCGTCAGGATGGCGTAGATCACCAGCGGCACCGACGGTGGAATCATGATGCCCAGTGTGCCGCCGGCAGCCAGCGCGCCGGTGGCCAGTGCGCCGGAATAGCCATAGCGGCGCAGCTCGGGCAAAGCGACCTGGCCCATCGTCGCCGCCGTGGCCAGTGAGGAGCCGCAAATGGCGCCGAAGCCGGCGCAGGCACCGATGGCCGCCATCGCGATGCCACCCTTGCGGTGCCCGATGAAGGCGCTGACGAATTTGAACAAGGATCGGCTCAGCCCGCCGTGCGTGGCGAACTGTCCCATCAACAGGAACAGCGGGATCACGACCAGGTCATAGTTGGAGAGCCGGGCGTAGGCCAGGTTCTTCAGGGAGTTGAGCAGGGGCGACAATTCGCCACCGGTCAGATAGACGTAGCCGCCGCCGCCGGCCAGAAACATGGCAATGCCGATCGGCACTCGCAGCACCAGCAGCGTCAGCAGCACTCCGAAAATAATGAAGCCGACCTGTGTTCCGCTCATGGCTTGGCCCAGCGCTGGGCCCAGGTTTGCCCGAACATGTAGAAACCGGCCAATGCCATCAAAACAAAGCTGGGCACCATCAGTCCCTGGGCAATCCACACCGGCAGTTCGAGGATGGCAGACGACTCGCCGACCTCTTTCAGGCTCATGGCGCCGACCCAGGAGCGCCACGCCAGCAGTGCGCCCACCAGGCCCAGCAACAAAGATCCGGTGGCGTCCAGAAAGTTGCGCCGGGAACTCGACATCGGCGCCGTGAAGAAATCGACCTTGACGTCACCCCGCATCAAATGGCAATAAGCGAAGAAAGTGGCTGACGCGACGGCCGCCGCCATCTGCAGAATTTCGACATCGCCCGGCACCGGGGCGCTGAACAATTTGCGCCCGACGATCGACACAATGGACATGATCACCACGCCAATGAATAAGCCGCCGCCGGCGAAGGCAAACCATCTGGCAGTGGTCAACAAGATGTGGCCGAATCGGCCATGCTGAGCCACTCCCTCCTGTCTGGGAGGGTTAAAACCTGCTTCCTGCACTGGTACTTCTCCTCGTCTTGCTTCTTTTGCGCCAGGCTGCTGCGCCTGGCGTTTCATGCCCTCTTTGGGGCCATGTCGGGTGAATGGTAGGTGGGCTGCAGCGGGAAGTCAAATAATACTGAATCAGCGGTAAAAGGCTTCGACCTTGCCCCTCAGCTTGATCAATAGCGGCTGGCCCTTTCGGTCCAACGTCTTGCCTGCCGGCACCTTGACCCAGCGCTCGCTGATGCAGTACTCCGAAACATCGAGCCGTTCCCTGTCATTGAAGCGGATGCCGACCTCGTGTTCGAACACGGCAGCGTTGTAATGCGGACTGCGCGGGTCAATCGACAGACGGTCGGGCAGGGCAGGGGGTTGGATGCTTTCGTCCATGGGTATTTTGTTCTTGGTTAGCGCACCTGGTTTTCGATCTGGCCGATGCCATCGATCTCGATGCGCACGCGGTCGCCAACCTGCAGGTATTTGGGCGGTTTGAAGCCAATGCCGACGCCCACCGGGGTGCCGGTGGCAATGATGTCGCCGGGATACAAGGTAATGCCGGCGGACAGCGTTTCGATCAATTTGGGGATCGCGAAAATCAAGTCCCGGGTGCTGGCGTCTTGCCGCAGTTCGCCATTCACGTAGCAGCGTACCTGGGTATCGCGCCCATCGCACTCAT
>JBBQZA010000407.1:0-2794 GCA_038208175.1 Burkholderiales bacterium
GGGGCTATGAGGTCAGCCGCAACATCGGTGGACATGGTCTGGTCGGGCGGCTGCGGCAGGGTGATGGTGACCGCAGCGTCAGCCTGCGCGCCGACATGGATGCATTGCCTATCCTGGAAGAAAACGTCAGCGACCACAGCAGCAAAAATGCCGGTGTCATGCATGCCTGCGGCCACGATGGTCATACCACCATGCTGCTCGGTGCGGCGCGGCATCTGGCCAGAACGCGCAACTTCTCGGGTACCGTGAATCTGGTCTTTCAGCCGGCCGAAGAAGCGGGGCGTGACAGTGGCGCCCAACGCATGATTGCCGACGGCCTCTTCGAGCGCTTTCCCTGTGACGCCATTTTTGGATTGCACAACCACCCCGGCTATCCGGTCGGCACATTCCTGTTTGGCAGCGGACCCTTTATGTCGGCCTCCGACACCGTGTTCATTACCGTGCATGGCCGTGGCGGTCATGCGGCCCGCCCGCATTTGACGGTCGATCCGGTGCTGATCGTGGGCAGCCTGGTGATGGCGCTGCAGTCGGTGGTGTCACGCAATATCGACCCGACGCAAACGGCGATCGTCACGATCGGAACGCTGCACGCAGGCACAGTGTCCAATGTCATTCCCGAGAGCGCCAGCATGAGCCTGAGCGTGCGCTCCTTCAGCACCGAGGTGCGGCAACGCTTGCGCCAGCGTATTACCGAACTGGTCACGCTGCAGGTCCAGGCCTACGGTGGCACGGTGGAGATCGATTACCAGGAGGGCTATCCGGTTGTCGTCAACAGCGCTGCCGAGACCACTTTTGCGCTCGACGTGGCCAAGGAACTGGTGGGACCAGAGCGCGCGGTCTTCCCGTTTGGCCCGGTCACCGGCAGTGAGGATTTTGCCTACTATCTGCAGCACCGGCCAGGCTGCTTCCTGCGCCTGGGCAATGGTGAGGACTCGGCCATGGTGCACAACGCGAAGTACGATTTCGACGACCAGAACCTGACCATTGGCGCCGCCTACTGGACGCGACTGGTGGAGAAGTTTCTGGCTGCGGAACCATGACCTACCTGCTGCTCGCATGAACGCCCTTCGCTACACTGGCTGTCTGTCAATCTGAAGGGAGCCCGTTCATGTCAGCACTCAGCCCCACGGATTCCGCATTCTTGTGGATGGAAACCCGCAACCAGCCGATGCATTTGGCGGGTCTCAACATCTATTCACCACCGGCTGGCGCCGGGCCGCAATTCATAGCCGGGTTGTTGTCGGATTGGGGGCGCTATCTTTGCGCGCAAGCGCCTTTCAATCTGCGCCCCGTAATGCGTCTCGGGCTCTGGCAGTGGGAAGAGGACAAGGAGTTCGAGCTCGACTATCACCTGCGTCACCTGGCTTTGCCGCAGCCCGGACGGATTCGGGAACTGTTGGCCATGGTGTCGCGTCTGCATGGCAATCTGATGGACCGCAACCGGCCCTTGTGGGAGGCCTATGTGATCGAGGGCTTGCCCGGCGGCAGGTTCGCCACCTACATCAAGATTCATCATGCCCTGGTGGACGGTGTCAGCGGCGCCAGAATCATGGCGCAAAGCTTGTCCAGCACGCCCGGAGAAAGCAAGCCACCGTTGTGGGCCCAGAAATTCAGCCAGTACGCCGCCTCCAGTCGCCCATCGACAGCACCTGGTTTGTTGGCACAACTGGCCGATCTGGCGCGTGCTGGGCGCGAGATTTTGCCAGGCATAGGCACTGGGCTTTGGGACATGTTGCGCAGCGGCCAGGGGGAGGCCACCTCGGTCTCGGCATTTCAAGCGCCACCGACGCCCTTCAACGTCGAAATATCCGGCTCCAGGCGCTTTGCGGCCCAATCGTATTCGCTCTCACGCTTCAAGCGCATTGGCGACGCTGTCGGCGCCACAGTCAATGATGTAACGCTGGCGGTATGTGCTGGTGCCCTGCGCAAGTACCTGGAAGCCCATCACGCTTTGCCAAAAAAGCCGCTGATTGCGATGGTGCCGGTGTCGCTGCGTGGCGAAGCGGATGCGGGTGGCAATCAGGTGTCGCTGCTGCTGGCCAACCTGGCAACCCACCTGCGTGATCCCCTCAAGCGACTGGCACGTATCGTGCAATCGACCAGCGAAGCCAAGGAGCGGCTACGGAACATGCCGCGCCTGCAGAAGATGGCGCACGGCATCACCTCGATCTCGCTGATGGGGCCGGCCATGATCACCGGCAGTGCCAAGAAACATCCATTGTTCAATGTCATCATCTCCAATGTTCCAGGTGCTCGAGAGACATTGTTCCTCAACGGGGCTCGGCTCGATGAGGTCTATCCGGTCTCCATTCCGACGCAGTACCTGGCGCTGAACATCACGATCAGCGGCTACGCTGACAAACTCGGTTTTGGCTATATCGCCTGCCGTCGCTCGGTGTCGGCGTTGCAGCGCATGCTGGACTACACCGACGAGTCGATCGCAGAACTGGAACAGGCGCTGGCGCCGAAGAAGCCGGCGCGCAAACGCGCTGCAGCGAAGAAAGTAAAAGGCAAGCCATGACCGATTCCTACTTTAATTTCACCAACTCGGCGGTTGGCTCCAGGCTCGCGAACATGCTGGGTCTGCCCAAGCCGATCGTGCTGGAACGTTATCGCGAAGGCCAGACTGTCATCAAGGGAGCGGTTTTGCTCGGTGGCGGGCCGGAACCGCAATTGCTGGCGGCGCTTGCCCGCGTGCTCAAGTCGATCGGCGCACAGACGCTGGCCCACGCGCAACTGCCGCAGTGGCTGCCGATCGCCAACCAGGCGGGTTTGCTGAGCGGTCGCTGGGGTC
>JBBQZA010000408.1:0-2790 GCA_038208175.1 Burkholderiales bacterium
CAGCACGTGCAGTTGATCATCCGGCTGCGCATGGAAAGGCTGCGCTTCAGCGCCGGGCTCGCTGCGGTAAAAGAGTGGTGGGTTGCCCTCAGTCGGATTGGGCGCCAGGCGCGCCAGCGCGTCCAGCAGCTGCGGTACTCCGGCGCCAGTCTTGGCCGAGACAAACAGGATCGGAATCAGATGCCCAGCGCGCAAAGCCAGCTCGAAAGGCGCATGCAATTCCTCTAAAGACGGGTCAGCGCCAGTCTCCAGATAGCGCGCCATCAAGCTGTCATCTTCTTCGACGATCTGGTCGATCAGGCTGCGATGCGCTGCGGCAACCGAGGCAAAATCGCTCTCACCGTCCTCATGGCCCAGCAATTCCACCACGTCCTGCCCGTTGTGCGTCGGCAAATCAAGCAACAGACACTGCTTGCCAAAGCGTTCACGGATATCGTTGACCAGCCCCGGTAAGTCGACATTGTCGGCGTCGATCTTGTTTATCACCACCATGCGGCACAGACCGCGCTCCCCCGCCAGCGTAAACATGCGTTCGGTGGAGAGTTCAATGCCGGTCTGCGCGTTGATCACCACCAGAGCGGTATCGACCGCCGCCAGCGCGCCCATCGACTGGCCGGCAAAGTCCGGATAGCCGGGCGTGTCGATCAAATGGACCTGGGTACCCTCCCAATCAAAACTGGCGAGGGCCGATTTCAGGGAATGGCCCCATTCCTTTTCAATCGGATCGAAGTCGCAAACGGTATTGCCTTTCTCGACTGATCCCCGACTCTTGATGGCTCCGCTGGCGGCCAGGAGACTCTCTGCCAGTGTGGTCTTGCCGACGGCCCCGTGGCCGACCAGCGCAACGCTGCGAATGTGGGTACTGCGTGTCTGACTCATATTGAACCTTGGATACTTTAAGTTACAAAATCAAGTGCACATCTTACTGGACAAAACAGCTAGCTCAGCGACTCCGTCCGGCCTTGTATTTGCCACTGCCGGCACCGAGTACGCCATCGGCCTGCGCCAAACGAGCCATCGCCTTGGCGGCGTGGGCATGCGTGATGGCCAGACCCAGGGCGTCGGCGGCATCGCTGCCAGGCAAGCCAGGCAATACCAGCAACCGACGCACCATCTCCTGAACCTGCGACTTGTCGGCGCGACCATAGCCCACCACGGCCTGCTTCATTTGCAACGCCGTGTATTCGGCAACCGGCAAATTCGACGACACCAACGCGGTCACGCATGCACCGCGAGCCTGGCCCAGCAACAGGGTCGACTGCGGATTGACATTGACAAAGACGATCTCGACCGAGGCGGCGTCCGGCTGGTAACGACTCACCACTTCGCAAATACCGTCAAACAGCACTTTAAGTCGTGCCGGCAACTGCCCCTTTTCGAGGTGAACAGTGCTGATGGTGCCGCTGGCCACGTAGGCCAGTCGGGAACCGTCCACATCGATCACACCAAAGCCGCTGGTGCGCAAGCCGGGATCAATGCCGAGGATTCTCATAGACCAAAATACCAGCGCACCGAGTGAAAGAATACCGGTGCCGCAAAGCACAAGGCATCAACCCTGTCAAGCAAGCCGCCAGCGCCGGTGACGGCCGTGCCTTGGCCGCGCCAGATCGGAATACCGCGGTCACGCTTGAGGGCTTTCATGACCAGATGCCCAAACGAACCGGCAACACAGGCAATCAGTGACAGCGCGAAAGCCTGGCCCGGTACGAAGGGTGTAATGCCAGCCAACAGTGCGCCCAGCAGGCTGCCCACGACGATGCCCAACCACCAACTGGGCCAGTTGAAGCTCTGACTGATATCAGGTGCCACCGGTGGCTTCTTGATCTTGCGCGAGGCAAGATGCTGGGTGATCATGCTGGTCTGAACTATCAGCACTAGAAAAAACACCAGAAACGCATTTTTCTTGTCGTAATCGGGAAAATCGAGCAGCAGCAAGGCCGGCACATGACTCATGCCATAAATGCACACCATGATGCCCCATTGCAGCTTGGCGTTGCGTTCCAGAAAGCGCTGCGGATCGTTGGCCAGCGCACTGGCAACCGGAATCGCCAGGAACACATAGACCGGTATGAACACCGTGAACAGATTGAACAGCTCATAGCCAACCAGCGTGTACTGAACCGGCAATACGACAAAGAAGGCAAGCACCAGACTGCGGTGGTCACCGCGGCGGGTCGGTGACAGGGTCATGAATTCCCGCAGTGCGAAGAAGGACACCAGAGCAAACAGTGAAAGTGCAACCCAATCGCCCACCAGCCAGCCGACCCAAAACACCAGCATCACGAGCCAGCTGGTTCTGAGCAGACCTTCAAAATTGCGCAGGTCACTGCGCTGTTGGTCGCCACGGCGGCTGTCGCCAAATTCGCGCATGGAGAGTATGACCGCCAGCACGCTAGCCAGCAGAAGAATGCCGAACACGATGGTAAACAGGGCGCCCACCTGCTGCGCCGCGTTGAGATTTTTCAGCAACTGGTACATGGCCGTCAAACGTCCCGCAACGCGATCACGGCATTGCGCGCCCGCTCAAGAAAGGCCTGCCGACCCTCGCCCTCCAGCACATGCATCGGCGCCCCGAAGGTGACAGAGCACAATACCGGTACCGGCACCACCTCGCCTTTGGGCATGACGCGCTGCACATTGTTGATCCAGGCGGGTACAAGTTCGACCTGCGCAAACTTGCACGCCAGGTTGTATAGCCCGGCCTTGAAGGCCTGGGGTTCATCCTTGTTGCCACGCGTGCCTTCCGGAAACAGAATGATGGAGTCCCCATGCTCCAGCGCCTCAATCAGG
>JBBQZA010000409.1:0-2765 GCA_038208175.1 Burkholderiales bacterium
GACAAGCGAACACGTCAGCCGCAGCGTAGGCTTTGGCCAGCGCTGGGCCAGCGACGAAGCCAAGATCAACGAGGAGAAAGCCCTTGTCGCGCAACGGCATGAAATCAGCTGCATTGCCGGCACAGAGAAGCACCGGCAGCCTAGTTCCGCGTGGCCAGGTATCTAGCAAATGCAGCAACGCTTCCATCAGCAAGTGCATGCCTTTGCGGCGTTGGTCAAACTTCTGCGCGCCGAAGAACACCAGCCGCTCGGCCCCGCTTGCCCCAAGCTCCTGTCGCAACCCGACCGCGTCACCGGGTGCGAATGCTTGTGGCGACACGCTGAGCAAAAGCGTTTCGATACGGCGCTCGCGGAATAGTGATGATGCTGCAGCTTGGCGTGCCAACAGGGATGAACCTGCGACGATCCAGCCGCGTGTCTGCCCCAACGCACGTTGCTTCTCTGCCCAGATGCGAGCAGACAGATCGTTGGCGCCGCTCAATCGCAAAGCCGGACACCAGCCGCACTTGAGCTTGTAGCCTTCGCAGCACCACGCGTAATGGCACCCCCCGGTCATCAGTCCCATGTCCAGCAGGTTCCACAGCACCGGCGCGCCGGTCGAGCGCTGCAGTGCCAGAACATCGCCGGGCGCGAGGAAGTGGGAAATAAAGTGCACAACGATTACGTCGGGTCGCGTTCCTGCGAGGCTGGTCAGAACAGCGGCGATGCCGGGCGAGAGCAACTGGTTCTGGAAATGCTCGTCCGGCCGCGAACTGACTTTTAGCCAAGCCTTCTGTGCCAGACGGCGCCACTTGAACACAGCACTGTCCGCGCCAAGGGCCATTACTTCGGCATCATCAGTGCGGCGATCGAGCACGATCATGCGCGACATGTGACCGAGTGTGCGTAGCGCATCGTGCATGCGCCACGCTGCAATTCCGGCGCCGCCATGATCGGCAGCGGCAAGATGAAGAAACTTTATTGCTGACATTTACGGCGGCCACATCTACTTGCGTCCCTCCATATAGATCGAGCCCAGCGCGTACTCGCTTCCGTCGATATGTGTATCAAGGCCATATTCGGCCCAATCTGGGATGTCGCTGACGTCGTATCGCATCAGCTTAACGTGACTGTAGCCGACCCGCCGAAGCAACTCTGCGAGGCTGATGCGATCGTACATCCACTGATGCGTCTCGCCGCGCCGACGCGCATCGCCGAGTACCGCGTTTTCAATGAATCGCCGTAACGCGGGTTGTAGGCGAGTACCGGCCGCCTCGCGCCGTATTGACTGCTCGAGTACCAGTTCGATGAAGTCCTCGTGTAGCGATCGTGCCTGCGGGTCACGATCGCACTCGGCAATATGTGCCATGTAGGCGCCACAGGCATACTCGAAGTCAGGCACAACTATCCGGTGCATGCCACCGGGCCTGAGCGCACGCAAAGCTTCGGCAAGAAACTGCTCTGCAATCCCACGGTCGAGATGCTCCAGTACATTGGAGTGAAAGATAGCATCGACAGAGTCATCTGGGAACGGAATGCCTCGACGGAGGTCGTGCGGTAAGATGTTCTTGGGCAAGCGTTCGAAGCGCTTAAGTCGGTCGCCGTAGAGTAGCAATGGTGCCAAAGCAGAGAGCACGCGACTGGAACGCAAGCGCAAATGCATCGACCAGTCGATGTTGATCACATTGGGGTGGGCGCAAACCTTGTGGCCACACCCTAGATTCAGTATTTTCATGCGGAGTATCTCGACGTCAGGTTTCCGTTGGCCGCTCGTCGTTGCATAGTTGAACATTTATGCTGGTTTAGCGTCCTGATCTTTCGAAGTGGGGGCAGCCCACGTCCACGTTACAAATGAAAAAGAAAATGGGCCTAGCCTAAACACACTGGACAAGTCATCTTGTTACTTTGGAATTGTCAGGTACGATTTGATTCTTGGCAAAAAAACAAATCCGTAAAAATACATTAGAGTGAACGCATAGACCACCGCCGTCGACAAAGGAATCGCAATCAAACCTGCCTGGCTGATACCGATGATCTTCAACGGCAGCACCACCGCGCAAAACACAGCAACCACAATCACCTGTTGTCGCACCACCTGGACCCCATTCAAAAACATGGCAAAAGCTGTCCCGCAGCTTTCAAGTACCGTCCACAGTGCAACAGCGGCGATCAACTGGAGTGGTACTTGCACGCTACCACCGGTCCAGTAATGCAATAGCCAAGCGCTGTTGGCAAGAAAAATCACCGCCCCGATCAGGGAAACCCAAAAAGTAAGTAGCATACTTGCCTTCAAGGTTCGACGTATAAATCCGACATCTCCATTTGCATGGGCATCCGCATAGGCGCTCCAGAGGGGTGTATTGATCATTGACAGGGGTTGGCTGAGGAATTGAAACAGTCGCTGCACGATGCTATAGACCGCCACCTGGGCCGGCCCCAAGGCGCTGGAAATAATCAGGGCATCTGCTCCCCAGCCAATCATGGTTCCTATCTGCAATATGAAAAACAAACCACCGATGCGAAGCAGTCCAGACGTTTCCTTCCTGACAGCCAGTCTGATGGCTTGGAGAGAGAAGAGACCGCGTCTCGCCAGCAAAAACAGCAGCGACAAGACTGACAAAAGCTGAACACCCATTGTGACAGCCAGCAAAACGGGTACGCCTGCTCGGTGCTGTGCAGCAACGACCAGCGCTCCCAGAGATACAAGGGCCCCCACGGCAGACGCCAAATGGGATTCGAAGGCGCGTTGCAGCCCTGCAAAGACACTTTGAATTCCCGTCGTTAGC
>JBBQZA010000410.1:0-2650 GCA_038208175.1 Burkholderiales bacterium
GGCCAGTTGCCTGGCACCCTCGGCCACCATGGCGCCGGCAATGCCGGTCGCCATCCAGCCCAGCCGGAGCAGCCGCGATCCGCGACCCCGGGGAACCGCCATCGTCGGTGCGCGGGTCTTGTCGCTGTCTGGCTTGCTCAAACCGCTGTGTCCGCGCTGCGCTGTGCTGCTTCAGGATTCGCCGAGACCAATCGGCGCGGGGGCCTTGCATTTTTCAGGATGACTTCTTGCCTTTCGAGCCCCCACCCGAGCGCCTGTTGAGCGTCGGCGCAGCGGGGACTGCCTTGCTTTCAAGCTCGACCGCCAGGCGTTCGCACAGTGTGCGCAGGATGGTCGCCCGGGCATAGTTCTTGTCGTTGGCGGCGACCAGTGTCCAGGGTGCGTTGCCGGTGTTGGTACGCTCCACCATATCGCA
This sequence comes from Burkholderiales bacterium, assembly GCA_038208175.1. Taxonomy (GTDB): domain Bacteria; phylum Pseudomonadota; class Gammaproteobacteria; order Burkholderiales; family Burkholderiaceae_C; genus Rhodoferax. The sequence continues at coordinate 416 of JBBQZA010000410.1, forward strand.
AATGGCTTGCTGGTAAAGGCCCCATTTTTCGCGGTTGCGCCAATCTTCCTGGGTCAGCTTGAAACGTTTGAAAGCCACGTTTTCGCGTTCCTTGAAACGTCTGAGCTGCTCGTCCTGGCTGATTTGCAGCCAGAACTTCACGACGATCACGCCGGCTCCGACCATCTCATGCTCAAAATCGTTGATCTCGGTGTAGCCTCGCATCCAGTCGTTGGTCGAACAAAACCCCTCTACGCGTTCCACCAGCACCCGCCCATACCAGGAGCGGTCGAAAATGGCAATCTGTCCGTGGCGTGGCAGACGCCGCCAGAAGCGCCAAAGATAGGGCTGTGCACGCTCTTCTTCGGTCGGTGCGGCAACCGGCGTGACTTGATATTGGCGTGCGTCCAGCGCTGCGCTGATGCGACGGATCGCGCCGCCTTTGCCGGCGGCGTCGACGCCCTCAAAAACACAGACCAGCGAGCGACCCTGAAAGCGCGCATCGCGGGCCCATTCAGACAGGCGACCCTGCCATTTGGCCAATTCGCTTTCGTAGCGTCCTGGCGGCAGCGTCTGCGACAGATCCATCTCCGAGAGCACGTTGCGGCCGTCAGTATCGAAGCGCACGATCGGTGCGGCCGGCGTGGTTTTCTGGTCCGGACTGGCCAGCTTGGCTCGCAAGGCAGCGAGCAGGGTCTGCCCTACGGTCAGGTAGCGGTAGCGGTCATCGGTGCCCTCCACAATCACCCAGGGCGCCCAGTGCGTGCTCGTGATGCGCAACAAATGGCCGGCCACGTCCTGTAACTGGTCGTAGGTTTTGAGGCGGTCCCAGTTCCATTGGGTAACGCGCCAGGCGGTGCGAGGGTCTTTTTCCAGCGCTTTGAGCCGTTTCCTTTGCGCCTCCTTGGTCAGGTGAAACCAGAACTTCAGCACCAAGGCGCCCTCGTTCACCAGCATGGCTTCAAAGCGGTTGATCTGGTCAGCCTGGGCATCGAGATCACGGTTGGATATTTCACCCTGAATACGCTGGCGGATCGGTTCGGAATACCAGGAACCGGCAAATATGCCGATGCGCCCTTTCGGTGGGAGCGAACGCCAGAAACGCCACATGGCCGGTCGGTCGCGTTCCTCGTCGGTTGGATTCGAGAAAGCCAGTGTGGAAATGAAGCGCGGGTCCATCCACTGGTAGAGCACATTGATGGTTTCGCCTTTGCCGGCGCCGTCCTGGCCGCTGATCAGCACCACGACCGGAATCTTGCCGTTCACGTGCAAATCGATTTGTGCTTCAAGCAGCGCCGCACGCAAAGCGGGGACCGCCTCGCGGTACGCGGCCTTGCCGATCTTGTGGCCAATTTCTGCGGATTCAAACATCAGGGTTCTACCATAGCAGAAGTGGCCGACAGCGGGGGAGTTTGGGTGGCCCGCGCATTTGTGACTGATCCAGCGCCAATGATCCAGCGCCAATTAGTCGCCTGCAATCATGTGGTTACACTGCGATCCATTAACTCGTTACACCTGATACTTGAGTTTGCTTGCGTTTCTGCGAAGCGTTTCATGAGCTGTCAGGGCTCACACTGAAGGAGCCATGCGTGGAACCATTCGGACAAACCAAATTCATGCTGTCGGCGCTGGCGCTGGTTGCCCCGTTGGCGCTGAGTAGTACGGTTATGGCACAGAGCAGATGGGAGATGGCGACCGGATACGCGGCAACCAATTTTCACACCGAAAACATCCAGGAGTTTGTCACCGATGTGGACAAGGCCACTGACGGCAGACTCAAGATCACGGTTCGCCCTGCAGGGGAGATGTTCAAAGCCAACGAAATCAAACGCGCGGTGCAAACTGGGCAAACGCAAATCGGGGAAATCATTATTTCGGGTTTTGCTAACGAGGCGCCGATTTTCGGAGCCGACTCCATACCTTTTCTCGCATCGAGTTACACCGAAGCCGCCAAGTTGTGGCAGGCCACCCGTCCGGCCACTGAGGCGCATCTGACCAAGCAGGGCATCAAGGTCTTGTTCTCGGTGCCCTGGCCGCCGCAAGGCATCTACAGTACAAAACAAATCAGCAGCAGCGCAGATCTTAGAGGGGCCAAGTGGCGCGCCTACAACCCGGCAACCAGTCGCATTGCACAACTTGTTGGGGCACAGCCGATCACCATCCAGGCGACCGAACTGACGCGGGCCTTGGCGGCTGGCGTTGTCGACACCTTCATGACCTCCAGCGCCACCGGCTACGACAGCAAGGTCTGGGAAC
>JBBQZA010000411.1:0-2649 GCA_038208175.1 Burkholderiales bacterium
GAAGTGCGCGTCAAGCGCAAGAACGGCAACACCTTTGACGCACGCCTGTATGTGTCGCCGCTGATTGACCCGCACGGCCAGCAGACCGGCTGGATGACGTCGATGACCGACATCACCGAACCCAAGCGCATCCGGGACGAACTCACCGCGTCCTACGAACGCTTTACCACGGTCCTTGAGGGACTGGACGCCGCCGTTTCCGTGGCGCCGATGGGCAGCAGCGAACTGCTGTTTGCCAACCGGCTGTACCGTTCCTGGTTTGGCGGCCAGGCATCGGGCCATGTGAACCTGGTGGCGCAGGTGGGCGTGCCCACCTTCGCAACGTCTGGCGAGACTGGCGATGCCCTGGATGCGGTGGACGGCATGGCCGGCTTTCCGACCGACTCGCTGACCGATGCGCAGACCGCGAATGCCGAGATCTTCGTTCCCGAACTGGGCAAATGGCTGGAAGTGCGTTCGCGCTACCTGACCTGGGTCGATGGCCGCTTGGCGCAGATGGTAATTGCCACCGACATCACGCCGCGCCGTCACGCCGAGGAACAGGCCGCCCAGCAAAACGAACGCGCGCAGAACGCCAGCCGCCTGATCACCATGGGCGAAATGGCGTCGAGCGTGGCCCACGAACTGAACCAGCCGCTGACGGCCATCAACAACTATTGCAACGGCATGGTGTCGCGTATCAAGGCCAACCAGATCAGTAACGACGACCTGCTGGTGGCGCTGGAAAAAACCGCCAAGCAGGCCTGGCGCGCCGGGCAGATCATCCAGCGCATCCGCGCCTTCGTCAAACGCAGCGAACCCAACCGCTCGGCGGCGGAGGTGGCAACGCTGGTCAGCAATGCCATGGAACTGGCCGAAATCGAGCTTCGGCGCCATCATGTGCGGCTTACCCATCACATTGCCGCCCGCCTGCCCGACCTGATGGTGGACCGGATTTTGATCGAGCAGGTGCTGATCAACCTGATGAAGAATGCGGCCGAATCGATTGCCCAGTCGCACCGGCCCACGGCCCAGCGCAATGTCGAGTTGCAGGTCATCCCGAAGCAGATCGACGGCCAGAGCGTGGTGGAATTCTCGGTGCTCGATTCCGGCCAAGGCCTGTCGCCCGAGGTGATGGAACGCCTTTTTGAAGCCTTTTATTCGACCAAGGCCGAAGGCATGGGCATTGGCCTGAAACTGTGTCGCAGCATTGTCGAGTCCCACCACGGCAGACTGGAGGCGGTCAACCTCTACAATGGCGACGACGTCGTCGGCTGCCGGTTCACCTTCTGGATTCCGGTAATACCATTGACATCACCGGCAGCGCCTGCCACCGATACCATTGCCGCCTGAGCCGCGAACAGTTCCTAGAAAAACTCCACCATTTCCATTCCAGTTTACGAAGAAAGCAAGGCATGAGTTTGATACCCAAAAAAGGCACGGTCTATGTCGTGGATGACGACGAAGGCGTGCGCGACTCGCTGCAATGGCTGCTTGAAGGCAAGGACTACCGGGTGCGGTGCTTCGACTCGGCGGAAACATTCCTGAGCCGCTACGATGCGCGCGAAGTGGCTTGCCTGATCGTGGATATCCGCATGAGCGGCATGACCGGGCTGGAGTTGCAGGACCGCTTGCTGGAACGCAAGTCGCCGCTGCCCATTGTCTTCATCACCGGGCACGGCGACGTGCCGATGGCGGTGGACACGATGAAAAAAGGCGCGATGGATTTCATCCAGAAGCCTTTCCAGGAAAACGCGCTGGTCGACCTGGTCGAACGCATGCTGGAGCAGGCCAAGGACGCCTTCAACGACCACCAGCAGTCGGCCAGCCGCGACGCGCTGCTGGCCAAGCTGACCTCGCGCGAGGCGCAGGTCCTGGACCGCATCGTCGCCGGCCGCCTGAACAAGCAGATTGCCGACGACCTGGGCATCAGCATCAAGACAGTCGAGGCGCACCGCGCCAACATCATGGAAAAGCTCAATGCCAATACTGTTGCGGACCTGCTGAAAATCGCCCTGGGCTCGACCGCGCCCAAGGCTTGAGACCCACCAGCAACTCCGTTTTTAATAGCACCTAACGCCCGTGGCATATGCGCTGACGGGCGTTTTTACTTGAATATTCAAACAACATGACCGCCCAACTCATCGATGGCAACGCCCTTTCACGCCAACTGCGCACCGAAGTCGCCCAGCGCGCCATGCTTCTCCGCGCCCGCGGCATCACGCCCGGACTGGCCGTGGTGCTGGTCGGCGACAGCGCGGCCAGCCAGGTGTATGTGCGCAACAAGGTCAAGGCCTGTGAAGACAACGGCCTGCATTCGGTGCTGGAGCGCTACACGGCCGAGATGAGCGAAGCCGAACTGCTGGCGCGCGTCGAGGCACTGAACAACGACCCGGCGATCCACGGCATCCTGGTGCAGTTGCCGCTGCCGGCGCACATTGACGCGCAAAAGGTCATCGAGGCGATTTCACCGGCCAAGGACGTGGACGGCTTTCACGTCGGCAGCGCCGGCGCGCTGATGGTCGGCCAGCCGGGCTTCTGGCCCTGCACGCCCTACGGCTGCATGAAGATGCTGGAAAGCATCGGCTACGACCTGCGCGGCAAGCATGCCGTGGTGATAGGACGCAGCAATATCGTCGGCAAACCGATGGCGCTGATGCTGCTGCAGAA
>JBBQZA010000412.1:0-2586 GCA_038208175.1 Burkholderiales bacterium
ACAAACCGTCCGCGGGGCACGAGGTTGCCAAGGCTGGCATTGCACGCACGGGCCAGAACATTCGCCTGTTTGCCGAAATGACGGCGCTGGAAAATGTCATGGTGGGGCGCCACATTCGCACCCATTCGGGCCTGATCGGAGCGGTGTTCCGGACCGCAGGTTTCAAGGCGGAAGAGGCGGCGATTGCGTTGCGCGCGCAGGAATTGCTGGAGTATGTGGGCATTGGCCGATTTACCGATTACAAGGCCCGTACTCTGAGTTATGGCGATCAGCGTCGGCTGGAGATCGCCCGGGCGCTGGCGACCGATCCGCAATTGATCGCGCTCGACGAGCCAGCCGCCGGCATGAATGCCACTGAAAAAGCCATGTTGCGGGAATTGATCGACAAGATCCGCAACGACAATCGCACGATTTTGCTGATCGAGCACGACGTCAAACTGGTGATGGGCTTGTGTGACCGGGTCACGGTGCTGGATTACGGCAAACAGATCGCTGAAGGCACTCCGGCTGACGTGCAGAGGAACGAAAAGGTGATTGAAGCCTATTTGGGTACCAGCGCTCACTGAAGGAAATAACGATGAATATTCTTCTTAAAGTGATCGGTCTCAAAGTTGCCTATGGCGGCATCCAGGCGGTCAAGGGCGTGGACTTTGAAGTTCACGAAGGCGAGCTGGTGTCGCTGATTGGCTCCAACGGCGCTGGCAAGACGACAACCATGAAAGCCATTACCGGTATTCTGCCGATCAATGACGGCGACATTCAGTACATGGGCAAAAGTATTCGCGGCCAGGGACCCTGGGATCTGGTCAAGCAGGGGTTGGCGATGGTGCCCGAAGGGCGTGGTGTTTTTGCCCGCATGACGATTATCGAGAACCTGCAGATGGGTGCCTACATCCGGAACGACAAGGCTGACATTCTGATGGATATCGACAAGGTGTTCAGCATATTCCCGCGTCTCAAGGAAAGGCGGGAACAGCTGGCCGGGACCCTTTCCGGCGGCGAGCAGCAGATGCTGGCCATGGGTCGGGGCCTTATGAGTCGCCCGAAAGTGTTGCTGCTTGACGAACCGTCGATGGGTTTGTCGCCACTGATGGTGGACAAGATATTTGAAGTGGTGCGCGATGTGTATGCGCAGGGAGTGACCGTGCTGCTGGTGGAGCAAAACGCCAGCCGCGCCCTGGCAATTGCCGACCGTGGCTATGTCATGGAATCTGGCTTGATCACCATGTCGGGCGATGCCAAAGTCATGCTCAACGATCCCAAGGTGCGGGCAGCCTATTTGGGTGAGTGATTCAATTTGAGCGCGCCCGACTACCGTAGCCAGCCGTTGGCGTTTCTGGAGCACTTGTTCCGGGTTGCCGTAGAGCGTGCCTTACCGCTGCACAATATGGCGGCGTTTTTGCCAGCGCCGCCAAGTCGCGACAGCGCCGGTCGGACGCTGGTGCTGGGTGCGGGCAAGGCGGGCGCCGCCATGGCCCAGGCGCTTGAGGCTCTGTGGCCAACCGATGCAGCTTTGTCGGGTCTGGTGGTGACACGTTACGGGCATATACCGCCGCGTCCAACGGGTTTGGTACAGCGCATAGCCATCGCCGAAGCTGCGCACCCGGTGCCTGATGCCGCAGGCATGTTGGCGACGCAGCGGATCATGGCCTTGACGCACGGGCTGACCCCGCAAGACCTGGTGCTGTGTCTGATCTCGGGCGGCGGTTCGGCTTTGCTGACGCTACCGGCCGATGGCCTGACGCTGGATGACAAGCAGCGTATCAACCGCTCGCTGCTGAACTCGGGCGCCACAATTGCCGAGATGAACTGCGTACGCAAACACCTCTCAGGTGTCAAGGGCGGTCGACTGGCGGCAGCTTGTGCCACGGCTCGGGTCGTGACGCTCGCCATCAGCGATGTGCCGGGCGATGACCCCTCCATCATTGCCAGTGGACCGACCGTGCCGGATGCCAGCACTTGTGCCGAGGCGCTGGCCCTCTTGAAGCGCCATCAAATTGCGCTGCCGGAGTCGATGATTGCGGCGCTCTCCAGTGAAATACTGGAAACCCCCAAGCCCGGCGACACGCTGTTTGATCGAAATGAGGTGCACCTGATTGCGACACCTCACCAGTCCTTGCAGGCGGCTGCGCAGGCGGCTCGTGCGGTCGGTCTGCCGGCTTATATTTTGAGCGATGAGATGGAAGGCGAGTCGCGTGAGGTGGGCAAGGTCCAGGCTGCGCTGGCGCGTTCCGTGGCGACTCGGGGCGAACCGTTTCAACGGCCTTGTGTGATCCTGAGTGGCGGTGAAACCACCGTCACTGTGCAGGCGCGAGTCGATGCTGCCAAGCAGGGTCGCGGCGGACGCGCTGGCGAGTTCTGTCTCGGACTGGCGCAGGCTTTGCAGGGCCAGGCCAAAGTCTATGCGTTGGCGGCTGACACAGACGGCATTGATGGCATGGAGAGCAATGCCGGAGCCACGGTCGAGCCTGCTACCCTGAATCGGGCGCTGGCTGCGGGCATGAAGATCGAGGACTTTTTGGATCGCAACGACTCCTACACCTATTTTTCGGCATTGGGCGACTTGGTGATGACCGGGCCAACCTT
>JBBQZA010000413.1:0-2556 GCA_038208175.1 Burkholderiales bacterium
ATTCTGTGACGATGGCCTGGTGGGACGACCTCTGGCTCAATGAATCGTTTGCCTCGTGGCTGGGCGACAAAATCACAGCCAGCGTGGCGCCTGAGTGGCGCGCTGAGACCGGCACGCAGCAGGCGCGCGCGACGGCCATGCGGGCCGACCGGCTGGCCTCGGCGCGCCGCATTCACCAACCGGTGCACGAGCAGGAAACGCTGGAGAGCGCCTTTGACAGCATCACCTACAGCAAGGGGCAAGCTGTGCTGGCCATGTTTGAGTCCTGGCTGGGCAGCGATCAGTTCCAGGCCGGTGTGCGGCGTTACATGGCGCGCCATGCCTGGGGCAATGCGACCGGTGACGATTTTGTTGCGGCGCTGAGCGACGGCAATGCAGAGCTGGCAAATGCCTTCAAGACCTTTACCGAACAAGCCGGCATTCCATTTGTGAAGGTCACCCTGGTATGCGACGGCAAGCCCGTGCTGAAGCTGGCGCAGTCGCGCTTTCTGCCCAAAGGCTCGGTGGCAGCGCCGGCAGCGCTTTGGCACATTCCGCTGTCGCTGCGCACACCGGGAGGGCAGGCACGCTTGCTGCTGAAAGACGCCGAGGCCAGCCTGGAGTTGCCTGACGTCCAGTGCCCGCCGTGGGTGCTGGCCAATGTCAACGGCAGCGGCTATTACCGCAGCGTTTATGCCGCCGACCAGTTTTTCACGCTGATGAGCCAGGCCGATTTGACGCTGGGCGAGTTGCTGGCCCTGCTGGATGACGCCCAGGCACTGACTGAGTCGGGCGATTTGCCGCTGAGTGACGTGCTGGTGCTGGCTCTGCGCTACGCTGGACATTCGAGGCGTGAAGTGGTCGATGCGGCATTGGGCCTTATCAGCAGGATCGAGCCCTTGATCGCAGCCGACCAGCGTGAGACCTATGCCGCTTTGTGGCAGCGCGCCTTTGGCGAACGCGCCCGCGAACTGGGTTTGCTGCAAAAGAGCAGCGACACCGACGATGACCGTTTACTGCGCGCACGCTGGCTGGCCCGGGTGGTGGAAGCGGGACACGACCGGGGGCTGCGTACGCAAGCCAGGGAGCTGGCCCAGAGCTGGTTGAAAGACCGCTCAATGCTGAACGTTGCCAACCGCGCGCTGGTGTTGCGCAGCGCCGCCATCGAGGGCGATCGCGCATTTTTTGACGCCCTGGTGAAAGCGGCTCTGCAGAGCAGGAATCGGGCTGAGCGCAGCGACATTTACGCGGCCCTGGGACGCTTTGCCGCACCGGATCTGGCACTCGCGGCGCACCAGTTGTGGTTGTCGCCGCAGCACGACATTCGCGAACTCATGATGTCGGGCCGTGACCGCAATGCGGTTGAAACGGTAACGGATGGTTTGTTCGCCTTCGTGACCGGCAATTTCGAAGCCATCGCAGCACGTCTGCCGAACCAGTCGGTGGGGCGTTTCCCGAGGTTTTTTTCCGGCTTTTGTGCTGCTGACAAGGCGGCTGAGGTGGGGCAGTTCTTTGCGCCCCGGATCGGCAGCTACGCTGGCGGCGCGAATTCTTTGAAGCAGGCGCTGGAGAGCATTCGCTTGTGTGCGGTCTATGCCGATCTGCAGCGCGCCAGCCTGTCGGCGTTTTTGACCCGGCGCTGACTAGCTGTTGGCAATGAGTTGCTGCAAGGCGCTGTCGATCTCGTCTTCTGTGACACCCTCGACTGCCTGCAACAGCGGGCCGACTTCGCACAGCGCCGCGCTGCCCCGCGCCTGCAGCAGCTTGATGGCCGCCGCAGCATCCTTGGGCGAATCAAAGCCGCGGCTTTGCAGCAGCAAGCGACCGCCGGCGTCCGCCAGCTTGAAATAGAACTGGCCATCGGCCTCACGGTATTGCTTGAACAGCGGCAGCGCCACCCTGGCTGCTTTGGTCGATTTGGCTGCCGTGCCGATGCTGCGCAGATCGCGCAGGCCGACAGCGCGGCGCAATTGCGCCGTGAACGGAGTTGCCACCTTGCGCGCCTTGTCGGCGCCGGCCCGCAATATATCTTCCATCTTGCCCGGAGCCGCCATCAGTTCGGTGTAGCGCTCGCGCATCGGGCCGATTTCACGGTCTATGCGCTCGAACAGCACCTGCTTGGCATCGGCCCAGCCAATGCCATCGGCGTAGGCTTGTCGCAGGGTCGCGGTTTCCTGGGCGCTGGCAAAAGCCTGATAGATCTGGAACAAGGCCGAGCCTTCGGTTTCCTTCGCAACGCCTGGCGCACGCGAGTCGGTGACGATGCCGGCCACCAGTTTTTTGAGTTGCTGGCGTGGCGCAAAGAGGGCAATGTGGTTGTCGTAACTCTTGCTCATCTTGCGCCCGTCCAGCCCCGGCAGGGTGGCAACGCTGTCCTCGACGGCAGCCTGTGGCAGCGTGAAGTGCTCGCCATACAGATGGTTGAAGCGCTGCCCAATGTCGCGCGCCATCTCGATGTGCTGCACCTGGTCGCGCCCGACGGGCACTTCGTGTGCGTTGAAGATGAGAATGTCCGCGGCCATCAGCACCGGATACATGTACAGGCCCGCGCTGATGCCGGCGTCCGGGTCTTCGCCA
>JBBQZA010000414.1:0-2487 GCA_038208175.1 Burkholderiales bacterium
GCCCCAGACCGTGCCGAACAGGCCGACAAACGGCGCGGTCGAGCCCACCGAGGCCAGCACGGCCAGGCCGGACTGCATCTTGGCGCTGATGTCGTCGATCGAATTGCGCAGGCTGCGCGTCACCCATTCGCTCAGGTCCAGTGCGTCATGCAGTTGCGGCTTGGCATTGCCATCCTTGTGCAGCACGTGGGCCGTGGCCTCGCGGCCCTCGACGGCCAGCAGGCGGAAAGGATTGGCGGGGTCGGTGCCGAACCTGGCCAGTCCGTCGGCAAAGTCGGCGCTGTGCCAGAAGCTTTCGGTCGCCTTGGCCTGGCTTGACAGCCGGCGCAGGTCCAGCGCCTTGATGATGATGACCATCCACGAGGCCAGCGACATCACCAGCAGCAGCACCGCGACGCTTTTGATGACGATATCGCCTTGTGACCAGACATGGGCAAGGCCGAATTGGTTTTCCATTTTCTAACTACTCCAGAGAACTATTCAAGAACAAAATTGATCGGGACGTTGAACCACATGTCCTCGGCCACGCCGCCGCGCTTGCCGGGGACGTAGCGCCATTTGAGGACGGTGGTCAGCGCCGCCTGGTCCAGGCGCTCAAAGCCGCTGGACTGGCGAAGCTCGGCTTTTTGCGGCGTGCCATCGGCGCCGATCAGCACCCGCACCACGACCTTGCCCTGCTCGCCCAGGCGTTTGCTGAGCGCGGGATAGGCCGGCTTGGGGTTTTGCAGGTAATCGGCGTTGCTCGAAGGCAACTGGACAGAAGGCGGTGCCGGCGATGCACTCGGTGCGGCCGGTCCTGCGGGCGCCTCGGCCACCGGTGCCGGCGTGACCGCAGGCGCCGGGTTGAGGCTGCCCGTCGGTGCGTTGGGCGAGGGTGTCGGGTCGGCAATGGCGAGCGGCTGCGCCTGCGGACGGACGACCGGCTTGGCAATGGTTTTTTTCTGCACGGTGGGCGCCGGCGTGACGGGCCGCACTGGCGGCGCGGGTGGGGCCGGTGGCGGCGCGGGCGGGGCCGGTGGCGCGGGTGGTGTGGGTTCGGGCTGGGGCAGTTCGATCAATTCGGCCAGCACCTCGACCGGCACGATCAATTCGGCCTTGCGCAGCACCAGGCCGCTTTGCAGCGCCCAGATCAGGCCGACATGCAGCGCCACCACGGCCAGGGCAATCGCCGCGTTGCGGCTCAGGCGCGCTGGCGGCCTGGGCGGATCGTAGGGAAGACCTGGAAAGGTGGCGTTCATGAAAGGCAGAGTATTCAAAAAAGGAGCAACCCAGCAACGGTACACCCGCGCGCAACAGGTCTTTGACAGGTTTCAGCGGCGAAAGATCCACCACGCCGAGCCGATCACCAGAATCAGGCTGACGGGAAGGGTGGCGATCAAGCTGCCTGAATGTTCCATGACGGGCCTTGCGCAAGGTCTGCGGCCAGCGCAATGTTGGCGCTCGGGCAGGTGGCGCTGCACTGGGCCACCACGTCGCGGGCGCTGCCTTCGCAGCGGCCGCACTGCGTGGCCACGCCGAGTTCGAACTGAATCTCGTCAAAACCCATGCCGGCATGGGCGTGGCGGGCAATTTCGCGGTCGGAGATTCGGCGGCAGACACAGATGATCATGATGGATGAATAAATTGGGCTGGCTGGTGAACAAGACGTGAAGCCAGTATAAATGCGAATAGCTCTTATTTGCAATAACCTTGTTTTTTGCCATCTACTTTTTTGTAACCGGCCCATGGCCGCGTCCGCCGGGCCGGTGGCCCCATCACGCTTGGACCTGCCGGTGTTGGTGAACTGGAGAATTTCCCCCCGACTGGCAAACATGATGCGCAGGGCGCCTGATAATTTTGCTACTGAATTTATAGCTGCTTGTGCATGATGGCTGTACGCAAGAGGCGGTTTTCATACAAATTTTGGCAAATCGCAGCCGCAGCCTCGTGGTCGGCCAGCGTGAAGACGCCGGCGGGACTCTGCTAGACGCTCAGCGGCGCGGAGTTCACTGGAGAACCTTCGCCCTGAAGGGCTGCGGTGCGAGTTTGCTTGGGGCGGCTAGGTGCAGCACTCATGTATCGGACCACATGCGCAGCAGGTTGTGGTAGGTGCCGGTGAGTTGCACCACGGGTGGTTGTAGTTGGGCGTGCCCTTGACGTCCAGATGGTAGAGGCAGACCGAGAGTTCGTCGCGCGTGCCGATGCCCCAGCGGTAGGTCGGGGCAATGCCGCGCTTGCTCGATGTGGCGCCGTAGTTGTCGGCCTCATGCACCATGGCATTGATGCGCAAGGCCGATTCTTCGCCCGTCTTGACGTTGAAGTCGCCCGTCAGCCGGTGTTCCTTGCCGGTGTCCAGGGTGTAGTTGACCTCGTGCTGGGTCATCAGGAAAGGCTGCTTGTTGACCTGGTTGACGATGCCGCCGGTCGAGCCCTTGCCGAACAGCATCGATGCAGAACCCCTGAGCACCTCGACGCGATCGTTGTTGAAGGTGTCGCGCTCATACAGGG
>JBBQZA010000415.1:0-2360 GCA_038208175.1 Burkholderiales bacterium
GCGGCCGTTTGGCCACCAAGCGTTCAGCCGTTCGCCTGGGCAGCCCTTGATTCCTTTTGCTCAGTGTGGGCCGAAGGACAAGGAACCAAAGTCTTGAGGCCTGCCATGTACCCGCGCAACATTCTGATTGAACAAACCGACCCCGAAATTTTTGCCGCCATCGAGGCTGAAAACGCCCGGCAAGAGCAACACATCGAGCTGATAGCCAGCGAAAACTACGCCTCGCCCGCCGTCATGGCCGCGCAAGGCTCGCAGCTAACTAATAAATACGCCGAAGGCTACCCCGGCCGCCGCTACTACGGCGGTTGCGAGCATGTCGATGTGGCCGAGCAGCTCGCCATTGACCGCATCAAGCAGATTTTCGGTGCCGATGCCGCCAACGTGCAGCCGCATTGCGGCGCTTCGGCCAACGAAGCGGTATTCCTTGCGTTTTTGAAGCCCGGCGACACCATCATGGGCATGTCGCTGGCCGAAGGTGGTCACCTGACACACGGCATGGCATTGAACATGAGCGGCAAGTGGTTCAAGGTTGTCAGTTACGGCTTGAACGCCAAGGAAGAGATTGACTACGATGCGATGGAGCGTAAGGCCCATGAGACCAAGCCCAAGCTGATCATCGCCGGCGCCTCTGCCTACAGCCTGCGCATTGATTTTGAACGCTTTGCCAAAGTGGCCAAGGACGTTGGCGCCATCTTCATGGTCGATATGGCGCATTACGCCGGACTGATCGCCGCCGGTGTGTATCCGAATCCGGTCCCTTACGCCGACGTGGTGACTTCCACCACGCACAAGAGCCTGCGCGGCCCGCGTGGCGGCGTCATCCTGATGAAGGCACAGCACGAGAAAGCCATCAACAGCGCCATCTTCCCCGGCCTGCAAGGCGGCCCGCTGATGCACGTGATCGCAGCCAAAGCCGTGGCCTTCAAGGAAGCGCTGGCACCGGAATTCAAAAGCTACCAGCAGCAGGTGCTGAAGAACGCCCAGATCGTGGCCGAAACGCTCGCCAGCCGCGGCCTGCGCATCGTCAGCGGCCGTACCGAAAGCCACCTCATGCTGGTTGACCTGCGCGCCAAGGGCATCACCGGCAAAGAGGCGGAAGCGGTGCTGGGTTCGGCGCACATGACGATCAACAAGAATGCGATCCCGCACGACCCCGAGAAACCGATGGTCACCAGCGGCGTGCGCATCGGTACCCCGGCCATGACCACGCGCGGCTTCAAGGACCAGGAGGCGCGCCTCACAGCCAATCTGATCGCTGATGTGCTCGACCGGCCAAGAGACGGCGCCAACATCGACGCCGTGCGCGCCAAGGTCAATGCGCTCACCGCACGCTTTCCGGTGTACCGATAAATCCCGCTGAATGAAGTGTCCCTTCTGCAGTCACTCCGACACCCAGGTGGTGGAAACACGGATTTCTGAAGACGGCGACTCGATTCGTCGCCGCCGCCAGTGTGCTTCTTGCCAGAAGCGGTTTACCACCTACGAACGCGCCGACATCAGCTTTCCGAGCATCGTCAAGAAAGATGGCCGCCGCATCGAGTACGAGCGCGCCAAACTGCTGGCTTCAATGAAACTGGCACTGCGCAAACGCCCGGTCAGCACTGAGCAGGTTGACGGCGCGGTGGAACGGATTGAGGAAAAATTGCTCACTCTGGGCTTGCGCGAACTGCCCTCCGCCCGCATCGGTGAACTGGTGATGCGCGAACTCAAAAAGCTGGACAAAGTGGCCTATGTGCGCTTTGCCAGCGTGTACCGCAGCTTCGAGGACATCGACGAGTTCAAGACATTGGTCGATGAAGTGCGGCGCTGACCTCAAGGGCAACTGTCCACCGTCGCGCGAACCGTGCGCGGCCGTCCTGAACTGCTGATCACAATTTGACGCGCATCCACCTGGGTAGCGGACTGCTGGCAAACCGTCAGCGTGCCAGCCTGGAAGGCACCTGATACGTATTGGGTCCGACCCATTGCGGTGTATGACACGTAGCTCGCCACCGGCACGTTGCCTTTGAACAGAATGGATTGCGGCAAAGCCGGTTGGCGCCACAGCACGACCTCTCCACCATCCAGAGCAGCATTGTTGTTGGCATCGTGGAACACAATCCAGCCCTGCTCCCAGCCGCCTGTGATAAAACAGGCATCGCCGCTCGCGGACTTGCACACCACGGCGCGGGAATTGCGCTTGATGGCCTCGCTGCGCGCCAGGTACAAGCTGGAAAACAAACTGTTGACGGATGAGGTCAACTGCATGGAACTGGCCATCGCCGACAAGGACGGCACCGCCAGCGACTGCAGGATCGCCAGCAGGGCCAGCACCACCAGCAATTCGATCAGCGTGAAGCCGGCACTCCCAGACTGCGTAC
>JBBQZA010000416.1:0-2319 GCA_038208175.1 Burkholderiales bacterium
GGGGGTGGCGCAGGTCAACCATCCCAACCGCCAATCGACCGAGGTCCGGCTCCGGGTCGACGGGGGCAAGGTGTACCGCCCCGCCATCAGCCAGTTCGTCGGTGGCACATCAATTTCGCCCTTGACACCCGGATTCAGGTACTGGTATGGGCGCCCCCACGGGTCGTTGGGCAGCTTGTCAAGATAGGATTTCCAGTTGGACGGAATCGGGCCGGTGGTCGGCTTGGTGCGCAATGCCTGCAATCCCTGCTCGACCGTGGGGTAGCGCTGGTTGTCCAGTTTGTACAGCTTGAGAGCCTGCATCAGGTTGTTGACGTCGGTTTTGGCGGCGGTGGCGCGCGCATCGTCGGCGCGCTCCAGAACATTGGGAACAATCAGAGCGGCCAGCACGCCAATGATCACCAGCACCACCATCAGCTCGATCAGGGTGAAACCTGCAGAGAGCCTGCGTCGTACGGAGTGAAAGGAAATTTTTCGTTTAGTCATAATTAAGGTTGCTTCAATGATAATCGTGCCCATGCAAACAGATGCCTATAGCCAATGGTCAGCCAGGATTGTGACATTCGCCATTTCCGCTTTGGCAGCCGCCAGTGCATCTTATTGGGGTCTCAAGGGATGGAGTGCGGAAAAACCATCAGCGGTGCCGACGGCAGTCATGATGCAGGCGTCTTCTCTAAGTCCTCAAGCCATCGCCCTCGCGTTGGGAGGCGGGGTGGCGCCAGCCACGGTAGCGGTGCAAGAAGTTCCTGTTATCAGCCGATATGTGCTGGTCGGTGTGGTGGCGGGGTTGCGCCGCACCGGCGGCGCGGCATTGATCGCAGTGGACGGAGGCGAGGCCAAACCGGTTCGTGTGGGGAATCTGATCGATGAAGGCAAGCTGCTGCAGTCGGTGACAGGGCGTCGCGCCGTACTGGCTTCCACTACGGGTGGCCGGGAAAATTTCACGCTCGAACTGCCTGCATTGTCCAATTGATTCCAATTTATAGAAAATTCGCCCCGAGGTTCAACCAAAAGCCCTGCATATAAGTCCCATATGTTCCGGCGAGCGTTTGCTTTTGGCTTTGAGTATTTTTTGACGCATTCGTTGCATTGCTTCAATGTCCAGGTCTGATGGCATATGTTTCATGATTTATACCTTGTAATCCATACGCGATGATCAAGTTTGAGCCAAGCATTTTGAGTTCCATGTCCGCCTCAGACGCTGGCAGTAAAAAACCGATGTCGATGGCATTGCCCGGGCTGGGCCGGGCCCTGGTGGCTGCTGGCAAGCTGGGCCAGAAGGCGGCCGAGGACATTTTTCGCAAGGCGCAAGGAAGCCGGACCAGTTTTATCGCCGAGCTGACAGGTTCAGGGGCAGTATCGGCATTCGATCTTGCGCACACCATGTCGACGGCGTTCGCCTCGCCGCTGCTCGACATGGAGGCGATTGACATTCTGCGCTTGCCCAAGGGCCTTCTCGATACCAAAATCTGTCTGACGTACCGCATCGTTGTGCTGAGCAAGCGCAACAACCGGCTGATTGTTGCAACTGCCGACCCGTCTGATCAGGAGGCGGCGGAAAAGATAAAGTTTTCTACCCAGCTTGGAGTGGATTGGGTTATTGCCGAGTACGACAAGCTGTCCAGTCTGGTAGAGGCTTCCAGCGCCACCGCGACAGAGACCATCGAAAACATCGTCGGTGCCGACTTCGAATTCGATCAGGACATGACGGAGTCAGGCTCCGAGGAGGACAGTGAAGCCAGCGTTGCAGAGGTTGAAGATGCGCCGATTGTCAAATTCCTGCAAAAAATGCTGATTGACGCCTTCAACATGCGCGCATCTGATTTGCATTTTGAGCCTTTCGAGCACACCTACCGGGTCCGATTCCGGATCGATGGTGAATTGCGCGAAATTTCAGCTCCACCGGTTGCCATCAAGGAAAAACTGGCCGCGCGTATCAAGGTGATTTCCAAGCTGGACATTTCCGAAAAGCGCGTTCCGCAAGACGGCAAGATGAAACTCAAGATTGGCCCTGACCGGATGATCGACTTCCGGGTCAGCACGCTGCCCACCATGTTTGGCGAAAAGATCGTCATCCGTATCCTCGATCCGAGCAGCGCCAAACTGGGGATTGACGCACTGGGCTACGAGCCGATTGAAAAGGAACGTTTGCTCGAAGCCATCAAGCGGCCTTACGGCATGGTGCTGGTGACGGGGCCGACCGGTTCGGGCAAGACAGGCCACATTCACGCTCGAACAGATCGAGATCGCTATGAAAGGCCGCGATGCGAGTCGGTGACTCAAAATCACACGGACCGGGGTCGAACATCAGGCCGCGTC
>JBBQZA010000417.1:0-2228 GCA_038208175.1 Burkholderiales bacterium
AACGCCCATGCGCTGTTGCAATCTTACATGCAGATCCCAGGGCTGCAGACCTTTGGGATCTGCTTGACAGTTTGCAGCGGGATAACGCCCATGCGCTGTTGCAGCGGGTGGGTCTGCAGCAGTGGGCTCAGGCTCCGGCGCAGACGCTGCCCTACGGTGCCAAAAAACGGCTGGAGCTGGCGCTGGCGCTGGCCGGTGTGGTGGAGGTGGCAGGCGAGCGTCTGTTGTTGCTCGACGAGCCCGCCGCTGGTCTGGCAGGGTCGGAGCGCGCCGCCCTGATGGAACTGCTCAAGTCGCTGGCACATGACAGCGCGCCGCGGGGAGGCGCTGCAGCGGGCATGGCCGTGCTCTACAGCGAACACAATATGGATGCCGTGTTTGGCGTGGCCGACCGCGTGCTGGTGCTGCTGGAGGGTCGCCTGGTGGCTCAAGGGTCGGGTCCGGAAGTTGCTCAAAACGAGATCGTGCGTTCGCGCTATCTGGGTCAGTCCGGCAGGCCCGGACTGCTTGCTGGCACGGTACCGGATCAGACCGTACCGGAACCGGCCGGGCAGCCGGCGAAGGCCATGCTGTCGGTGCTGAACCTCAATGTCTGGCACGGCGCAGCGCAGGCCGTTTTCGACGTCTCTTTGCAGGTCGCGGCGGGCGAACTGCTGGTATTGCAAGGGCTGAACGGTGCCGGCAAATCGACACTCTTGCACGCTCTCATGGGTCTTGCTGCGCGCGTGACAGGGGTGATCCGCTACGACAACAAAAGCATTGAAGATTGGGAGCCGCACAAGAGGGCACTCGCCGGTCTGGGTTTGGTGGCGGAGGACCGGCGTCTTTTTACTGGCCTGAGCGTGCAGGAAAACCTTCGTCTGGCGGCACGTGGCGATCTGTTGGCCAACGAGGAACGCGTGCTGTCGCTTTTTCCGGCGCTCAAATCCATGTTGAGCCGTCCGGCTGAACGCATGAGTGGCGGTGAACAGCAAATGCTGGCGATTGGCCGCACCCTGATGACGCAGCCCAGGCTGCTGTTATTGGACGAACCCTGCGAGGGCATTGCGCCGGTGCTGGTGGAGCGTATTGTCGAGGCGCTGCTGGTCCTGAAGGCGCAGGGCACTGCCTTGCTGGTGGCGGAGCAAAACAACATTCTGGCGGGCCGCGCAGATCGGGTAATTACGATGGTGGCGGGGCAAATAAAGTACTAAAGTCAAAACATGATCATTACCAGTCTTCTAGATACCGATCTTTACAAGTTCACCATGATGCAGGCCGTGCTACATCAGTTTCCGGGTGCGCAGGTGGATTACAAATTCAAATGCCGCAACCCCGGTATCGACCCTGTCAGCGGTCGCGCCAAGCATGATCTGGCGGCTCATGTGAGTGAGATTCGCGCTGAAATCCGCTCCCTGTGCAGCCTGCATTTTCAGGACGCGGAGCTGACTTACCTGCACTCGCTGCGCTTCATCAAGAGTGACTTTGTCGATTTTCTGGGACTCTTCAAGCTCAACGAGAAATACATCGATGTGACAGCGTTGCCTTCGGGTGAAATTGACATCACGATTCGGGGGCCGTGGTTGCACACCATCCTGTTTGAAATCCCGGTACTCGCCATCGTCAATGAAGTCTACTTTCGCAATACGCAAAAACTGCCCGATCTGATGGAGGGACGCAGACGGCTCGACACCAAGATCGGCCAACTGCGCGAGCCAGGACTGGCTGAGTTGAAAATTGCCGATTACGGCACGCGGCGCCGCTTTTCCCAAGCCTGGCACGAGGAAGTGTTGCGCGTTTTGTCGAATCGTCTGGGGACCGCACAAAGTCCGGGCAAGATGGCGGGCACCGTCGGTCAGTTGGCCGGCACGAGTAACGTGCTGTTTGCGATGAAGCTTGGTCTGACGCCGCTGGGCACCATGGCGCATGAGTACCTGCAAGCCTGTCAGGCGCTGGGTCCCCGGCTGCGCGACAGTCAGATTTTCGCTTTCGAATCATGGGCCAAGGAATACCGTGGTGACCTCGGCATTGCGCTCAGCGATGTTTATGGCATGAGCGCATTCCTGCGCGACTACGACCTCTATTTCTGCAAGCTGTTCGACGGGGCGCGCCATGACAGCGGCGATCCGTTCCAGTGGGGCGAACGTCTGCTCGCGCACTATGTGAGCAACCGTGTCGATCCGCGCACCAAGACGCTGATCTTCAGTGACAGCCTGACCGTGCCAAGGACCATAGAGTTGTACCAACAG
>JBBQZA010000418.1:0-2212 GCA_038208175.1 Burkholderiales bacterium
GGTGGGGCAGGAAACATGGCGCCAGGCCGCCCTGCTGGTTGAGCAGGGCAAGCCCTGTATCGTGTTTGACGTACCGCTGCTGGTTGAATCCCGTTCCTGGCGACAACGCGTCAATCATGTGCTGGTGATCGACTGCACGCCCGAAGTTCAGTTCAGCCGGGTCATGGCGCGCAGCCAGTTGCCGCGTCAGGAAGTTGAGAGAATCATGGCTTCGCAGGCCAGCCGGGAGCAGCGTTTGAGCGCTGCCGACAGTGTGTTGTTCAACGTCGGCCTCTCGCTCGAGCAACTGGCGGCCGAACTGCGCCAGCTTTTCGCCCGCTTCGGGCTATCATCCGGTTAGCAACCCGGCTTGCATTGCAGAGAAATCAGCGTGATCCTTTACGAATACCCCTTTAACGAGCGCATTCGCACCTACTTGCGACTCGAACAACTGTTTCTTCGTCTGACGGAGTTTGCCGCGCGCGAGTCGGCGCTGGATCACCACTACGCGCTGGCCAGCATCTTTGAAGTGATGGATGTGGGTGCCCGAGCTGACCTCAAATCGGATGTGCTGAAGGACCTGGACAAACAAAGGCATGTTCTGGAGGGGTACCGGAACAATCCGGCCATCGCACACGAGGTGCTTGACAAGGTCTACAACCAGGTGGACCGCTGCTACCAGGCCTTGAACAATCTGTCGGGCAAAGCCGGTCATTCATTGACCGAGAATGACTGGCTCATGAGTATCCGCAGCCGCATCGGCATTCCGGGTGGCACCTGCGCATTCGATCTGCCAGCCTACTACGCCTGGCAACAGAGAAGCTGCGCCCAGCGCAGAAGCGATCTTGAGCGCTGGGCCGGTACGTTGACACCTCTGGCCGAAGCCGTTTACCTGTTGCTCAAACTGCTGCGCGGCTCCGCGACGGCGCAAAAGGTGATGGCAGTTGGCGGTCAGTTTCAACAAAACCTGCCGCAAGGCAAGACCTTTCAGCTGCTGCGCATGCTGCTCGACCCGGCCCTTGAATTGATCCCCGAGATCAGCGGCAACCGCCTGATGGTGTCGATCCGTCTCATGCGCCATGGCGCCGACGACAAATTGCACGCCAGCCTGGAAGATACCTCCTTTGACCTGACCCTGTGCTCATGACAACAGCCTCATCGTCTGTGTCGGCCAAGCCGAAAGAGGTCAGTTGCCCGACCTGCGGTGGCGACAGCATTTATGCCAACTCCAACCCGTTTCGCCCGTTCTGCAGCGAGCGCTGCAAAAATATCGACCTGGGTGCCTGGGCCAGCGAGAGCTTTCGTATGCCGGCGCAAACCCTGCCGGAAGATCAGTTGACCGACCCTGACGAGGTAGCGCGCTCTTCAGCCAGCCATTGAAGCACCGGCAGCGTGCCCGGCAACACCGGCGTCACCTGCACCGGCAGGCTCTGCCAGGAAAATGTCTGGCCTTCACGCATCTGCAAATCGCCGCTCCACTGGTAAACCTTGGAAAAGTTCAGACGCACCAGCGCATGCGGATAGTCGACTGTCGCCGCGCGCCAGGCAGTGACCTCGCCAATCCGGATACCTAGTTCTTCGTGCAGTTCGCGCGAGAGCGCCTGCACCACGCTTTCACCGGTTTCCTGCTTGCCACCAGGAAACTCCCAGTAGCCCTGGTAGACCTTGCCGGGCGGGCGTGTCGTCAACAGGAAACTACCATCTGGTCGAATCAGGACACCGACCGCCACATCCACCAGCGGCCGCTCGGCACCGCCGCTGCGTGGCAGCTCAGCGTTGGCAACCAGTACTGGCTGGATCATGTCGCCCCCACGCTCGTCGCTTCGCGTACTGCGCTGCCCCCCGAGGGGGTGTTCGCTTGCTTGGGGCAGCCCGGCGCGGCGCTCAGGCACTGTGCTGGCCGGCATAGTCGCGCGCGAACTGGTAGGCGACGCGACCGCTGCGTGAACCGCGCTCCAGCGCCCAGATCAGCGCTTCAGGTCGGGCCGCTTCAATCGCCTGCGCCGTGGCGCCGAAAGACGACAACCACTGTGCCACGATGCTCAGGTACTCGTCCTGATTGAACGGGTAAAAGCTGACCCACAGACCAAAGCGCTCGGAGAGCGAAATCTTTTCTTCCACCACCTCGCCCGGATGCACTTCACCGTCTTCGGTGTGGCTGTAGCTCAGGTTCTCTTTCATGTATTCGGGCAACAGATGGCGCCGGTTGCTGGTGGCGTAAATCAGCACATTG
>JBBQZA010000419.1:0-2066 GCA_038208175.1 Burkholderiales bacterium
GCCGCGAAAGTATTCGTGGCGGCGGGCGGTCAGCCGGGGTTTGCCGGTATCAGGGTGCTTGTCGCGCTTGACCCAGTACCACTGGCTCTGGCTGGCCTTGTCTTGGCGGTCGGTAAAGATCAGCAGGTTTTCGGCGTGGCTGTGGGCGATGTGCTTCCACACGCGCAGGCGCTGGGCGTCGTCAGGCCAGCCGCCATCGGCCACCACCTGAATCGCGACCACGCCGCCCAGTTCGGCCACGGTGCGGCGGGAAAAGCGGGTTTCACCTGCCTGATCTGTTTGCCAGTCGCGCTCGGCACCGGGACGGTTCCAGCCCAGCACGTCGATGAACAGACGGGCAAAGTCAAAGGCGGACAGGTGCTTTTCAAAGCCGGGGAAATCAAGTTTGGCCATGGTTGACCTTGTTGCAGCAGCGAGTGAGTTGCGTCATAAGTTAAGAGCGGGTTTTAAAAAATTCAAGAAAATCAATGGGTTATGTTTTAGATGACGTCATAAAGCGTCATAAACCCTTAGGTCTGAGGTGACGCGGAGGGCAAGGTGTAGAAGGAGTTTTTTCGCATGCCGTGCAACGCGATCTCGCCATTTTTGACGAGGCGTTTGAGTAAATCACCGGCTTCACGAGGCGCTAGCTGGCACAAATCGGCTACTTCTTTGCGGCGTATCTGGCCGTGTTCACGCAAGTAGCTTTTGATCATTTGCACATGCTGAATCGGCTCGAACGCTGCTTGACGCACGTATTCGGCTTTTTGGCCTAGCTCGCGGTACACCGACGGACTCAGGGTGAACTGGCGGCTTCTGCCGTTCCCATGAGCTCTTACCAAACCATTTTCAGCCAGTGATTCCATGAGCGCGGATGCCTGGGTGGCGCTGCATTGCAATTGGCTTGCCAACTCGGCGGCGCTCAGGCGACGCGCTTCACGCAAAGCAGTGAGAACCAGCAAGGTTTCCACCGGCAAGGTGCCGTGCTGCCGCGCCTCTTCATGCAGCACCATGCGCACAAAGGCCAGGTCGGCGGGCTCGGTGCTGATGCTGAGCTTGACCAGATCGAGCATGGACTCAGCGTAGTCGGGCGCTGGGCGGCCAAAGCGCAGCAGGCTGGTGTAAATCATGTCGACGCCACGGCCGGTTCGATCCACCAGCCCCAGGCGCTTGAAGGCATCGGCCAGCGCCGGGTTGCGCGGACGGGGTTCGGTGGTGAGCAAATTTTCAACACTGACGCCCTCGACAAACCCGCCGGGGTTGCTGATGATGAGGTCGTTCTTTTGCCAGCACACGCGCACCGGGCCACGGCGGGCGTAGTCTCGATGCACCAGCGCGTTGTTGATGGCTTCGCGCAGGGCATCCACCTCTACCCGCGCCACGCCAATGCGAAACAGGCCTTCGTTGAATTCCTGCTCGGTGTTGACGCCGCGCGAGAGCAAATCCAGCCATTCGACGATTTCAATCAAGGCGGCGCGCGAGCCTTCGTTCACCTTGACGCGCATGCCGTCCATCACCTGAAACAGCACCTCGTGCGTGGGCACCAGGCGGCGCAGGCTGTCGGTGCGGCCAATCAACAGCAGGCCCAGCAGGGTAGGGCGGCGTTCGGCCCCGCGTGTCACGGTGAGCGACAGGGCGCCCTCCAGTTGCTCATCGGTCAGTCCCACTAGCGATTTATCGCTGCGGGGATTGTTGGCAATGATCGAGCGCAGGCGCTCTCGCTGGAGCGAGTCAAAGTCGGTAAGTAGAGCGTCGGCCATGACTTCGGCTGACATGTCGAACAGTTGAAAGTCGGCGCGGCGGCTGGGGTATTCATGGGGAAGAAACGGCACGCATTCGGGCTGGCCGTTGCCGCCAATGCGCCGGCGCTTGACCAATCCGTCGGAACGGGCAATCACTTCAGGACTGCGCGGCACCTTAAGGGCTGCTATGCGAAAATTTTCCTGAAACAGGATTTCGGTGTGAATTTGCAGGCTTGGCGCCGTGCGATTGGCTGCCAAGGCGGCCAAGCCGCTGATGTCGGCAGGCCGTTTGGCGTGCAAGCCCGTGACTTGGCCATCGTCTTCAACCCCGAGGTACAAGACGCC
>JBBQZA010000420.1:0-2017 GCA_038208175.1 Burkholderiales bacterium
TTGCCGACGGTGCGCCCGATATTCTTCATTTCTCGCGCGGCGATTCGCACCAGGTAGGGCGAGACGCAGCCAAGCAAAAACAGCGCCGGCCCGAACAGCAAAAAAGCGCTGGCGAGCGAGCCGAAGCGCAGCCCGAGCGGCAGGCAGGCCTTCAGCGCGGCAGCCTTGAACAGCGGCGTCGCCGCAGTCAGCAGACCGGCGGCAAGGATGATCGCATACAGGTAGTCGGGCGAGCTCCTGCGGTCGGCCAGCCAGCCGCCGGCCGCATAACCGGCTGCCAGCGCCACCAGCGTCACCGTGATCAGCGAGGTCCACACGAACAGGCTGACGCCGAAGAACGGACCGATCACGCGCGAGCCAAGCACTTCGATCACCATTACCAGCGCACCGCACAGCGCGGCGGTCAGGATCAGGTACCAGCGCAGGCCGGCGGCAGGTCCGGCCGCTACGGGGACGGCGGGCAAGGGGGATGGGTGGGTGGCGGGCGGCATCGAACATTCCTTTGGGGCGTTGGCCTTCGAGTGCATAGGCACAAAGCACCACCGGCGCGGCCATCATATCAATTGGACACCAAACGAAAAAAAACAGAACTGGCGTCAACGCCGCTTGACCAGCGCCATCGCCAGTCTTCCCGTGCCCCAGCCCAACACCAGCCCGAGTGCATCGGCCAGCAGATCGCCCCATTCGGCGAAACGGTACGAGGTGAAAGACTGCAGCACTTCAATCAAGGCGCCATAAGCCAGCAAGCTCGCCAGCACCGGCAGGGTCCGGCCCCGGTAGGCGCGGCACCCGAGCAGCGCCAGCATCGAAAACGCCAGCAGGTGGTTGGTTTTGTCCCAGCCGGTACTCGGGATTTCGGGGCCCAATGGCAGCAGGGAAAGCGCCAGCACCGCCAGCAGGCAAAAGCCGAAAGCCAGGCGCCACGCCCGCAAGGGCATGCCGATGATTGGCCGGTTGACAGGATCAGGCAACTTGGTGTTCATGTTATATACTATTAATTTTATAGCAGCTATCGCAGGCATGATAAGGGCTAGAGCCATATTTTGCCATGAACTCGGCGATTTGACCGGCAAAGGGCATCAGCTGACGACTTCAATCGGAAATGCGCGATGAATTGGCAATTTCCGAAACCAGCACCTTGTCGATCCGCTTGCCGTCCAGATCGACGACCTCGAACCTCCAGCCCGCGCATTCGATGCGCTCGCCGGTCTCGGCCAGATGGCCGGACACCGACATCAGCAATCCGGCAACGGTGTTGTAGCGCCCCCGGTCTTCCTCCGGAAGCTCCTTGATGTCCAGCCGAGCCTTGAGTTCTGAGACCGGCATCAGGCCATCAATCAGCCAGCTGCCGTCGTCGCGCCGGGTTGCCCAGGCGTCCAGATGGGTGCCGGTCTGCAATTCGCCGGTAATGGCTTCGAGCATGTCCATCGGCGACATCAGGCCCTGCACCACGCCGTATTCATCGACCACCAGCACGATGCGGGTCGAGCGGGCGCGAAACTGCCCGAGCAGCTCCATTCCGCTCAGGGTTTCGGGAACGAACACGGCGGCGACCGCATAGTCGCCGATGCGGTCGGCCAAGGTCGGCGTCGCGTCGGCCCGATTGCCGGTTGCTGCCGGATAGATCTGGCCGCGCAAGGCGAGCAGCTTGGCGATGTTGATCACGCCGACCACGTCGTCCAGGCTGCCCCGGCAGACCGGGCACCACGAGTGACCGGTGGCGCCCGCCTTGTCGATGGCCTTCGCCACGGTTGCCGAAGCGTCGATCCACTCGATGCTGGCGCGCGGAAGCATCAGCGATGTCAACAGGCGGTCGTCGAGCAAAAACACGTTCTGCACCATCTGGTGTTCGTGCTCCTCGATCAGCCCGGCATCCACGCCCTCTTCCAGGCTGGCGGTAATTTCCTCTTCGGTGACGGCACGGTCGGCGTGGTTGTCAACCCGCATCAGCTTGAGTACCGCATGGGTGCTGAAGGTCAGCAGCCAGACAAAGGGCTTGGCGCCGGCGGCGACCCAT
>JBBQZA010000421.1:0-1984 GCA_038208175.1 Burkholderiales bacterium
GGCGTCAGCGCCAGGCACTAAACTGAGTGCTGTCATTGGGGAGTAGTCTCCCTCCTTCCTGCTGCGATATGTCGTCACAGGACTGAGAGGGGTTTGCGTCAACACACTTGTCTGGCCTCGCAACGGGGCCAACATGGCGCAGACGGCATCATGCTTGACGAGACCTTTGACTGCACAGCCTCCAGAAGCTTTCACGAGCGACAGGCCGGAGAAGCCGTGCAGTCATTGGTTTGTTCCGGCCGGAGCCCCTTCAATCATGCAAGCTTTCCTGGTATCTACCGGTATCGTCGGCCTCGCCGAAATTGGCGACAAGACGCAACTCCTCGCGCTGGTGCTGGCCGCGCGCTTTCGCAAACCCTGGCCCATCGTCCTCGGCATTCTGGTCGCCACCCTCGCCAACCATGCCATGGCCGGTGCGCTCGGCGCCTGGGTGACGACCCAGATCAGCCCGCAAACCCTGCGCTGGATTCTGGGTGCCTCCTTCCTCGCGATGGCGGTGTGGATGCTGATCCCGGACAAGCTCGAAGACGACGAAACAAGCAGCAAGGCGCCGCGTTTCGGTGTGTTCGGTACCACCGTCTTCGTGTTTTTCCTGGCTGAAATGGGCGACAAAACGCAGATAGCTACAGTGATGCTGGCGGCCCGCTACGATGCCTACCTGTTCTGGGTGGTGGCGGGCACCACGCTCGGCATGATGCTGGCCAATGCGCCCGTGGTCTGGCTGGGCGATCGCCTCACCAAAATAGTACCGTTGCGGGTCGTTCATCTGACCTCGGCGCTGGTCTTTGCCGTGTTGGGTACGGCCGCACTGCTCAGCGGGGACTAAAGGCCTGCTTACGAGGTCTTTTGGCCGCGCCGGTAGATCAGGTGGTAGGTCAAGCCGACCAAGAGGCTGCCACCCAACAGGTTGCCTGCAATGACCACTGTCAGATTGAGCGCCATACCGCCCCAAGTGACGGCGGCCTCGCCCGTCGACAGGCTGGCTGACTGCTGAACCAGCATCGCCAGCGGCAACAGGTACATATTGGCGATGCTGTGTTCGAAGCCCGCTGCAACGAAGGCGCTGATGGGAAAGACAATGGCCACCGCCTTGTCCACTACGCTGCGCCCGGCCATGGCCATCCACACCGCCATGCACACCAACACGTTACACAGCACGCCGCGAAAAAAAGCCTGCCAAGCCGGCAAATCCTGCTTGCTCAGCGCGACCTTGACCACCGTGCGGCCAATGGCGCCGCCATTCATGTCCGTGTGGCCGCTCGCGAACACCAGCAGCGCCAGCCCCGCAGCACCGACAAAATTGGCGATGCAGACCAAAACCCAGTTGCGCAGCAACTCGCTACTCGTGATCTTGCCGTCGGCCCAGGCCATGGCCAGCAAGTTGTTCCCGGTGAACAACTCCGCGCCAGCGACCACGACCAGCAAAAGGCCTAGCGAGAACACCACGCCACCCAGCACCTGACCGGCGGCAAAGCCCAGGCTGGCATCGGACTTCACGATCACGAAGAACAAGGCACCCAGGCCGATGAACGCGCCGGCCAGCACGCCCAGCATCAGCACGGGCAGCGTCGCCATCCGTGCCTTGGCCACACCCACCGATTCAATGCGCTCGGCAACCTCGCGCGGGGCGTAGGCATCGGATCCATACAGCTCTGACATAGGACTCCCAGCTTGAGGATGGTTGAGCCTGACGGCTTGCACTTATACTAACCCGCAGCGCCGATTTGCCCAGCTTGCGGGCGCTTAAAAAGTACCGCTAAAGACGATGCGCCACCAACCCGGACTCGCCTTGAGCGTCGCCGGGTTTTCTATTTTTGGATGCGCCATTTTTTGGTTCTTCCAGTCCTGGAATCGGATGTTTCCATCGTGCCCTCTGCTCCAACTCTTGTCGCCACGCCGCAGTCCATGCACTTTGCCGAGGCGCTGCCCTTGCGCAGCGGTGCGTCGATTCGTGCCTATGACCTGAGTTTTGAAACTTACGGCC
>JBBQZA010000422.1:0-1959 GCA_038208175.1 Burkholderiales bacterium
GGAAGGCGTCATACCTGAGGCGGACCCGGTTGCCCGGTTTGATGAACGCGACGGCCATGCCGGGCGCGTATAACTCGGCCTGCAGCATCCCACCGACAGGCACGATCGCCGCCAGCAGCCTGGCCGGCTCGGCATACTGGCCCACGCTGGCGTTTACCGCGGTGACCGTGCCCGATGCGGTGGCCCGCACTTCGAAGCTGCGCCTGGCCTCGCTTTCCGTGTGTTCCTGGCTGACGCTGTCAATGCTGCGTTCCAGCTGAGCGAGCTGATTGCGGTGCCGCTGCGGCAGAATGGCCAGATCGCTTCGCTGGGTGAGCAACTCGCGGTCGAGCGCCAGCATTGCCCGCTCAAGCGTACCGAGGGCGTTCTGCTGTCCCAGCAGGTCGAGCGCTGTTTGCTCCAGGCCTTCGGCCGAGATGTCCTTCTGGGAAAGCAAGCCTTCATGGCGCTGCACGGCGGCGCGCGCCAGCTGCGTGCGCGCGCGCTGGCCTTCGATCTGGCGGAACAGCTGTTCGCGCTCGAGGACCAGCAGGGCGATTTTGCCTTCGATGGCACGCGCGGCTTCGGCCTGCACAAGTCTGGTTTGCTCCAGTTCAGCCAGCAGGGAATCTTTGCGGCGCTGGACGTTGCGGCTGCTCTCAGACCGGAGACTGTCCGCGCCGCCCTGACGCCGGTCGCTCGAGATGACAAACAACAAGTCCGCGCGCCTGACCAGCTGCCCCTCCACCACATGCTTGCTTTCCACAATGCCCGCCTGCTGGCTGTACAGTCGCACCAGGCCGTTGCTTGGCGCCAGCGCGCCCCTGATGGTCGTGCGCTTGGAGTAAGGCGCAAACATCAGAAACAGCATCACCACCGCGGCGATGCAGCCGATCATCCACACCATCAGGTTTAGCGCGACCGGCCGCACGATCAGCACTTGTCCAAATGGCCGGGTTTCCTGCTCGCGAATCGCTTCACTGCGAAATATGGGCGTGCCCGGCGCTTGCGTATCGGCAGAGTCGAGCGCGCCCGGCGGATCTTTAGGCATGTGCTTTGCGTTGAATTGGAATCATCCGTTTGAACGAGCCGGGCGGAGCGTCACGCAGTTGGGCCACCTCGATACCGGTGCGCGCAAGGTATAGGTTATCGATCAGGCGCTGTTCCGGCAGACCGTTGTCGAGCATGTAGCCGGCAAGGGTAGCGTAAGTATCGCGCAAACCGTCGCAAAATACCGACTTGTTGTTAAAGCCGTTCTTTGCACTGTAGCGGTTGCTTACCACCTGGTGCTGGGAACCACCCCGGCAATACCCGACCCACGCGCATTCGCCGCACTCTTCCGACACCTTGTTCCAGACTTCGTCGAGGTAAGCATGGACTGGGTTGGCAAGAAAATCGCGCAGCGACGTGTCGCTGACATTGCCCAGGTTCTGGCCGAAATTGATCGACTTGAGTTCATCGTTGACGCTGATGTCGCCATTGCTCGCCACGGCCACGATCACCGCCTCGTCGGCAAAGACGGCCTTCATGGCGAGCGCGTCATTATTGGCGCCGATGTGGTTCAGGAAGCTGTTGAACATGCGCACATTGACGTTTGGGTTGTCGTCGCCGCGCCATTCGGCGATCAAGTCGGCCAGATAGATTTTCATTTTCGCTGCGATCGCAGGATCGGACTGATCGTGTGAGCCCATCGGCAGCAAGAAGCTCATGTTGTGCAATTCCAGCTCATCGACGAAATGGCGATAGATTTCGGCCGCGTCCTGGGTGGGGTCGATCACGCAAATGACACCCGGCCCCGGAATCAGGTCGTGGGCGGCTGCACGCTGGAGGACGCGAATGCCTTTGACCACCGCGTCGTAGGTGCCGCGCTTCTTGTGATCGACGCGGTTCACGTCGTTGATGTGCTTTGGCCCGTCCAGGCTGACGCCGACCGAAATACGGTGTTTGGCGAAAAAACTGATCCAATCCTCATCGACGAGG
>JBBQZA010000423.1:0-1824 GCA_038208175.1 Burkholderiales bacterium
CTCTGAAGATTCGCTTCAAAATTGGCGGTGTACAGGACTTCCACCAAAGCCGGGGTCGATTCGTCCCAGGCTTCGTCAGGCATTGCTACCCGCCAGTGTTTGTTTGCGCTTCGCCCTGAGCGCCGTAAGACCTTCGCGCGCGCTCTGGGTCCGGCCGGCTTCAATATCGGCCCAGCCCTTTTCGGCCTCGGCCAGCAGCAGCAAATGAATCTGGGCGCGCTCAAGCCTGTGGTAGTGGTCAAGCCGTTTTGCGTCGATCATGGCAACGACTGGCTCGCCGTTCTTGGTGATGATTTTTTCAGCACCGTTTTCGACTTCCTGTACCAATTCAGACAGATGCGTCCGCGCTCTTGAGAACGCCACGATGTCGTTGACTGCGATGGACATGAAAACTCCAATGCTCTTAATAATGAGCTTAATTTAGCGCATTTTAGTTAAGAATTGTTTGAACATTGATGAAAAGGCTCGGCAGCGGGCAGGCTCTAGAAAGCGACACGACGCCGCCCGAGGCGCTGCGACCACGCCGCTGGTCTGGGATGGCTCGCGGCCTCAGAGGAAGTTGCAGCGCCAAAGTACATCCGGGCCAAGACGTTTGGCAAGCTGGCGGCCTTTGCCGATGAGTTGGAGCAGTCGCTCAAAGCTGATGCGCTGCGCCCCAAGCAGGACAGGTGCACGGCACGCGCCTTGTTTGCGCAAATCAAGGCCGGTGGCTATGCCGGTGGACACACCCGAGTCACCGATTTCATCCGTGCCTGGCGTGTCGGCGCTGGTAAAGACGTCAAAGCCTTCGTGCCTCTGAAATTCGACTTGGGCGAGGCATTCCAGTTCGACTGGAGCGAAGAAGGTTTGGTGGTTGGCGGCATTTACCGGCGCATGCAGGTCTCGCACATGAAGCTGTGCGCCAGTCGCGCCTTTTGGCTGGTGGCCTACCACAGCCAGGGTCACGAGATGCTGTTCGATGCCCATACGCGTGTCATCAGGCGCAACTGGTGTGATTCCCCGCAATTGGTCGATTGCCGCATCCCCTGCCAACACCTTATTTCAAACAAAATCGGCCTTCAGCCCTTTAAGATCGGGCGCAAGCAGCTATGAAATAAATAGCGAAACGAATTCGCGTTGGGCCTGTTGCAGCCCGGCGCGACGCTTTCCTCAGGCGTAGTTGCCGACCGGTACGCAACTGCAAGACAGGTTGCGGTCGCCATACACGTTGTCAACCCGGCCGACCGGCGGCCAGTACTTGACCTGCTTGAGCGTGGCCAGCGGAAACGCGGCGAGTTCGCGTGAATACGGCCTGTCCCATTCGACCCCCAGCAGGCTGGCAGCGGTATGCGGCGCGTGTTTCAGCGGATTGTTGTGCTGCGGCCAATGCCCGCTTTCGACCTGCCGGATTTCCTCGCGGATGGCAATCATCGCGTGGATGAAGCGGTCGAGTTCGGCCAGCGTTTCGCTTTCGGTCGGTTCGACCATCAGCGTGCCGGGCACCGGAAAGCTCAGCGTCGGCGCATGAAAGCCGTAGTCCATCAGCCGCTTGGCAACGTCTTCGGCAGTGACACCGCTGGTTTCCTTCAGCGGCCGCAAATCCAGGATGCACTCGTGTGCGACATGGCCGTTTTCACTCGCATAGAGCGTCGGGTAATGGTCTTTCAGCCCGGAACTGATGTAGTTGGCGCTCAAAATCGCCACCTCGGTCGCCTGCGTCAGGCCGTGGGGGCCCATCATGCGGCAATACATCCAGCTGATCGGCAGCACCGCTGCATTGCCCAGCGGCGCCGCCGAAATCGCGCCGACGCCGTTGACCGGCAGGCCGGCGGTGGCATGGCCCGG
>JBBQZA010000424.1:0-1779 GCA_038208175.1 Burkholderiales bacterium
GGGCGATGCGCGCCTGCTCAAGCAGCTGCTCGACAACTTGCTGGGCAATGCCTGGAAATTCAGCGCCAAACAAGCGCGCACCGAGATTACCTTTGGTCAGCAGCGCGGCAGCCAGGGCGAAACGGTGTATTTCGTGCGGGACAACGGTGCGGGCTTTGACATGGCTTATGCCGAAAAACTGTTCGGGCCCTTCCAGCGCCTGCATGGCGTGTCGGAATTTGCTGGCACCGGCATTGGCCTGGCGACGGTGCAGCAAATTGTGGTGCGCCACGGCGGCACGATCCGGGGTGAGTCGGCCGTGGGGCGCGGCGCCACGTTTTACTTCACGCTGGGTAAGGCGACGCTCTAAAGCAAACAGGCGGCGGCAGGCAACGCGCTTTTCTGGCTTAAAAACCGGGTGCCAGCAGCGTGGCCCGCAGCACTTGTGCCTTGTCGGGATCAAACGGCCCCTCGACCCGGGCCAGCACCTCGCCTTCGCGGTTGACCACCACGACGTAGACCTGATCGATGCCCCCAAAGCCGGCGGAGCGCACGAAACTGCCGCGGTCGGTGAACACCGGCACCAGTTTGGCGCGTTCGGATTCGGCCGGATACAACTCCCGCAATTTGTTCTCCTTGACGCTGCGCGCGGTCGGCGTGCCCGGGTCGTTGAGCACCGGCAGCCGCATCCAGGCAATGCTCGGGTCATTGCGCAGATTGAGTCCCTCTATCCAGCTTTCCGCCTGAGCCTGGTGCGCCCGACGGAATGTGATGAGCGCCAGCGTGCGCTCGGCGGGCAGATCCTGCGGGACGGCCACCGGCTGGCGCAGCAGGGTTTGCGCCATGAAGGCCGGCAAACGGCCTCTCACGCTGGACTCGTTGGGCGCGGAAATCGCTAGAACCACGGCAAGGCCGGCTACGGCAAGCCAAGCGCCAAGGTAGGACAAATTGCTTTTCATGGTGCGCTCCCGCTAGCACCGAGCTGCAAAAAATCTTGCACGATACCCTCCATGCAAGATACATGCAAAGGCAAATAAGCGGCAATTGAACTATTGGAACAAAGTGTTATGACTGTTTAGTCATGATTTGCCCCATCAAGTCAAAAAATGACAGGGCTGGTTTGATTTCTGGTCTTGCCGATCGGTTCTTTGTCTAGAATGCAGCCATGTCTCACAGCCCCGCCGCGATCAGCACCCAGCCAGCCACAGCGAAAATCAGCGCGTTGAAGGGCGGCCCGGCCCGGCTGTCCTTCAAAACGCAGATGCTGCAAGCCAGGGAGGTCGCCATTGTTCAGTCGGCCACCCGCCTGCTGGCTGAAAAAGGCTTTGACATGATGACGGTCGACGAGGTGGCCGCCGAGGTGGGCATTGCCAAAGCCAGCCTTTACAAACACTTTTCCAGCAAGGAAGACCTGGCGGCTGCGGCCATGGTGCAGGTGCTGGGCCAGGCCCGGACCTTTCTGGCCAGCCTGCCGACAGACGCCCAGCCGCTCGATCAGCTGATCGCGGTGGTGCGCTGGATGATGCAGTTGCAGCTGGCCGGGCAAATGCCCACGCTGCCGAGCCAGAACTCAATACTGCGGGCCGCGCTGATGCGCAACAAGGCCTATCTCGACGGGCTGATGGAGGCCAGCGAGCGCATAGGCGGCTGGATCGAGCAGGCGCAGGCGCAGGGCGCCATCAATTCGCGGCTGCCGGCGATTGCCGTGCTTTACACCTTGTACGCACGCGCCTGCGACCCGGTGCTGGACTTCCTCAAGATGTCTGGCCAGCACAGCGACGCGCAAATCATCGAACTCGT
>JBBQZA010000425.1:0-1714 GCA_038208175.1 Burkholderiales bacterium
GCAGCGGCGCCGGGAACGGCGCCGCCCGTCGCACCATGCGTTCAATTTCAGCAACGACTTCAGGCGCGTGCTTGGGCGAGCGTAGCCATTCAATGCCGATGATCTGACCTGTGGCATCAATTTCCACTTGCAACACGCCAATGGCATACAGCAGCGGTGGCATCATGCCCTGGTAAATCAGGTCTGCGTTTTGCCGGTAAAGATGGCTGGCTGCATCGCGGCGGTATTCGCGTGGGGTGCTGGCGTTGGAGGTGTTGATCAAGGGCGCTTCCAGGCGGGGTGCGATATCGACCGTTGGCGGGGTCGGCGCTGGCAGTGGCGCGACAGGCGGTGGTGCGACAAGCGGTGGTGGAACAAGCACGGGCGTCGATTCGTAGCCTGCCATGATGACGACCACAACGGCAATAACACTGACAATGACTGCGGCGACGGCCAGCAAGCCAGGGTAGAACTTGAAAACAAGGTTGATGTGAGGTCTCCGAAGCGGGTCAATTGTGATGGGCTTGGCGATCTGCGGCCTTGCCCAAACTTCAAGTGCATACTGTGCCTGAAAATCGAAGCTTGTGCAGATATTTTCAGTTTCAAAAAGTAGTGGTTTGTGATGACTGAGGAACAATTTTTGCAGCGTTTGGCCAATGAAACCGCTTTTTTGGTCACGCTGATAGATTCACGCGGCTCGGTGCCGCGTGAGAAGGGCGCCTGGATGGCCGTCTTTGGCGAGGGGGCCGTCGGCACCATTGGCGGCGGCCATCTGGAGTTTCAGGCCCTGGCCCATGCGCGCCAGCGTTTGTCTGGGGGTCAGGGTGAGGCTCTGGTGCGTTACGCGCTAGGCCCCGCGCTGGGGCAGTGCTGCGGCGGCGAGGTACAACTTCGCTTCGAGCCGATCGCTGCCACCGACATCGATGCGCTGCGGATTCGGCTCGCGGCGCAGCATGCGCCGGTGGCCTTGTTCGGGGCCGGCCATGTCGGCCATGCGCTGGTGCAGCTGTTTTCACATCTGCCGCTGGATGTGACCTGGGTTGACAGCCGTGACGAGGTTTTTCCGTCGTCCTTGCCGCCCACCATTTCGTGTCAATACTCCGATCCGGTGCAGGCTGCGGTGGCGACCCTGACGCCTGGGTCGCGTGTGCTGATCATGAGCTTCAGTCATGCCGAAGATCTGGACGTGGTGGCGGCTTGCCTGACGCGCCAGCGCTTGCAGGCTGACCTGCCTTATGTCGGTCTGATCGGCAGCAAGACCAAGTGGGCGACGTTTCGGCACAGGCTTGCCGCGCGCGGCTTTTCAGCGCAGGAACTGGCCCATGTGACCTGTCCGATTGGGGTTCCCGGAATATCGGGCAAGGAACCGGACGTGATTGCCGTGGCGGTTGCGGCACAGATCTTGCAAACCTTGCCGGACCGGCATTGAGTGACCGACAGATAAGGGCAGGAATTCATGGAAAGCTACTACCTCGACTGGGCCAATCTGCTGTTGCGCTGGACGCATGTCATCACTGCCATTGCCTGGATTGGCTCGTCTTTCTACTTTGTTTTTCTCGACAGCAGCCTGACACCGGCGCAGGACGAAGAGCTGCAAAAACAGGGGGTCACGGGTGAATTGTGGGCCGTGCATGGTGGTGGGTTCTACCATCCGGTCAAGTTCAATGTGTCGCCGCCGCAACTGCCGACGCAACTGCACTGGTTCTATTGGGAAGGTTACTCGACCTGGCTCAGC
>JBBQZA010000426.1:0-1688 GCA_038208175.1 Burkholderiales bacterium
CCTCAGCAAAGACTCATCAATTCGAAACGGCCATGCGCCGCGCCGCCATGCTAGACGTCAAAAACATCAACCAGTACTACAGCGGCTCCCACATCCTGCGCAACGTCAGCCTGCAAGCCCACCTCGGCAAGGTCACCGTTCTGCTGGGCCGCAACGGCGTCGGCAAGACCACGCTGCTCAAGTCGCTGATGGGCCTCGTCCCCATCAAGACCGGCAGCATCGACTTGGAAGGCAAGCAGATCCACAACGCCACACCCTACGAACGCGCAAGGGCGGGCATCGGCTTCGTTCCCCAGGGACGCGAAATCTTCGCAAGGCTGACGGTCGAGGAAAACCTGCGAATGGGCCTGGCCTACAAAAGCGCAGCAACGCCGATTCCAGCCGAGTTGTTCGAACTTTTCCCGGTGCTCAAACAGATGCTGAACCGAAGAGGGGGCGACTTGTCGGGCGGCCAGCAGCAGCAACTCGCCATCGCCCGAGCGCTGGCCGCCAAGCCCAAGCTGCTGATCCTGGACGAGCCCACCGAAGGCATCCAGCCCAGCATCATCAAGGACATCGGCCGCGTCATCCGCATGCTGGCAGACCGGGGCGACATGGCGATCCTGCTGGTCGAGCAGTATTACGATTTTGCCGAGGATCTCGCCGACGACTACCTTGTGATGGAGCGCGGCGAATTCATCGCGCGCGGTTTGGGCAAGAACATGCAGGCTGATGGCGTGCGCCAATTGGTCGCCATCTGAACGCGACGCGTGGCACGATCAACAAGACTTCAAGTTACTGAGACGAAGCAGGCACGATGGTGATGGATTCGCGAAGCACGCCGCCGCCGGCCACACCGCCGCTAGCATTTCTTTCGCCCAGGATGCGTGCCTTGCAGGCGTCCTGGTCATCGGTTTCCTTGAAAACGTCGCAGCGCTTCATGGCGTTGGCGGAATAGTCCGTGCTTGTACTGAGCTTGCCGGCGCGCTTTTCCGCGTTCGCATTACGAACTTCCCTGATGCAGGTTTCGCGTGCCTGTTGGGTTTTTCCGCTGGTGCAGGCGGTCATTTCGCTTTGGGCGCTGCCAGTGGCATCGATGCCGGTTGTGCCCGCGGCGATTTGAGCCGAAGCAATCTGGGCGGTAAAAGCGGCTATGGTCAGCAGAGCGCCAAATCCAAACCTGGCCACCCCCTTGCCCGGCCGGTCGAGCCGCGCGGAATGCGAAAAACGGGATTGATTGGATGTCAGCATGGTCAAACTCCTAAAAAAATTATCGGCCCAGTCTGACGGCAAATGCAGCGGCCGTGCGGCATGCAATGCCGGATTAGCCTGTAGGACAGCTTCGTCCATCGACAAACATCACGGCAAGCAGGCCATGTCAACGAAGAAACCGCCTACATCGACCAGATTCGCGGCATGGATGCCGGCAGTTGCCAGAAGTGACTGCGCCAGGTCTGCCATACCTGTTTAAGCAGCGTCATCGCCGGCTCGACCAATGGCGCAACCGCCCTGACAACGACGATCTGCGCATCGGGGCTGGTCGCGCCGGCGCTTGCGCACAAAGGGTGCGCTTCAATCACCTGCCGCGCCACGTCCAGCGCTTGTTGCCTCCGGTGGCGTTCCAGCCTACTGCCGGCGACAAAAAAAAGCGACGCCATGCAGCGGTGGCCGGCCAAGCCCAAAGGGCTGTTCATCAGCAGCGTGTCGCT
>JBBQZA010000427.1:0-1664 GCA_038208175.1 Burkholderiales bacterium
CGCTGCGGTCGATTTGCAGCCGACGATTCCTAAGTCCGACAGGCTGCTATGCTTCGCCGCCATGAACCTGTCTGGCCGCGCCCGCCTGATCCTCTTTAACAAGCCGTACGGCGTGCTCAGCCAGTTCACGCCTGAAGGCCGCTGGCGCGGACTCAAGGACTTCATTGCTGTTCCGGATGTGTACGTGGCCGGCCGGCTCGATGCGGACAGCGAGGGCTTGCTGCTGCTGACGAACGACGGCAGGCTCCAGGCGCGGATTGCCGACCCGCGCTTCAAGATGGAAAAAACCTACTGGGTCCAGGTCGAAGGCGTTCCGGACGAGGTTGCGCTGAACGCCCTGCGGCACGGAGTCGAACTCAGGGATGGCCCGACGCGCCCTGCCCGCGCGAGCCTGATGG
The DNA here is from genome assembly GCA_038208175.1 of Burkholderiales bacterium. Lineage (GTDB taxonomy): Bacteria > Pseudomonadota > Gammaproteobacteria > Burkholderiales > Burkholderiaceae_C > Rhodoferax. The sequence continues at coordinate 399 of JBBQZA010000427.1, forward strand.
CCGAGCCGCCAGCGCTATGGGAACGCGAGCCGCCGATTCGGGTCCGTGCGTCGCTGCCAACCGCCTGGATCGCGCTTGGCATTCGCGAAGGCCGCAACCGGCAGGTACGCCGCATGACCGCCGCCGTCGGATTTCCCACCCTGCGGCTGATCCGCGCGACCATTGGTCCCTACGCGCTGGACGCCCTGGCGCCCGGCGTCTGGCGGGAAAGCGAAGCTGTCTTGTCTTGCAGCGCTGCGCCGGCAGCTCAGGGCGATTCGCCGGCTGACTCCTCAACTGTCAGATAACGCTTCACCAGGTCGAAAAAGCGGTCGTAAAAAACGCTCGAAGAAATGGTTTCGCTTGCCACCTTGACCATCGACTCGTTGCTTGAGCTGAACGGCAGCGAAACCGAGCCGATCATTCCGACACCCAGGCTGGCCGAATTGTTGGTTTTCTTCAGCGAGTAGCGGTCCTGCAGGGCCGAAACAAAGCCGAGACTGACTTTCCCGTCGCTGCTATCAGGAGCGCATACGACCCGGATCTGCATCTGCAGGTGCGATTCAGGCTCGGGTTGAAAGTTTTTTCGGCCCTCGACCAGGTCCTTGCTTGCCGTGCTGATGAGGTAACCCTGGCTCAGCAAAGCCCTGCGGGCAGCTTCACAGGTTTGCGCGGGCGTAGCGTCGAACAGCCGCGAATAGGTCGCGATGTCGCCGAACTCTTCCTGGGGCGGCGTTGCTTTCATCGGCATGGCGCAGGCCGTCAGCATGGCCGACAGGCACAAAAAAGCCGGCAGCCCTGCGACGGGACGAAAGCGCATCCAGAACGAATTCAAAACCAGCACTCCTTCAGGTAGCAAAAATGTCTATTTTCGGCGCAACCGGCGCAAGTTCGCCAAGCCATCGAATAAGCCCATGGCCGAGCCGATAGTTCAATGAAATTTCACTTTGCGCGCCTGATGCAGGAGTCAGCTGCATTGCAGCCAGGCGCTTGAAATGCGCAAGCCGACCCCAAGCTGCGCCTCATGATCGAACCACTGCACATTGTCTGCCCGCATTGCCACACCACCAACCGCGTTCGCGCCGACCAGCTTGGAAGCGACCCGACCTGCGGCAACTGCAAAAAGGCGCTTTTCACCGCGCATTCCGCAGCGCTCGACGAAGCCGCGTTTGACCGTCACATCGGCCGCAACCAGATTCCGGTGCTGGTCGATTTCTGGGCGCCGTGGTGCGGCCCGTGCCGCCAGATGGCGCCGGCCTACGAGCAGGCGGCGGCGCAGCTGGAGCC
>JBBQZA010000428.1:0-1546 GCA_038208175.1 Burkholderiales bacterium
TCGGGTTCATGAGCATCTGATGTCGCGCGGCGACTTGACCCAGCCCGAACGCGAGCGCGCCCAGCATGCGCTGGCACTGGATTTCCTGAAAGCCGGACTGCTTGATCGTGCCGAGGCTGCGCTTCGCAAGCTCGAAGGCACACCGTTTGAAGAGGAAGCCCGGCTTGCACTGCTGTCGATTTACGAGCGTTCGCGTGACTGGGCCAATGCCACCAAAATTGCCGCCCGGCTTGGAAATTCCAGCCACGGCAGTTTCAGTACGCGGCAGTCGCATTATTTGTGCGAACAGGCGAGTGCTTCCATCGCCACGGGCGATACCGGCGTGGCGCTTGAAACCCTCATGCAGGCTGTCGCCATGGCGCCCGCTTCCGCCAGGCCATTGATTGATATGGCCAAGCTCCAAAGCCAGCTAGGCCAGGGACAGGATGCGTTTCAGACACTGCGCACGCTCACCACGGTCGCCCCGCAGGCCTTGCCGCTGGCCGCCAACCTGTTGGCCAATGTGGCGCAAAGCAGTGGCGAACAGCAAGCCGCGCTGGCGCTGCTCAAGGCCGGCTATGCCCAGGCACCTTCGATTGACCTGATCGAGGCTATTGTCAAGCTTGAAAAAGATTCCTTGTCCGCCCGTAACTGGTATGTGACGCACATGGAGCGTGAAATTTCCCTGGTGGCGGCCAGCAAGTGGGTTGCAGGAGAGACACTTGAAGACGAACATCACCACACGCTGGTGCAGCGGGCGATGGATCAGGCCACCAAACCCCTGATGCGCTACCGTTGCGCCGCTTGCGGCTTTGAAGCAACCCAGCATTTCTGGCATTGCCCAGGCTGCCAGGCATGGGACAGCTACCCCGTGCGCCGCATTGAAGAGTTGTAAAGCTGTTGACCTTACCAAAAATGAACCCGACCATCACTCCCGAAAAAATCGCATCGGCTCGCGTCCTGGTGGTGGGCGATGCCATGCTGGATCGCTATTGGTACGGTGCCGTTGACCGCATCTCACCCGAGGCGCCAGTGCCTGTCGTGCGCGTGACACGTACCGAAGAACGGATTGGCGCAGCCGCCAATGTGGCCTATAACATCGTGACGCTGGGGGCGCAGGCCTCCCTGTTGACGGTGGTGGGCGAAGACGAAGCCAGCCATACGCTGGAAGACCTGGTGGCGAAAACCGGCATCACGCCCTACTTCGGCCGTGATGTAAATCTTAAAACCACGGTTAAATTGCGCGTGATCGGGCGCCAGCAGCAATTGCTGCGGCTGGACTTTGAAAACACACCTGAACATGAAGTGCTGGCATCCCAGTCCGCCACCTTTGAAACCCTTTACCCAGAGCACCAGGCTGTCCTGTTTTCGGATTACGGCAAGGGCGGCCTGGCACACATCGTGGCCATGATTGCCCAGGCGAAGACTGCCGGCAAGGTGGTTCTGGTGGACCCCAAAGGTTCAGATTTCGAACGTTACAGGAATGCCAGCCTCATCACGCCCAACCGCGCAGAACTGGAGCATGTCATTGGTCCCTGGAGCAGTGAAACCGAATTGCGTACCAAGA
>JBBQZA010000429.1:0-1534 GCA_038208175.1 Burkholderiales bacterium
CATTAATGAAACCACGGCTTTCGCCGATTACATCGTGCCGGATTCGCTGATGTACGAAAGCTGGGGCTGGGCAGGTGCATGGGGCGGAGTGGCCGTCAAGATGAGCACTGCGCGTTGGCCAGTGGTTGAACCAAAGTCCCAAAAACTACCTGATGGCCAGGCCATCGGGATGGAAACTTTTTTCCTTGCGCTGGCCAAGGCCATGCAATTGCCTGGCTTCGGACCGGCAGGTCTGACAGACAGCGAAGGCCAGCCTTGCCCACTGGAGCGAGCCGAGGACTGGTATCTGCGCGGTGGTGCCAATATCGCATGGCAGGGCAAGATACCGGTGCCTGAAGCCAGCGACGAAGATATTTTTCTGTCGGGCGTGAGCCGCATCCAGCCACAACTTGAAAAAACCCTCAAGCCTGAAGAGTGGCGCAAGGTGGCCTTCATACTGGCACGGGGAGGACGCTACCAAAACTACAAGGAAATGTTCGGTCTTGAATCGCCCCCTGCGGTAGGTGCCACCGTACTTACGGCAAAAAAAGACATGCCCTATCCTGCTGACTGGTCCACACACCGCTTCATCAAGCCCATGATGCTCTATAACGAGAACCTCGGAACCAGCAAAAACAGTGTGACTGGACAACGTTTTTCAGGCACCCCGTCCTGGCAGGAGCCCGCTTTTGCCGATGGCACAACGGTACGCACGCGCTACCCAGAGACCCAATGGCCTCTGCAATTGATCAGCTATAAATCGCCCCTGCAAAACGCATACAGTATCGGCGCGCGTCGCTTGCGAGGTATCCATCCAGACAATCCTGTGGCGCTACACCCGGAAGATGCGGCCCGACTGGGCTTACGCAGCGGCGACCAGGTCTACCTCGAAACTCCTGGAGGCCGCGCCAAGGCGACTGTGATGCTGCGACATGGCGTACAACGGGGCGTGATCGCAGTTGAACACGGTTTTGGTCATCGTGAGCATGGTGCCCGCGCGCACCGCATCGGCGACAAGATGCAAGTGCATGAACCCGCGATTGCTGCAGGCATCAATCTCAACGACATTGGCTTGAGTGACCCGACCCGCAATGGGCGCAATGTGTTCGTCGATCCTGTCGCCGGCACTGCAGTGCGGCAAGGCTTGCCGGCCAGACTGGTACGGGCATGAACCAGATTCAATCAATGCGGGCAGTGCTGACCATTAATTCGAGGCCTGTTTCGTGCTATGGCGGAATCCGTTTGACTGGCAATCACGGCATGCAATAAATCCAGCATTTTTTGCTACTGAAATAGTAGCTGCTAGCGCATACGCAGCCTGCGCAAGAAGCCTATTTGATGCCAAATAAATTGTTTGCTGGTCAGAACGAATGCGCTCTAGCCACCACGCTGCTGACGCTGGATCAGGGTGCCGAAGAAGGCTCGATTTTTGCGTCCATCAGCAATCGAGTGATTTCTGCTCCTGAATGAACGCCCAGCTTTGTCATGGTGTTATGACGGTGCACCTGGACGGTTTTTTCGCTGATGCCCAGTTCGCGGGCGATGATCTTGTTGG
>JBBQZA010000430.1:0-1509 GCA_038208175.1 Burkholderiales bacterium
GAATGGCACTTACTTTGCCTCCCAATCATGACCATGGAGTTTGATTTTTCGGCGCGCGTGGCACGCTGAACCTTCAGCCAGGGATAGGGCTTGGGTCTTCGTTTTCGCATTCGCGGCTCGATGCGCCCCGGACGATTGCCTACCGTGCATTGGGCAATCAGCCTGAACAAGCGCCCGCAATCATTCGTGGCCGACAGGCCCCGCGAGACCCATTCTGTCCACAGTTGCACGGTGTGCTTAAAGCTCAGGTTGCGCGGGTCGATGCCGGCATTGGACGCGGCTTGTGCCATCAGCAGTCGGATCACGTTGTAGGCCAGCAGATGGACCCACAACTGCTTCTCGTTCATCTGCGGCGTCTGGCAACTCAGCACATCCATGCCCGTGGTGGTCTTGAGGTTGCGCAGGTCCCACTCGACATTCCAGCGACGCGCATACAGCGCCGAGAGATCGTCCTTGCCGACCTGCCGATGGTTCAGCAGCGTGGTGACCAGCACCCGGTGGGCGACCTTGACCTCGCGTACCGTCAGTTCATCGGGGAACTGCGCGTACTGCTCGGGCGTCATCCACTCAGGGCGCGCCGCCGGCTTGGGCCAGCGCGCGAGGTGGTCCGGCGTGCCCAGCGCCTGGCCACGTCGAAAGTCGGTGATTCGCGATCCGTTTTGCTCGAACAGCACATCCACGTCTTTGGCCACCAGCGTGGCGATCAGGAAGTAGTTGCAATACAGGGACACGGCCAAGCATCACATCGCCTGGGCGAAAGCCTTCGAGCAGGCGCCGTACCAGGCCAAGTTCGCCAGTGCCTTTGCCGCTGTATGGCCCGATCGCCGCATCGAGCGCCGCGCCGGTGGCCAGGCAAATGACCATGACCAGTCGCGCCAGGGGAAAGCCGACTCCGCTCGCCTGGGTGCTCGGTTGGGGATACATGGCTTGGTTGTGCGGGGTATCGGGCATCGACAGTCCGGTGCCATCCACCAGCTTGACCGCGCGACCGCGCCACAGCCATGGCGACAGCGCCTTCTGACTGAGCAGGCGGCCGGTTTGGCGCGTGAGCGTGCTGACCATCTCCAGCGGCAGGCGCTGGCGTGCCCGGCAGAACCCGCCGGTACGAACGCTGCACGGCGCCAGCCCATCGGCGGCGCGCTGCGCTGCCCAGCCGTTGACCGCCTTCTGGCACGAGCCATCGCTTTCCAGCACCTGGCGCATGAACATGGACAGCGTCACCGTCGGCGGATACAGCCGTTCGCGGTGTTCGGGCTGCAGCGCTTCGGTGGTCTGGAGCAACTTTGGACTCGTCAGCACGTTGAAGAACTCCACCGCCTGGGTTGCCTTGACCCGGCGTCCGATGCTGCTTCGACGTTGATGCAAATCACTTCGGGCGGTACGATCCATGGTGGCTGGCCTTCGGAAAAATGGTTTGGGTGCTTCGTAACAACCATCCTATCAATCCCCTGGTCAGCCGCCTCTCTTTCTTTGCAAATTCAATGGCTTACGCCCGCATCCTCAACGGTG